>JBGAJB010000006.1:0-14889 GCA_044225155.1 Phycisphaerae bacterium | reverse complement strand
GGCAGGCTGCCGCAGGCTTCGCGGACGACCGTGCCGTCATAGGTGGCGCGCACGATCCACGTCTTGGTTGTCGCCGGAAATTCGAAATCGCGCGGGTCATGCAGCACCGTGACGGTCGTGTCCATCGCGACACTGACGGTGTTGTCAAAGACGGCCGGGCTGGAGAGCACTTCGCCGGTTGTTTCGGCGAGCTGCGCCACGCCGCCGACGATTCCCAGCGCGCGCAAGGCCCAGCCGACAAACGGAATTGAGTCGATGAGCTCCTCTTCCGTGGCGAATCCCAGCAGTCTCGCCGCCAGCGAGGGAATGCGGCGAAGGCAGAGCGCGATCATTAGGTTCGCGGTCTGCACGATCGGGCCCCGCGCGCTCCCACGCACCGTCGTCTGCGCGGCCTGTGCTCCGATATAGAGTGGAACAACGACGGCCACGACCGCCGCCAGAATCTCGGGGTCTTCTGAAATGCTCTTCAGCAGGCCGGACGCTTTCAGGCCAACGCCCAGCGCGAGCAGGAAGCTGGGGATTCCGATGTTAATCACCAGCGTCCACGCCATCGGCGAGTGAATCAAGTCGCCGCGATCAAACTGGCTGCGATCGCCGACCGAAAGTCCGCCCGCGCCGAGTGTGCCGAAGAGGATGTTTGCAAACGACGCGGAGGCCGGCATGTCGAAGCTGAGCGTCGTTTTTTCCAGCGTCCCCTGGTCGAGCAGCGGAATGCCCATGATCGCTTGATCGGTCTGGATGATCGACAGGTGCCGCGGCTTCATCGGATTGCCGCTTTCGTCGACGATGGGCGTTTTCCGGTCCGCCTGGAGGAACTGCACATATGCGTCGCAGAAGCGCAGGTAGATGTTCTCGACCTCCAGCGAGACCGAGCGCGAGTCGCCGTTCGTGACGGAGAAATCGCGGAAGATCAGGCCGTGCACGTTTGAGCCGACGCCGCCGGTGGGGTGCGAAAGACTCGCCTGGAACGTGCTGCCGGATTCCGAGCGTCCGCTCGCCTTGCTGGTTCCGGATGCCGCGGTCGAATTTGCTGAAACGGACGAGAGGCCGGGATTGCTGCTGAGGTTCGAACCTTTGAAATCCGCGTCTCCATAAATCCGCGTCAGGATTTCCTTGATCACCGGCTCCGCCGCGTCGGAAGTGGCGTCGGAGATTTGCGTGTCGTAGATCGGATTGCCCGACGAATCCAGGACCGGCGCTCCGGTGTCATCGACGGCGGCCACGCGCCGCATCCAACCGCTGCTGGTCGTGCCCGGACCCTGCGACGCGATCGCGCAGGCGAGCGCGAGCAGCACGCCGACATTTTCGCCGGTGCATGACGTGGCCGTCCCTTGCAGGCTGTCGATTACGTCGAGGACCTTGACGGCCTGCGTCGGATCGAGATTCATGATCTCGGGATGATGGAAGACGACCGCAACGGCCGCGTCGACCGGCGTGTGGATCGAGTTCAGGTCGCTGAGCGTCGGCGTGGCCGCGGCGGTTTGCTGAGTGAGTTGCGAGATTTTGAGATGCTGGAGCTTCGGATGCGTCTGTGGATTCAGCAGCGCCACGTTCTTGCCGCCGGCCGCGCGACGCTTGGCGCTCGCGAGCGAGTCGAATGCGGCGGAGGGCAGGTGCAAGTGCGACGACACGTGTGCGTCCACGCCGTCGGCGCCGGGAGAAGTGATCCAGA
Source organism: Phycisphaerae bacterium (assembly GCA_044225155.1). GTDB lineage: Bacteria > Planctomycetota > Phycisphaerae > UBA1845 > Fen-1342 > CAYMBL01. The sequence goes on along the minus strand of JBGAJB010000006.1, from coordinate 13,217 downwards.
AGTGTTGCAGCGCGTCGCCGGGCAGATCGACGTTTTCGAGGAAGTGCGTCAGATGCTCATCCGGCACTTGGCGCAGCACGCTGTTTTGCCGTCGAAAGCGCGCGCGGGTTTGCGACGTGTGCTGTTTCAAAGTCGCGCGATGCCCGGCGCTGCGCGGCGCATTCAGGACGAATGTCATTCCAGAATCGAGATGCGAGAAATCAAAGTGCAGCGTGCGTTTCTCGCGCGTGGCGTCGAGCGCGTTCAACGCGTCGGCGGAGAGCAGGCCGCAGCCCGTAAGCCAGCCGGGCAGGGCGGCCGACGCGCCCAGCAACATCGAGCCGGCCAGCAGCGTGCGGCGAGAAGTCTTGTTGTCGAAGGGGGCCTCGAGTGCGACGGCGTCCATGCGGGTCTTGCGCGATTTCATGCCTTGCTCGATTCCAGAGTTTCGTGTTCCGGCCCGCGCGCGATTTGCGCTTTCGCGCAATTCCGCCTGAAGACGGACTGCGGGAATTGAGCCACGATTCCGCAGGCAATATCGGTCGCTGAGAAGCGCGAATCGAGCGGCGTCAAATTTCAGTGATTGAAGGGCGGGGGCACGCTGGCGACAGGGTGAGGGGGGACGCTCTAACGTCAATCGCCAGCGGCAGATAGGAGCGGCAGCAAGTTTCTCAGCGACGGCCCGCGGAAGATCCCATCTCAGCCTGTCGCAGGAATCGACGCAGCACACGCGTGTATTCCACCGGCCGCTCTGCAAACGCGAGATGCGACGCGTTTTCGATCACGGCCAATTGCGAGCCCGGCATGTTTCGGTGGTAGAACTCCGTCGCGGCCGGCGTTGCCTCGTCGTACCGCCCACACACAAAGAGCGTCGGCGTGTGGATGTCTCCCAGCCGATCGACGCGCTCATAGTCGCGCAGGGTGCCCGTGATCGTGAACTCGCTCGGCCCGCACATGTAGACGTAGACTTCCTGCCCCATTTTCCCGGGCGAAAGAGCGCGTTGTACGTAGTCCGGCCATGGATCCAAACGGCAGACATGTTCGTGGTAGAAAGCGGCGATCGCGGCTTGGTAAGTCGCGGAGTCGAAATCGCCCGCCGCTTCACTCGTGCGAATCGTGGTCTGCGTTTCCTTCGGAAGCTCGGACAGCCAAACCCGTTGGTCGGCCACCCAACGCTCCATGCTCAGCGCCGGGCCGGCCATCGTCAGGCTCACGACGCCGCTTGGGCGCCGGTTGAGCATGTAGTCGACCGCGAGCATCGTGCCCCACGAATGCCCGAAGATGTGTACGCGATCCAGCTTGAGCGCGTCGCGCACCGCATCCAGTTCGTCAATGTAATGCTCCATCGTCCAGCGCGATTTGTCCGTCGTACGATCGGAATTCCCGCAGCCGAGTTGATCGTAAAACACGACCGGCCGCTCATTCGCGAGTGATTCCAAGGGCTGAAGATAGTCGTGCGGTACGCCGGGGCCGCCATGCAGGACGAGCAGTGGCACTCCGCGCTTTTCCGCCCCGACCGTGCGGAACCAGATTTGGCCGCCGTCGGTCGCAATCCGTCCTTCCTGGATGGCCGGATGTCCGGGGGTCGCGCAGCCGGAAACGAGCGCGGTGACAAACGGCGCGAGCATCAACAGCAAGAAATCTCGTGAGATCATCTAACGCTTCCTTTGGGCCCGCAGAGATCAATACTCTCATCGCAGTGAATTCTCCTCCGGAACTTCCAGCACCACCCGGAATCCTGTGAATTTCAACCCGTAGCTCTCCGGCGCGCTGCTGCGCGCCGCGCAGCGCAGCCCGGCCGCGAACGAGGCGTACGATCCGCCGCGCGTGACTCTCCCGCGGCTGGCGGCTGCGTCTCCCTCGGCCGGTGCGGAATAGTCGGCGTCATATCGATCGCCGCACCACTCCGCGACGTTTCCGTGCAGGTCGAAGAGCCCCCAGGCGTTCGGCCGGCGGGTACCTACCGAGTGAGTCGCGTCGCCGCTGTTGTCGTCGAACCAGGCGAGATCAACCGGTTTTTCCGGGCCGCCGAACGCGCCGGTAGCGCCCGCGCGGCAGGCGTACTCCCACTCCGCCTCGGTAGGGAGGCGATAGGTTTTGCCCTCCATCTGCGAGAGTTTCTGACAGAACGCTGCCGCGTCCGTCCAGCTCACCGAGTCAATCGGACGATCCGCGCCTTCGAAAGCACACTTACGCGGCCCCATGACCGCCGACCACTGCGCCTGCGTGACTTCGGTGGTGCTCATGCGGAATGGCTGCGCGATGCGAACGAGGTGCCGGCGTTCGTCACCCTCGCGCAGCGCCTCTTCCGCCGGGCTGCCCATCGAGAATTCGCCGGCCGGAATCCAGGCCAGTTTCATGCCGACCGAATTCGCGACCATGTCGCCGGGCTTCGGCGACTCCTGCGCCGCGACGAACGGCGTGAACAACGATGACATCAACCAGAGGAGCGCGGTGTGCCGCATGGTCAATCCTTCAGCCCGCGAAGATCGGCCTTCAATTCTTCATTCTCTCGAAGCAGGTCGTCCCATGTCACGCTCGCGCGGCGATAGGCGGCCGTGCGACCGAGCAGGGCGGTGAGGTTGGAGCGAACGCTCGCGTCGACCGTGCGATTGTGATACTCGCCGGCCGTAATGCAGCGGTGGAATTCCGCGATGTTCGCCACCGCGCCGTCGGTGTAGAGGTTCTTCATCGTGTCGCCGGCGTATGGAATCTCGCCGCGAATTCGCACCAGGCCGAAGTAATGCGTGTCGGCCGTGCCGCGCGCGCCGAAGATCATGCAGCCGATATCGTCGTAGCCTTGTCCGCACTGCTTCGAGGCGAAGCTGAGCGCGATTTCGCCGGGAAAGTTGTAGAGGGCGCTGAAATTGTCGTGCCCATCGCCCGCACCACGGCGCACCGTGCGGCCGCAAGTTCCGACGGCGCTGAGCGGGGCCGCGTCGAGCATCCACGACGCGACGTCGAGGGCGTGAATGTTCTGTTCGACGATGATGTCGCCGGAGAGCGCGCGGTCGACGCCCCAGGAGCGCAGCCGCGCCTCGGCGTCGTCGGCGGCGATGGTTCCGTCGCCGAAAGTGATGTCGCAGTAGTAGACCGCGAGCGCGTTCACGATGCGCCCGATTTCGCCGTAGTGGACGCGCTTGGCCACTTCGCGAAACGTCGGATCGGCGCGGGTCTGAAAATCGACGAGGAAAACGAGCTTGTTTTCGCGAGCCCGGCGTCCGGCCTCCGCGACCGTCGTGCAGCCCGGGACATCCACCGCCACCGGCTTGGCGAGATACACGTGCTTGCCGCTCCGAATGGCTGCGTCGGCGTGATGCGGATGGAAATAGGGCGGACTCTCGATGACGACCGCGTCGAGCGGACTGTCGAGCAGGCGGCGATAGCCGGCGAGTCCCGTGTAGCGGCGGCCGGCGTCGATCGAGAACTTGTCGCCGAAGGCGTTGACGCGATCCTCGAAGTAGTCGGCGGCCGCGACGAACTCGTAGCCGCCGTGATTGCGGAAATGGTCGGCGATCCATGTGCCGCGCCCGCCGCAGCCGATCAGGCCGAGCCGGATGCGCGAGTTGGCTTGCGAGCCGCGCAGCAGGCGCGGTTCGACGAGCGAGAGCGCCAGCGCTGAGCCGCCGGCTGCCAGGAACTCGCGTCGATCGCAGCGATGGTTCGCCATTTTTCTGTCCTCGTGACGGACCTGAGATCACTCACTCGCGCTATGGATTCTCTGCGCTACGAACTCTCCGGCGGTGGGAGACCGTCTCTGAACGGTCTTTTCCGCGTGGAGCAGTTTCCGGCGCTGAAAAGATCGGTCGGAGAGGTTCCCAGCGCAAGGGACCACGGGCTAATACCGGTGCCACAGCAAACCCGTTTGAATACAGTGCTACACCCGCTTGAAAACCGGTGCCACACTGCATTTACTCCGGCTTATCCGGCACAATGTCCGTTTGCAGCGCCTCGTCCGCGGCGGGGACATAGGTCACCGGCAAACCGAGTTCTTTGCGCACGATGTTGCAACCCTGCGCGATCGCCGTCGTCTTGTAGAACGCAATTTCACGATTGCAGCCCTGCCGGCCAAAGCCGCAGTCAGTCGAGACGATCAGCCGCTCGGCCGGGACGTGCTTGAGCGATTGCCGCACGGTCGCGGCCACTTCCTCCGGCGGCTCGACCTGCAGGCGGCGATGACTGACCGCGCCGATGCAGACCTTCTTGCCGGCGTTTTTCATGAATGGCGCGAGCAGCTCGATTTCGCGCATGTTGCGATCCTTCGTCTCGATCGTCCACACGTCGCCGCGCGCCTCGCTCATGTACATATCCAGCGACGCGGCGTAGCTGTCGTTTTCGATCACGCGCTGCATGTTCGGGTTGCCCCAGCAGGTGTGAATCCAGATTTCGACGTCGTCGAGCCCTTGGACCTCGCGGTTGTAGCACTGCAAATAGAAGCGCACCTCGTCGTTGTCCTTGCCGAACGTGTTGGCCATGAAGTGCAGGCACGGCTCTTCGATCTGGATGCACTGGCAGCCCGCGTCGCGCAGCGCGAGCAGTTCCTTGTTCATCGCCTCGGCCATATCCCACAGCACCTGGCGTTTGTCCTTGTAGTGCGGCGTGTGGATGTCGAGGAACAAGCCCATGACCTGCGAGCAGCAGGTGCCGAAGCGCACCGGCTTTTTCGCCTTGCCCTGCGCGAGCCGCCAGATTTTCGGATAGTCGAGCGGCCGGTGCTCGATCTTGCCGGTGACGCGCGGCCAGCGCCACCCGGTGTAGATCTCGTTAAGCAGATTGCCGGGCGGATATTTCAGCCAGGGCGAGCGCGTCTGCCAGCTTTGCAGATGATCGCCCTCGAAGCCCGCCCAGCGCTGCAGGGGATAGTGATGCCACGAGCGCCCGGCGAAATCCTCATCGCAGTGCAGGTCGCCGTGCGAGAGAATGTCGATCCCCGCCCGCTCCTGATCGCTGATCACGACCGCCAGCGCATCCTGAAATTTCTCGCGGAACCGCACATCCATCATGCACGTATCGAGCGGACGCCCCCACATGCTCACATCCATCCACTTCGGCCGCGGCCAGGAGCCGGTGATCGTGCAGGGAAGGGTGACGTTTTTCGTGATCGTGTACATGGCGCTGGTCTCCCGAACTGAGGAGCGCAGTGTAATTCGGTTCAGCCCGAATTGGCGCGGAAGACGCTGATCGCGCGCGGGTGTGATAGCAATTGATCGGCGTGCGACGGTGGGCGGGCGGCGAGCGATCGGCGAGTGAATGGCGAGTGATCGGCGAGTGAATGGCGGGCGATCTGAATGGCGGGCGATCGGGGAGCGAAAAACGTGGCCACGATGCCCCGAAGAGGTCGCACTTTCTACTCCTTACGCTGCGCAGCGCTACGGCGGTCGCGGCGAGTGCCCAGCATCACAAACGACACGGCCGCGAGGCTGAGTGTGCCGGGTTCGGGGATGGTGGCGAGAAAGGGCGAGTAGAGACCCTGCGCGTCGTAGCCGTAGCCGAGGATCGTGTGGCCGTCGGCGGAGACATCCCGAACGAGGTACAGTTGTTGCCATCCGTGCAGATCCACGCCCGCGTTGAGCAGCAACGGCATGAGATCCTGAATGCCATTGGCGTCGTCCCACAAGAATGCGTGGATTCCCGTGGTGAATCCGACGCCACTCTCTCCGAAAATCAGGCTTCCGTCGTCGCTGATTGTCTCCGCAAACGTCCGGTTTCCACCGGGCAAATAACCCAGATTCCGTACGACGCCATCTTCCCAGAGCAGCCCATCGGTATGAAAGTTGAAGTGGGTCTGCTGCCCAACGATGCGCCTTCCATTGGCGGACACATCAAAAGCGGTCGAATCCTGAATGTCGCTCTCACCGATCAGCGGCAGCGCTTCCATCGTGCCATTGATCCAGCGAAAGGCGCGGTTGTTGCCGGCGCCCTCGCCGACGATGACTGATCCGTCGGCGTTGACGGCCAGGGCTTTTCCGATGGAATTGCTGCCGGGGATGTCGCCCAGCGGCTGTACCACCCCGTCCACCCAACGGGCGGGCTGTCCGGTATGGGTGGCCCCGTTCGACCGCCCGACAATCACGTGCCCGTCAGCAGAAATAGCGTACGCATCGGTAAAGTCGCCACCAGGTTCGCGGGCCAGCAGGCTCAGTTGGCCCGATCGCCAGACCGCCGCGTTATCCAGGTCGTTTTCTCCGATACCCGCAACACCGACAATTGTCCCGTCGGACGCGATGCCGCGCGCAATGCCGACGGAGAAAGAACCCAGCGGCAGGTTGTGCCCTTGTCCATTCTGTATGTAGAAGGGTCCCCCGACTTCTGACGAGGAAGTCGAGCCCACAATCGTCGCGCCATCCGGCGACAACCCCTTGAGATCGGTCCCGCCGAACCCCAGCGCGCGCAGGTCGGTGAAGCTGTATTGGGCGAACGCCGACGCCGGCCCCAGGCCGAGCGCGAATAACGTGACCCCGATGCCCCGAAGAGGTCGCACTTTCTACTCCTTACGCTGCGCAGCGCTGCGGCGGTCGCGGCGAGTGCCCAGCATCACAAACGACACGGCCGCGAGGCTGAGCGTGCCGGGTTCGGGGATTGTGGCGATGAAGGGGGTATTGAGGCCTTGGGCGTCATATCCGTAGCCGAGAATGGTGCGTCCATCGGCCGACACGTCTTCGATAAACCTGAGCTGAGTCCAACCCTGGAGATCGACGCCGGCCTTGAGCAGAATCTGCATCAGGCTCTGCATGCCGTTCGTTTCGTCCCACAGAAAAGCGTTGATGCCCGTGCTGAATCCGACGCCACTCTCTCCGAAAATCAGGCTGCCGTCGTCGCTGATCGCCTCCGCAATCGACCGGTTTGCACCGGGCAAGTATCCGAGGTTCCGCGGAACGCCGTCTTCCCAAAGCAGGGCGTCGGTAAGAAAGTTGAAGTGGTTCTGCGCACCAACAATGCGTCGACCGTCGGCGGATACGTCAAATGGTACGGAGGTTAGAATATCTTGGGGATTGATCAGCGGCAGCGCTTCCATCGTGCCGTTCATCCAGCGAAAGGCGCGGTTGTTTCCGGCGCCCTCGCCGACGATGACTGAACCGTCGGCATTGACGGCCAGGGCTTTGCTGAGGGAATTGCTGCCGGGGATGTCGCCCAACGGCTGCAACACCCCATCCACCCACCGCGCGGCTTGAGTTCTGTACGTGGTGCCACTGGCTAACCCAACGACGACATGGCCATCCGAGGAAATCGCATTCGCGTCCGCCGCTTGACCGCCGGGATCATGACCGAGCACGGTCAACTGACCGTCGCGCCAGAGTCCGGCCTCATCTGAACCTTCGTTCATGCCCTCCAGTACACCGCCGACGATCGTGCCGTCCAGAGCCATGCTGCGAGCGGCTCCGTTGCCGTATCCGCCCAGCGGGAGAATGTGTCCTTGTCCATTCTGAATGTAATAGGGCGCCCCGAACGGCGACGGCGCGTTCGAGCCCAGAATGGTCTGGCCGTCCGGCGACAGCCCTTTGAGATCAGTCCCGCCGAAGCCGAGCGCCCGCAGATCCGTGAAGCTGTATTGGGCCAGCGACGGAGCGGCCGTGAATGCGAGGCAGCACAGCGCGAATCGCGTGACGCCGGTGGCCGGCCGAAAATTCATGTCAGCGCTCCGTGAAGAAACCTGAGAGGTTGCCATCTATTCTTAGGCGGCGCGACTGCTTCAAATCAAGTCATCGGCCGAATTTTTTTCGGGACGTACTCGAAGTCGCGATCTCGCGAGCGATTACGTGCATGGTGGCGCAAGGCACCAGCCCCGGCGGGGCGTGTGACAGTAGCCACGGGCGCGAGCCCGTGGAAACGGGCCGCGAGACGTTGAGCCCCGGCGGGGCGATTGAGCCGTGCGCCGAAAACTTCGGCCAGCCACGCCGCTCAGTCGCCCCTCCGGGGCTCGGTTGGGATTGGCGAACGTTAACCAGGGGCTTGCGCCCGTGGCTACTTTCAAACGCCCCTTTGGGGCTAATCTTCTGCAAGACCTACTCAGCGCCTGTCCGATCAGGACGTGTCCGATCAGCACGTGTCCAATCGGCGCGTATCCAATCGGCGCGTGTCCAATCGGCGCGTGTCGAAGCGCCTGTCCAATCGGCGCGTCTCCGATCAGCGCGTGCCCAAACGCACGACAAACGCCTCGGTTGTTCCCTGCGGATTGATGCCCCAACCGACGAGCGAATTGCCATCGCCGCTCATTCCGTTGACGACTTGCAGTGACCAGCCGTGCAGATCGACGCCGGCGTCGCTGAGTGCATCCTGGAGCAGGCGCGTGCCGTTTTCGGCGTCCCAAATGAACGCGGCTTGCGAGCCGTCGTCACGGTAGACAAAGCCGGCCACGACGCTGCCGTCGCTCGCAGTGGCGCGCGGGATGAGTAGATTGTCGCCGGGCAGGGGCGGCAGGAACTCGAATCCGCCCGCCTCCGTCCAACGAAACGCGTCGGAGTTCAGAGAGCCGACGATCACCGACCCGTCCGCCGAAACGCAGCATGCCTGCGCCGGACTGCCCTGCGGAATGCCGGCCAACTGCTCGATCCCCGTTTCCGGCGTCCAGCGAACTGCGGTGATCGCGTCGGGCGTGCAGGCATAGCCGACCGCGACGGAGCCATCGGCCGAGACGGCCTCCAGCCAGCTATAGCCGTTCTCCGTCAACTTGCCGATGTGGGTGAAGCCGGTGCGATTGTTCTGCAAAAAGCCCTGATCGATGACCGGCAGGGGGGCCACGTAGCGCGTCGCGCCGACGCGCGTCTTGCCATCGGCCGTGACGCCGTTCACCGTGTAACTCTCCGGGACATCGCGCACCTTGGTCCGCCCGCCGTCGGCGAGCACCCAATAGAGGCCGTTGCGGAACTCGTAGTCGCTGATAAAGAAGCCGGTGTTGCCGCCGATCGTACGGCCATCGGCCGAGACGGAGAGCGCCAGCGTCGACGGCAGACCGGTCGTGGACGGTGGGAGCGAGACGATCTTTCCCTGGCGCCAATAGACGGCCGTGAGCTGCGTGCCCGTGCCGTCGTAAAACGTGCAGCCGCCGACAATCGTCTTGCCGTCAGGCGTGATCGCGGTTGCGTAACTGCGCAGCGTCGGCACATGCAGGTCGAGATAGCCCAGCGGCTGGAACGTCTGACCGTCCGCGCGGTAGGCCGCAGCGAACAGGGCAGCCGCCAGTCCGACAGTGATCGCTCGCGAATGGACAAAACAGCGCATCTTCGAACTCCTTGGTGCGTCTGCGCAGATCGTGCAGGCTTCAAGTACGCCGGGCGAAATCGGCGTGGTACGTCCCTTCCAAAGACGAGCGAAACGGCGAATTGCTTCCGAATTTTTGGAAGAACTATCCGGCTGCGGGGCATTGCCTTAATGCGGGACGGCCTGCGAAACGCTCGGGCCTGCGGGAATCCTGGGGGGATTTCTCGTGAGTGCGAGTGCTCCTTGTCGCTTACCTCCGTGGGGCGCGGAGGTGGTATCGTGGCGCGCCCTTGCGAGGGTTGCGTCAACGGGGAGTTTGCCGTTCGCGAGAGGAGATTCAGTCATGCGTAGTTCTCGATTTGGACAGGTTTTAACGCTCACGCTCGTGGGCTGGGCAAGTGTGGCCGCCGTGCACGCCGATCCGGGCGACGCGGTCGCTGACGCCGTGCTTGGACAGGCGGACTTTGCTGCGGGAACGGCGAACGCCGGCGGCGGACCGACCGCGAGCTCCTTGAATGAGCCGCGCGGACTGACAATCGACGCCGTCTCCGGCCGTCTCTTCGTCCCCGACAGCATGAACAATCGCGTGCTGAGTTGGCCGAGTGCGGCCGCCTTCACGAACGGCGAGGCGGCCGACATGGTGTTCGGCCAGCCGGACTTCACGAGCAATTCGATCAATCAGGGCGGGGCGAACCCGACGGAGAGAACCCTGAGCGGTCCCAAGAGTGTTGCAACGGATAGCGGCGGGCGGCTGTATGTGGCCGACTCGCTGAACTTCCGCATCCTGCGCTACGACCCGCCGTTTTCGACCAATCAGGCGGCGGTGGCCGTCTTTGGGCAGGGCGGGAGCTTCACCACGGCGACGCAGGCGAGCCTTGTGACGCCGACGGCCGACAATCTCGGCAATCCCGACGGGATCGCCATCGACGCGAGCGACCGCTTGTATTGCGCCGATCGCTTCCTGTCGCGCGTGACGATCTACTCCACGCCGCTCGCCAGCACGAGCGCCGATCTGGTCATCGGCCAGCCGAATCTGACGACGGCGGGCGCGAATCTCACGCAGACCGGGCTTGATCATTGCAGCGGCGTGGCCCTCGATTCCGCCGGCAATCTCTACGTCGGTGACGAGTTCAACAATCGCGTCCTGCTGTTTCTCGCGCCGCTCTCGAACGGCCAGGCCGCGGCGCGCGTCTTCGGCCAGCCCGATTTCGCGAGCAACACGGCGAACAACGGCGGAATCGGCGCCGGCACGCTCAAGTACTCCGGCTCTTCGGCCACCGTCGCGGTCGATCCCGTCTCCGGAAATCTCTACGTCGCCGACGCGCTGAACAATCGCGTGCTCGAGTACCCCGATCCGCAGACGAATTCGATCGCGGGACGCGTGTTCGGACAGCCGGACTTCGTGACTGCCACGGCCAACACCGGCGGGCGCAGCGCGGCCACCGCGCTCGATGCCGAAGGAAACCTCTACGTCAGCGATCGGCTGAACCATCGCGTGCTGCGCTACAACGTGGCGCGGGCGGATCTCGCCGTAAGCGGCGTGGCCGAGGCGAATCCGATCACGCTCGGCGACAACCTGACCGTCACGATCACGGTGACGAATGGCGGACCTGATGGAGCGACCGACGTGGCGCTCACGAGCGACCTGCCGGCCGGTGCGGCGCTCGTGTCGGCGACGGCGTCGCAGGGTTCGTGCAGCGGAACGGGTCCGGTCACGTGCGCGCTCGGCGCGATTGCCAGCGGTGCGAATGCAACCGTCACGTTGGTCGTCACCCCGTCGCAGACGGGTACGGCGAGCTTGTCGTCCACCGTTGCGGGTGCGGAGATCGATCCGGACACGACGAATAACGCGGTCACCGTTTCGGCGACCGTGAACGCCGCGAGCAGCGGTGGTGGGGGCGGCGGCGGTGGCGGCGGAACGTCGGACATGGGCGGGAATGACGGATCAGACGACATGGGCGACATCCTGTCGCCGGAGTCGTGCGGCGCCTGCGGCGCGGGCATCATGCCGCTCTTCGCCGCGTTTGCGCCGCTGATGCTCGTGAAGCGCGGGCGGTCGAGAATCGTGCGCTAGACGTTTTGGTGTTGACCTCTCCACGCGACGTGGCGAGAAGGTTTCTGTTGACAGCGGCGCAGCAAGTGGACGATGAGTCCGCGAGCTGCGCCGCTCGCTTGTGCGACTTGCCGGCGCTGGATTTCGTCGACTCGGCTTACGGAGAAGGGGCCCGCATGGCGGGGGTTCTGCTTCGACACGTAGTATCAATAATTCTCCGCAGCCTGAAAATGTAGCTCGACGCCGGCCGCCGGCCCCGCCGGGACGGTGGCGACGTAGGCCCTTCCGCGTGCTAAAGCAGCATCCCAGCGATCGTGCCGGTCATCCACGAGGCCATCGCGCCGCCGAGCATCGCGCGCGGTGCGAGCTGCACGAGATCGCCGCGGCGCGTGGGGGCCATGCTGCCGATGCCGGCGATCTGAATCCCCATCGACGCCAGGTTGGCGAAGCCGCACAGCGAATAGGTGGCCAGCGTCACCGAGCGTTCGTCGATGGCGTGCGTCTTGATCATGTCCGCGAGCGACAGGTAGGCGACAAATTCGTTGGCGGCCATCGCGGTGCCCAGCAGGCTGCCGAAGGACTGAATGTCGTGGTTTTCGACCCCGATGAAGTACGCCACCGGCGAGAACAGCCAGCCCAGCACGCCCTGCACGCTCAGCGGATTCGCCATCGCCCACAGCGGCGGACCGCCGGCCGGATTCGGCGGATGACTCACCCATTCCAACCCGAGATTGAGCAGCTTGATCAGCGCCGTGAACGCGATCAGCATCGCGAGCACATTGATCGCCAGCGTCATGCCCTGCGAAGCGCCCTGCGTGGCGGCATCAAGGCCGTTCCGCGTTTCCTGCTCGATGTGCGCCGTCACCCGGCCGGCGGTGCGCGCCGCCTCTGTCTCGGGCACCATGATCTTGGCCATCACAAAAGCGGCCGGCGCCGACATCAGGCTGGCGGTGAGCAGATGGCGCGCGACGGCGATTTTGTGCTCGGGATCGGAGTTTCCGGCCGCGTCGACGCCGAGGAAATCGACGTACACCGCCATCACGCCCATTGCGATCGTCGCAAAGCCGCTGGTCATGACGGCCATCAGCTCGGAGCGCGTCATCTGCGGGATGTAGGGCCGCACCAGCAGCGGGGCCTCCGTTTGTCCGAGGAATACATTGGCGGCGCACGAAAGACTCTCGGCCCCGCTGACGCCCAGCACGCGCGACATGACGAACGCCAGCGCCGCGACGACGCGCTGCAGGATGCCGTAGTGGTAGCCGATCGAGGAGAGCGTCGAGCAGACGATGATGGTGGCCATGATCTTCACGCCGACCACCACGCCGGGCATGGACGTGATCGGGCCGAAGACGAACGCCGCGCCGTCGTCAGCCGCCACCAGGATCAGGTTGACGAAGCGGCCGACCGCGTCAAACACGGCTTGGCCGTAGCGCGTTTTGAGCACGAGCAGGGCCAGCGAGAATTGCAGGATCAAACCGCCGGCGACGATCTTGGCGGGAAAGCGCCGTTTATGGCTCGAAAAAAGCCACGCGACGAACAGCAGGACGGCGATCCCCAGAACTCCGCGGGCGCTGGACATGATCACCGTGGTTGTCGCGAAATGGATGGGCGGAACGATCCGGACCGGCGCGTGCGATCAGGCATACTTGACCACATCCATCGCCGGCGGCGCGATCGGCGCGCCCGCGAGCGGCTCGAAGTGCTTGTGGCAGCGCGGCTCGTACTCACCCACGCCGCCGACCATCGTGCGATCGGTCACCGGCACCATGCGCTGCGTGAACGGCGCGGCATCGCCGCATTTCGTGCAGGCGACGCGCTTGGTGACGACATGGTGCGCCATCGCGGCGAGCTGCGGCATCGGATCAAACGGGCGGCCCCACGCGTCGTTTTCCAGGCCGACGATGATGACGCGCTTGCGGGCCAGGAATAGCCGCCGGACGGCGTCGATCAGCGGCAGGTTGAAGAAGTGGCCCTCATCGATTCCGAC
>JBGAJB010000292.1:0-4259 GCA_044225155.1 Phycisphaerae bacterium | reverse complement strand
ATGCCCACCGGAACCGTGAAATTCGCCTTCGCGATCGCATCCACCAGCTTGAACAACTCGCGCTGATCGACAATCGCCTGCACGGTGAAGCGCACGACGTCGTATTGATCGTTCCCGGTTCGCTGGGTAAACGTCGCCTGCGCCGCCGGATCGGGGCCGCTGGTTCCACCCTGGCTCAGCCGCGAACTCATGCCGAAATGGATGAACTTCCCTTGGAGCGAATAGCCGTGCACGCGAATGCTGACGAGCCGCTTGACGGGTAGTTCCCCCACGCTGGCGTCGCCGCCTTGCACTTTCTTTGCCGCTTCGGCATGGAGCGCGCTGATGGCGTTCACAACGTCGGCTTGAATCCAATAACCGACCTGTGCTTCCCACATCGCCAGCGGCGAGGGCGCGCCCGGATCGTCGATGATCTCGCTGGAGTGCATGGTCCGGTCCGGCTCGTAGTAAAGCTGAATCGACTTGGCCTTGTTGACCGCCGCTCGCAGCGCGGGGTTGTACTTGGGCTCTTCCGTGCTGTTGATGCTGAAATCGCCGCCGATCGGACCACCGCCGCGCCCGCGCCCGCCGAAACCCTCACCTTCTTCACCGCCGCCGCCGCCGCGGGCAAACCGCCCGCCGCCTTCGCCCGGCTGGACAAAGCCCCGGCCGAGCCGCGTGGACTGCGGCGGAGCAGTGATCGGCGTATTCGGTGTGGGAACGCCCGGCGCTTGCGGTTGGCGATCCGCGACTTGAAGCTCGGCCTGCTTCTCTGCCTCCGCCTTGCGCAGCGCCTCGACATTGTCTTTCTCTTCCTCGACTTCTTCCGGCGTCGGAGTCGAGCCCGCCTGCATCACCTTGGGCAGCTCGGCGATCTTCTCCGCGTAGGTCTGCTTGAACTCCAGCACCGTGCTCGCGCTGGCCGCCTTCGGGAAGACGCCCGGCATGAGCGGCTCGCGGCGATTGATCTGCCGCACCGCCGCCAGCGCGTCCTGGTACTGCTTCTCCAGCGAGCCGGCCAGCGCCTTTTCGCGGTTGATCAGCGCGTCGTTCTTGGCCGTCGCGGCCATGCTCTGGATGCTCGACGCACCGGTTTGCGAGATCGTGTCGGCCATCTTCTTCTGCACAGTGTCGTCGCCCATGAACAGGAACGTGAACGCCAGCGCGACGATCGCCACGATGCCGCACGCCAGCGAGATGCCGTGAGTCTTGAGAAACGCGAGAATCGGTTTCATCGTTCGCACTCCTGCTCGGAGTTTCCGGCTTTCAATTTCTTCAGATCAACCAGGCTCATTTTCGTTTTCGTCTCTCGTGCACTTGAACGGGAGGCGCCGCTACGGCTTCTTGGGCTTGCCGTCCTTCGGTTCTTCCTTCGGTGGCTCGCCAATCTTCACCTTGAACGTCAGACTGAACGCGAAGTCGTCCTTCGCCTCTTCGCCGGTCACCGGATCAGCAACTTCCACGTGCATTTTGGCCGGCTCGCCCGGCTGCCCCTGCGCGATTCCTCGTCCGACGATCGGTGCGACCGAGGTCGGTCCGGAAAACCGTTTCGTGGGCGTCGGAACTTCGAGGTTGTTCTTCGACGGCGTGTTCATCTTCTCGTCCGTCTTGGGGACGAAGAATCCCATTCCGGGACGGCTGCCGAATTGCAACAGCCGCGGCAGGTATTCGCTTTCCAGCAGCGCGGCGGCCTCGGATTGCTGCGAGCCGTAGAGGATGTAGCCGCTGACGGAGACGAGGAATCCCGGCTTGCTGTTATCCGAAGCGGGCACCGCCGCCCCGCCCCCGCTCTCATCGCCGCTGCCTTCACCACCGCCCCGGGATCTGCCGCCGGCCCCGGGTCGCGGCGCGTATTGCAGCGAAGCCTCGGAGCGCCCGCCGCTCCGCGCATACTCATCGATATTGCCGATGTACGTGACGTTCACCTTGTCCAGCAGGATCTGCTTGCGTTTCGTGCGGTCGAATCGCTGCGGGTTCGACTCGATCAGTTTCTTCAGATCGTCCGCCGTCTTCGCGTTGGCGAGCGCCGGATCGATTTCCGGCAGCGCCTCATGCACCAGCGCCACGACACCCGGCACCAGCGAGCGCCGATCCTGCAAGTCGAACAGCTTCTTGATCTTCTCTTCTTGCTGCTTGACCTTGCCCTCCGCGCTCGAATATTCCGTCGCGTAGCGCTTGGCCGTATCGACGATCTGCTTGGCCGCCTGACCGTCGCTCGCGCCGCTCGCCAGCGCGGAGTTGTCCATCACATTTCGCAGCTTCGGGAACAGCGCCGCCATTCCCAGGCAGGCCGCCGCCGCGATGAAGTACCCGCGCTTGCGATTCCACATCGCGACCCGCGCCAGCTCCGGCGGCAGCAGGTTCGACGAAATCTTCGCCATCCCGAGGCCTTGCACCGCCAACCCGAAGGCCGGTCCAAAGCTCAGCACGTTGTCCGTGAACTGCGGCGTCGCCGCCGGTCCGACCGGCAGAACGCTGTTGAACTGCCGCAGCTCAATCACGCCGCCGCCGATGGTCAGGTTGTTCTCAAGGTACTTCTGCAGACCGGGCAGGCGGAAGGCGTTGCCGCTCGCGAGCACGGTGCGCAGCTCCACTTCGCGATGCGTGGAGGCATAGAAGCCCAGCGAACGCTGAATCTCGGCCACAAGGTCGGCAAACACGGGACGCATGGCCTGGAAAATCTGTCGGGCGTGCTTGCTGGCGCCCGCGTCGCGCTTCAGGCTTTCCGCCTTGGCGAAGGAAAGCTTGAAGTTCTTCACCAGCGACTCGGTAAAGCTGTTTCCGCCGAGCGGGATGTTTCGCATCCACGCGCTGTTCGCGTCGACGATGATCAGATCGGTGTTGATCGCGCCGACGTCGACGATGACCGTCGCCTTGCCGTCGCCGAATTCGCCTTGCTTGTCGAAGTAGGCGAAGTTGTAGAGCGCGGATGGCAGTGTCTGAATCGCGATCGGCGTGATGCCCAGCGCCTCAAAGCGGTCGAGGTGCGTCTTAATCAGGTCGCGACGCATCGCGAAGATGCCGACCTCGACATCCGGCGAATCCTTCGTCTGAAACACCTGGTAATCCCAGACGACGTCCTTCATATCGAAGGGAATCTGCTGGCTCGCCTCGAAGCGCACCATGTCGGGAATCTTCTTGGCGTCCACCGGCGGGAGCTTCACGAAGCGGGAAAACGTCTGCTGCCCCGGAACACCGATGACGAATTGATCCTTCTGCCACTCGTTGCGCCCGGCGAACTTTTCCAACGCGGCCTTGATCAGCTCTTCCGGGTCGGCCTCCGGCTGCGAGAGGATTTTCTCGTGCTCGATGATGTCGAAGCCGAGCACTTCGACCTTTCCTTCTTCGGCGGCCCGGACCTTGATCGCCTTGAGCGCACACTGCCCGATTTCGATGCCCCAGACGGCGTTGCTGCCAGCCATCGTCTGTCTCCTGCTCGCGCGGACAATTCGCCCGAGGGCGCCGTCCGCGGCCACGGATTACACCGCTCGCCTATCAGGATTTCCACGGCAAGTAGCCGCCGCAATCCGGCCGTCAGCCGTTGCGAGACCGGCGGGCGTCGCGATGAAGCCCGAGACCGGCGAATCCTGCTGCGGTGGAGTTACTCAGCCAAACCGGCGGGGGACCGTCCTCACCCCAAAGGCCCGGTCCGCACGAGGTTTTCCACTTCATAACCGTATCCCAAAGATGCCCGATGTCAACGTTCACCTCGGACGGTTCAGCGTCAGTCGGCCTGCCTTGCGCCCTGTCAGACGCACCTTCGTCAGGCTGACAGATTCGACCCGCAAGTGGGGTCATAGGTTCCCGCCCGGCCGGAATAATTTTCGCATCGGCATCGGTCGCTGCTGAGTGTCTTGTAGAAGCCGGCCCGGTTCGCGGCCGGAATAAAACCACAGCGGGCGCGCCGGCCTTGGATCGGCTCGGCGCGCCCGGGCTTGGCTCGCAAGAAACTTTGCGCTGGCTAATGACAGGGCTTTCCGAATGCGCTCAATTCGATCCCCAGATCCGAGAGATCCACATGGTGATCGCCGTTGAAATCACCGGCCGGATAACCAGCCACGTCTTTGCCGAAGTTGGCCAGCACGACGCCGAGGTCCGCCAGGTTCACCGTCGAATCTCCATTGGTGTCGCCGACGCACGGCGCCCTGAGTCGCCAGTCCGCAACGTCGACGGGAAGGGCCGCGACCGAAACGACGGATGGCACGAGCGTGATCGACACCTCGTCGCCGGCGTTGACGCTGGTCAACGCGAGTTCTTCCGGAAACGCCGCCGCGCAGCCG
>JBGAJB010000291.1:0-4282 GCA_044225155.1 Phycisphaerae bacterium | reverse complement strand
TCCAGGAATTCACGAAAAAAACCGGCGTCCGGGTCGACGCCGTCTACGACACCGAAGCGGGGAAGACGTCCGGCTTTCTGCGCCGCATCCAGCGTGAAGCCCAGCGGCCGCGGTGCGACGTCTGGTGGTCGAGCGAAGTGTTTGGCACCGTCGAACTCGCCCGCGCCGGGCTGCTCGATTCATACGACAGCCCCGCAGCGGCCGATATCCCCGGCGCGTGGCACGACGCCGAGCAGCGTTTCACTTGCATCGCGGCCCGGGCGCGCGTGCTGGCGTACGACCCGCGCCGTGTCGCCGCCGAGCGCTTGCCGCATTCGTGGAAGGAGCTTTCCGACAGCCCGCTGCTTGCGCGACTCGCGCTCGCCAATCCGCTTTTCGGAACCACGCGCGGCCACGTGGGCGCAATGTTTGCCGTCTGGGGCGCCGACGCCGGTCGCGACATGCTCAAGCGCTTTCGGACGGCCGGCGTGCTGGTCGCGGACGGAAATTCGCAGGCGGTCCGACTGGTCGCGGCGGGCAGCGCCGACATCTGCATGACGGACACGGATGACGTCTGGTCGGCCCAGGCGCGCGGCGAATCGCTCACGCCGATCTTTCTGCCGCTGGACGAGAAGCACGGGCCGGTCTGGATCCCGAACAGCGTGGCGCTGGTTCGCGGAGCGCCGCACGGCGAGGCCGCCCGCCGTCTGATCGATTTTCTGCTCAGCGAGGCAACCGAACGCGCGATGGCCGCGAGCGCGTCCCGAAATGCGCCGGTGCGACCGCCCTTGCGGAAGGCGCTGGGAATCACCGACGAGCCAATCCCGCCGGATTATTCAGGCGCAGCGGCCGCGCTGCCGGCGGCAATGGACGCCGTGCGCGAA
This sequence comes from Phycisphaerae bacterium, assembly GCA_044225155.1. Taxonomy (GTDB): domain Bacteria; phylum Planctomycetota; class Phycisphaerae; order UBA1845; family Fen-1342; genus CAYMBL01. Next base: position 3,419 of record JBGAJB010000291.1, on the reverse strand, counting down.
CTGCTGCTCAACTGACTGACTTGCGCGACGAATGGGCAGTGCGTCAGTCTTGCGTCGGGCGAGCAGCGGATTACTGACCGGCCTGCTGCTGACGCTGGAACTCGGCGTACTTCTTGCGCAGATCGGTATCGAGCACCGTGATCTTCGCCTTGGAGTACAGCTCGACGCCGAGCTTGTTCATCTGCTCTTGAATCGTGCGGTCCCGCAACGATCGCTCGACTTGATCCTTTACATCTTCGAAACGCACGCCCTCGGCCGGCAGGCGGCGCTCGCGCTTCAGGAGGTGCGCGACGCGTTCGACCACGAGCCACTCGTTGGTCACCTCGCCATCGGCCGTCAGTCGAAACGCCCGCTCGCGAAATGCGGCGGGAATCTTTTCGTCTGCAAAGGTGAAGGGCTCCATCTCGCCGCCGCGCGCGGCCGAGTCGCGATCGATGCTGAGCGCGCGTGCCACGTCTGCAAAGTCTTCCCCGCGCTGGAGCCGCGTCAGGACGGCATTCATGGCCTCGGAGTCGCCGGCGGGTACCGTAATGCGGCGCAACAGGACGCGCTCGCCATAAAGCCGCGCGAATTCTTCGCGCAGCGTCGCATCAGAGATCTTGATCTCCTTCTCCGCGACCTTGCGCAGAGCCGCGTTGCGCTCCATCGTGATCATGAATTCGGCGAAGGTGAGCCCGCGCTTTTCGAGAATGGTCTGAAGCGCCTTGCGCTTGTTCTCGTCGGTCGCGTCTTCGGTGCTCATGCCGGCTTCGCGCGCCATGGCGGCGAGCGAGAACTGATATTCGGCCTCGACGTCGCCCGGTGTGACGCGCGCTCCGCGCTTGGCGGCTTCCTGTTTGGCCACCTCGGCCAGGATCATCTGTTGAAGGATTTCCAATCCGTGGGATTCGATCAGTCGATCGACGAGCTTCTGCCGGGAGATCGACTTGCCGTTGACGATCGCGATCGCGTCGCCGTCCGCCTGAGCCAGTGCCGTCGTGCAGCCCAGCGCTGCCGCGAAGAAAGCCACAAGTCGAAAAGTCGTCGAATTCCGCAACGCGCACCTCCTAACGTCACGCGCGGAATTCCGGACGGGAGCCGGAGGCAGGTTCAGCCGCGCGAGTTTATCGCCCGCCGGATGGTACCAGCCGCGGCGACGATCGCACGCTATTTTTCGTCCCGCTCGGACGCAAATCCAAGGCGCACGGCATTACCCCACTGAATCGCGCGCAGGGTCTCGACAGGGAGGGCCAGGCCGTTCAACTGCGGCGCGCCGTCCGCATCCGGATCGGCAATCGGGCTTTCGCCGCGATAGTCTGATTCCCAGAGTTGCTGATGCGCCCAATAGCGGCTGGCGTAGTGGTCGAATTCGAGCAGATTCGGCGTGGCCACCAGATCGCTGCCGAATAGCACGCGCTCGGCGTTGCGAATCAGAAAGTCGCGCGCCTCATCGGGTTGGCGCGAGACTTCGCGCACGACCCACTTCGTCGCACTCGAGTCGAGATGCAGGTTGGCATGGCGGCGCAACAGGCCGTCGAGGCGGCCGAAATCTTCGGAGGACCCGCCCAGATGCGCGGCGATCACGATCCGCGGCGCGACGTAGTCGCACAACCATTCCAATTGCGGATACTGATCATCTTTTGTGCCGAAGACGCTCGTCTCCGCGTAGCGTGCTCCGGGCTGCCACCAGACGCTTGGATCGGCCACGTGGATCATGAAGTGAAAGCCGAGCTCGCGCGCCGCATCGACCACGGGGCGCACGAAAGCGTGATCCACCGTCAGACCGTGTCTTTGCCGCATGGGCGGCGCCATCCAGAACTTGCAAAGCGGCGCGCCCAATTCTCGGAAATGGCTCAGTTCCTCGATCCAGCGTTTGCGAAAGGTGTCGGTCAGCCCAAAGTCGCGCCAGCGCGGCACGGCGATGAACTGCATCGCGTCGCCGAAGTTCTCGCGCAGGGTCGTCAGGTCATCCACCGGCGACATGCTGTACACGCGCGTAATGCCATACAGCCGCGCCGCCTCGAAAAACGTCAGCGACTGCGGGCCGGCGTGAATGTGCGCGTGAATGTCGCAGATTGGTCCGCGCGTCCGCCGGGCGGGCGGATGGCGATAGTCCAATCCGAGGCGGTTGTAATCCGGTCGCGCGGCCGCGCCCGTGCTCGCTTGACTCATGGCTTGGCGGTTTCCTTTCCGCTCTCGATCCAGCGGATCCAGAGCCGCCGGCGCGGATAGTCAATCGTGAAAGTTTCCAACTCACGCAGGATCGGCATTCCCAACAGGGCAAAGGTCTGCACGCCCAGGTAAGCACTGAGCGGATCGTCGAGCGCTCCGAGCGACACACCCGAATAGTTGTCAAAACGACGGCCCCATACGTCGATGGCCACGCCGCGCGTCAGCGCGACGTCCGCATCGCCCCCCTCGCCCACACCGGCGGATACGCCCACCGGTATGCGACGCGGCGTTTCGCCCGGGAAGAGGTCGGCCACCAGGGACGGAGCGATGGCCGCGACATTGGCGCCGGAATCGATCAGCGCCCAAATGCGGCGGTCGTTGATGTTCACACCGGCCAGAATCTTCGCATCGCCGATAAGGCGCACGTCCCCGGCGACGCCGGCGGCCGGCACATCGGTCGAAGGGCCGATGACCAATTGCGACTTCTTGAAATCGAGCGTCATGCGGGCCTGAGAAAAGACTCCAGCCCCCAGCACACCGTCGGCCTGCAAACGCAAGGCGTCGGGCATATCGAATGTGCGGGTCAGCACACGGCGACACTCAATGCCGCCCAGCGTAAGCACATCCACGAGGGCCTGGCCGGACTTCTGCTTTCCGCTGACGCCGCGTACTGACGATTCGCCGAGCGAGGGCAGCTCAAGTTCCTCCGCGACCTTCGTATCCAGCGAGAGCGTGATGCTGCCGCCCGTATCGACCACCAGGCGATACGGCCCCTTGCCGTTCACCATCGCCTCGCAATACGGCAGGCGCAGCATCTGGGCCATCGGCATCGCGACTGCACCATGGCGGCTGATCTCGTTGACGGGCTGCGGCCCGATGCGACGGTAGAAGTCCGGCAGACCTTCCAGCGACTCGCCGATGAACGCCTCGGGATAGCCATTGGCCGGGTCCGCCAGCGCGGTCGCCCGTTCGAGCAGCTTGGGAAGCCCGGCGAGGCGCTGCTGCTCCTGGCGAATCGAGTAGAGCGCGAAGAGTTCGGTCGCGCCCGGCTTGCGCAGCCGTTCCAGCCCCGCGATCGCGATGCGCGTCGGCTCGGTCTCGCCCCGGGCGGAGTGCAGCGTCAGCAATGTCCACTGCGCGATGGGATCGCTCGAAAGTGGCTTGAGCGCGTCGGCGAGCTGCTCGGCCTCTTCCAACCGGCCTGCGCGGCGCAGCGCCCGAGCGGCGGCCGCGGTGACGTGCGCTTCGGCCGGAAAAGCGGCGCGTGC
>JBGAJB010000290.1:0-4387 GCA_044225155.1 Phycisphaerae bacterium | reverse complement strand
AGGCGCTGCCGCTCTTCGATTCGCTGCCGGAGACGCACTCGACCGGCAGCGCGGCCTTGCCGAAATTTTCACCCGCGCAGGAGATGTTACAGGATTATCGCGCGGTCGGTCTTTCGCTGCGCAGCCATCCGCTCGCGTTCGTGCGCGGCGAATTACAGCGGATGCGCGTACGGACGTGCGGCGAGCTGCGCGACGAACAGCGCACGCCGAATGGCGAGTGGGTCGCGGTGGCCGGCATCGTGCTGAATCGCCAGCGCCCGGGGACGGCCGAGGGCGTCACGTTCATGACGCTGGAGGACGAGAGCGGCACGGCAAACCTGGTCGTGTGGCGGCGCGTCTATGAGCGCTATCGCCGCCCGGCGTCGGCCAAGGCGCTGATCGTTCGCGGGCGCGTGCAGCGGCAGGACGGAGTCGTGCATGTGATTGTGGAACGGATTCAGGCGTTCACGGGGCGGGCGCCGGAGACCTCGTTGGAGACGCTGGCGACAAGTTCCAGGGATTTCCATTAATGGGGAATGGCGGAGAGCGAACGAGAAGATCGGAAGGGCGAGGCTCCTGCCGAGCCGTGGTGCACGGTCATCGTCAGGCACCAAGCACGGCACAGCCGCCGCTGCTTAGTTACTTACTTTTCGCATTGTTCCTCGCCACCAGCAGACCTTCCACTCGCATCACACCCCTGCTCCTATCGCAGTTCGGCGGGAGCCTTGCCCTCCCGTGCTTACATTTGGTGCAATACGCTCCGGGGTGGGCGGACATAGAATCTCAACGCCGCGCGTGGATGGCGACTTGCGCACATGACGAGCGCGCTGCTTGCGACGCGCACGAGCAATTTCGGGAGCCGCGGGAACAGCTTCGGGAGCTGTTTCGGCCTCAGGAGTTCGGCCAGCGTGATTCGGGCCCTGATCATCACCCTCGCCATCGTCGCACCGCTTGGCGCGATCGGTCTCTGGCAGTGGTCGGGCGGCCGCGTGGCGAGCGCCAAGCAAATGATGGTCACGGTCGTTGAACATGACCCGCTCTGGGGCGATCAATCCAAAGTGGTTGCTCAGGCCGGACCGGTGTTCGGCTGGTATGTCGGACTCGACGTCGTGATCGCGGTGTGCGTGGTTTCGCTCATCGTGATCGGCGTCGTGATGCTCCAAAAGCGTTTTCGGAAAGCCAAGCTCATTCCGGGATAAAGCACATGAATCGAATCCTGCGTACGGCCTTGGTCGCGTGGCTCGCAACGGCGGCTTTCGCACAAACGAAAACCGCGCTCGACACCAAGGCGCAAACCGCCAAGATTTTATCGACGATCAGGCCGGCCAAAGCCAGGTGACGTTCCTCAGCAGTTCCACGCTGGAGGATTTCACAGGCGTCGTGAACAAAGTGGGTGGCGAGTGCAAGATCGATCCCACAAATCTGGAAAAGCTCTCCGGCAAATTCTCGGTGCGCGTGGCCGACATGAAGACCGGCATCGATCTGCGTGACCAGCACATGCGCAGCGCCGACTGGCTCGACGCGGAAAAATTTCCGCAGATCATGATCGAAATCACATCCGCGGAAGGCGTGAAAAAGACCGGGCCCAACGCGGCGGAGATGACGTTGATCGGCAAATGCACGATCAAAGGCACCACGCACGACGTAAAGCTGCCGGCCAATCTGGTTTATCTGGATGAATCGCCCGAGACGCAGCGCAAGGCCAAGGGCGACCTGATGCGTCTCCGCAGCGAATTCAAATTGAAGTTGTCGGATTACGGCATCACGGGGCCCAAAGGCAGCGACTTCATCGGGTTGAAAGTCGCCGATACCATCGAGCTGCGCGTCGGCGTGTTCGGCTCGACCGAGAAGCCGCCGGAGGCACTGAAGACTGACAACGGCCCGGCCAGCCGTCCCGGCGTGCCGCCGCCGCCGAAACGCCCGTAAGCCGAGCACGAGCCGCCGAATCGCTGAACCCGCCGGTTTTTCGCGGGGTCTTGGGATGATCGCCGCGATGCGCTTGCACCTGATATGGACATCGCTGCTGGCCGTTGCCGCGCTGCTCACCGGCTGCGCCGCGCCGGCCCCGCGACACGATTTTCCGCCACCGCCGAAATATCCGCCGGAACACGAGTACACACTGGACGAGCTGGTTCAGCTCTCGGTTTATCGCAACGCCAGTCTCGACGTGGCCCGCTACGAAGCCGAGGCAGCGCAGGGGCTGGTGGATCAGGTCAAGGCGCTCTGGCTGCCGCAGATCCGCTACGACTTTCTCGCGACCGCGTATGACAACGACCTGAGCTACGAGACAAGGGCGTTCGGCCTCGCGACCCTGCGCATCCCGCTGACGGGTACCTACAACATCGTCAATTCGCTCACTGTCAGCCAGATTCTTTTCAGCAGCGGAAAACGCACCAGCGGCCTGAAGCAGGCCAAGATGTACGCCGCGATCAAAGAGCTGGAAGTGCTGCGGTTGCAGGACAAGATCGCCTACGACGTTGCCACCTATTACCAGCTCGTGTGCGCGACCGACGAACTCGACCACATTATCGACGACGCCCAGCGCCGCGTCGGCGTCTTTCGACAGGTCGCGCAGGAACTCGTCACGCGCGGCACGCTCCGCGGCAATCGCGTCGACGCACTGCTCGCCGACTTTTTCCTGACGCAGCTTGGCATGCTCCGCACAGCCATTCAGTCCGGCCGGCAGCAGGCGTACCTCGCGCTGCGACAGGCCGTCGGCGTCGATTTCGGCGAGCCACTGCTACTCAAGAGCACAACTTTGCCGCCGGCCGTCGGCCTGAACGACTTGGCGGCGGTCTACACGACGATGTCGGCTGGGCTGATGCAGCGGCCGGAGAACCGGCAAGTGGACCTGTTCGCCAAGCTGCGCGCCGAGCAGACGGAATTCGCGAAGCGCGGTTTCATGCCGAATGTCGCGTTCATCGGCACGGCGACGGACACGCAGGGCAGCGGGAACTCGATTCTTGGCGCGGTCGATGGGTTGATCGCGGGACTTGTGGTCGATGTGCCGCTTTACGATCCGGCCCAGCGCGGAAAGCTGCGTGAAGCGCTCGGTCTGGAGCGCGCGTCGGAAGCGTTTCAAAAACAGGTGGAGCAGCTCATCGGGCTGGAACTCGAAGTCACGGCGCTTGAAGCGCATCGCGCGCTGGCCGGCGTGCTCCGCGCCGGACGGGCGCGCCAGGCGGCCGCCGAGCACTACGAAGCGACACGCGCGGCGTATAGCCGCGAACTCGTGCCGGCCAACGCGGTCGTGACGGCCATCGCGCTCGACATGCTCGCCAAGGCCGAGGATGTGCAGGCGCAATTCGCTTACTTGAATGCGCGGGCCGCGATTCGCCGCGTGACGGCCGATCGGGAGACGCCGCATGGCTACTGATTCCATGCTTCGTGCGCTGCGCGTCGGCGTGCTCGCGCTCCTGGTGTGGCCGCTCGGCTGCGCGACGCCGTCATCGACCAGCAAGTCGCAAGACCGGTCAGCGGCAAACGGTGCGACCGAACCAGCAGCGCAGTCGTCACCCGCTAGCTCGCAGTCAGCGTCTGCGCCGGCATCGACGGCTGACGCGCAGGCGGCTACCGCGCAGAAAGAACGAGCGGTTACGAGCGCGCGGAGCGCAACGCAGCCCGCTGCTGCGAACGGACTTCCACCGACGACGCGGCCTGCATTCGCTGGCGAGCGCTATCGGCCGCCCGAGGGAACCAGCCTGACCGCGCCCAAGACCATGGAGCCGCGCGACGGATGGGAACGCTGGGTCGCGAATCGTGGGGCTGACTTCCGCCTGCTCGACGCAGCACTTGATGCGCGGACGCGCCCGCCGGAATTCCTGCGCGTGCCGCCGCCGCAGCGCCCGGCCTCGGTGCAGATTGCCAAGGATCTGCCGCTGCTTGATGACGAAGCACCCTTCGCCGAGCCGCCGGGACTGGCGTCCAAGCCGGTCGCGATTCACGTCGGCGTGGCGCGCTCGACGTTTCGCACGCGCGAGCCGGAGGAAGTGCTCGCGGCGGCCGCGCCCTTCGTCGATCTGGCACAGCGCGAAGTAAATGTTCACGGCGCGCCGCTGATCTGCGATGGTGCTGAGCAGGTTTATTTCACGCTGCAAGACGAAAAAGCACAGCTCATGATCGGCCACGTATTCGAGTATCTGGTCGTCGCGTCGTGGTTCGCGCAGACGCCCGAGGATCGCGCGGTACTGCTGAGCGTCGGCCAGCCTGCGCGCGTTCGCGACACGTCCGCCGGTGAGGGCATCAATGGCACCTCGATCCTGCTGATCGTGCCGGCCGACTCCAAACTCGAAAACTTCGCCGACTTGAAGGGCAAGCGCCTTGCGCTCGCCGCCAACTACGTCCACGCGCCGGGCACGTTCCTCACGCATCTGCTTCACGAAGCGGGTCAGCCGCCCGCCGAGGCCTA
>JBGAJB010000289.1:0-5370 GCA_044225155.1 Phycisphaerae bacterium | reverse complement strand
AAGGGGCGCAGGGCATCGGCAAGACCTCAGCCGTGCGAACCCTCGCGCGGCCGTGGATTGCCGAGGGGATCCCCGACCTCGCGAACAAGGACGCCGTCATGCATCTGGCCGGCGTCTGGATCGTGGAGCTGTCCGAGCTGGCCGGCATGCGGCGCAGCGAGGTGGAGCACGTCAAGGCGTTCCTCTCACGTAACGTCGATCGCTACCGCCCGCCCTACGGGCGCCGCACGGTCGACGAGCCGCGACAATGCGTCTTTGTCGCCACCACCAACGAATCCGCGTACCTGCGCGACCAGACCGGCAACCGGCGCTTCTGGCCAGTCGCGTGCTCGGCAATCGACCTGGCGGCGCTCGATCGGGACCGGGACCAACTGTGGGCCGAGGCCGTGCACCTGCTGGACGCCGGCGCATCGTGGCACCTGACGGCCGAGCAGGACGCGCTCGCAGGACGCGAGCAGGAAGAGCGGCAGCACGTCACCGTGCTCGAGGAAGACGTGCGCGAGTACCTGGCCAGCCTCGAGAGGCAGGGGCAGCGCGAGTGCAACGTGCGGGACGTGCTCCGGTGGGCGCTCAACATCAACTCGACCGACGATCCACGCGCAGCGGCAGCGATTGGCGATCGCGTGGCTGCTGCGATTGTCCGTGCTGGCTGGCATCGAGTCGGGCGCACTGGCCGCGGCGAGAACCGGCGCACCGTGTACCGACTGGCGGAGCGGGCACGATGACCCGTACCAAGCTTCACCAATCGATTCTAGACGTTGATCGCGCGCATACGCGCATAGAGGGGAAGGTGGCGCTTTCGATTGGCGATGCTTGGAACGCCGTGCACCGGAGGGGGCATCGCATCTCTACGGCTCGGCCGCGGACACCGACACCGCCCCTTTTGTTTGCTAACCGTACACGCCCCTAAAGGAACTCCCCATGCCTAGAAAGTCACCGGCCGCATCACTGGCCACCGTTGATACCCGATTGACCCGGCTAGAGCCTGGCGACGAACTGACCGAGGACGCCGCCCGGATCTTTCGGGCCACCGTCGCGGCAGCGGCGCCCGACCATTTCCGGGAGGTCGACCGGGTCGCGCTAAACGAATTCGCCGCGGCTGCTGCGCGCTGCCAGCGAGCCGAAGCGGCGATCTCCGAGGAAGGCGACATTGTCGGCGCCAAGCCGAATCCGTGGCTGCTGGTGCTGCGCGACGCGCGCCACCAAGTCGCGACGCTGCTACCGAAGCTGCGTCTGTGTCCTTCCGCGCGCCTGCAGCCGAAACAGATACGGCCGACGCCCGCGCGTCCCGTGCCGTGGGAGTGCCAATGACCGACGAAGTCTTAGAAAAACTGGAAGCCATCCAGCGTCAGCTAGAGGAACTAAGCGACGCACTGATGATGGCGCCGCACCTTGTCGATCTTAGCCGCATTGAGGCCCGGTTAGACGGGATCGAATCGCGCCTGGACGGCTGGGACGCGTCCGCATGACCGGCCGAACCATCATGTCCCCCGGCACGCCGTCGCACGATGCATACGACGCCCTCCTGGTCGCGGCCTCGGGCGTGATTCGGTCGATTGTCGGCGAGGCTGAAGCTGACTTAGTCGCGCTGATGAAGGCCGGCGCCGTTGTACAACTTCGCATCGCGATGCCATCGGGACGCGTGGCGCTCGAGCTGGTGCGCGGCGATCGGCGCGACGTGCTCGGCGCAGTGGACCCGACGGCGATGCGATCGATGGCGCACTAGGCGTTGACGCTTATGTTACCGACTAGTAACATTACGGAATCGAAGTCCCCTGCGCCGACCCGGCGCGCGGGACACGATGAAACTCCCCGAGACCCAGCGGGACGCTGGGCACCTCGAGGCACGCGAAATCCGAGCGAGGATCGAGCGCACGTAATCGAACCTGCGGGACGCAGGCCGGTCACGACGCACGAAACGCGCGAAGGCTTTCGAGCACGCGGGCCATTTGCCCGCGGGGTGCTTCGTGGTCGCTGGGAGTTCCCGCGCCGCGAACGCCTCACGTACCAATTTTCTAGCGCCGTCATCGGCGCAGTGAGGTTTCTATGAGCGAATTGAAAGCAGCGGTTGACCAGCTCGGCAAGGGCTGGGATGAGTTCAAGTCCCACCAGATCCCCAAGATCGACGAAGCCCGACGCATTGCCGAAAAGGCACTGCTGATGGCGAACCGCGTCACCCTGGGCGGCGGCGAGTACTCGGCCGCATCCCCCGACCCGGCAGCGCGCAAGGCGTTCGCGCAGTTCATCCGCACGGGCGACAAGGCCGCGCTGGCGAACTTCGAGTCGAAGGCCATCAGCGAGGGCAGCGCGACCGACGGCGGCGCGGCAGTTCCCCTGCAGATCGACCGCGACGTCGCGAAGGTGCTGCACGACCTGAACCCGTTCCGCCGACTGGCGAACATCGTCGAAGTCTCGACGCAGACCTATCGGAAGCTGGTGATTCTGAAGAACACCGCCTCGAGCTGGGTCGGCGAGACCGATGCACGGCCGGCGACGACCTCGCCGACCATCCAGAAGGTCGACCCGCCCATCGGCGAGGTCTACGCAAACGTCGTCGTGTCGCAGTGGGCGATGGACGATCTCGCGTTCGACGTGGTCGGGCAGGTTACCGACGAAGTCGGCCAGACCTTTTCGGATGCGGAACTGGCGGCGTTCGTGTCGGGCGACGGCACCAACAAGCCCAAGGGCTTCCTGGCTCACACCGCGGTGACGACGGCTGATGCGTCGCGCACCTTCGGGCAGATCCAGTATTTCCCGACGGGCGTTGCGGGCGGGCTGCCGGCGACTTCGCAGGCGACGTATGACCACCTGTGCGACCTCCTGTACGGGCTGCGCGCTCCGTACCGGCAGAACGCAACGTGGCTGATGAACTCGGCCGTGGCGTCGGCGCTGATGAAGCTGAAGGACTCGCAGAATCAGCCGCTGTGGATTCCGAGCATGGCTGCGGGCCAGCCGGCGCAGCTCCTCGGCCGCCCGGTGGAAGTCATCGAAGCGATGCCGACCCTTGCGGCGAACTCGCTGTCGATCGCGATCGGCGATTGGCGCCGGGCTTACCAGATCGTGGACCGCATCGGTATCCGCGCGCTGCACGACCCGTACACCAACAAGCCGAACGTGAATCTGTACTTCACCAAGCGAGTTGGCGGCGACCTCATTGACGACCAGGCGCTGAAGGTCTCGAAGGCGGCAGTGTCGTGATTCCTGGGCCCGGCGGCCTTTTGAGTTCTCCGCCGGGCATCGCCAGGTCACCGTGCGATGTCAAAACAACGGAACCAGCCGACACCGCAGTCCTTATTGACCCCGCTATGCGGGGGTCTTGCGCGGGGAATCGGCAGCGGCGCGGGGCGACTGGAGTCGCCCCCGCCGTTCCTCATTGAGCAGCGCGGTTAGAACGTCCGCGCGAGCAAGTTGACAGACATATCTAGCCGTTTCATTGCCTAAACGATTGCGTCAGTCCGCATCCTTAGGAACATTTGCAGCGGCTCATTTCCCGTGTCGACATCAGCCGTCGTCGTTCCTCCCATCGGACCTAGGATGCGCTGATTGATTTCCGCAAACGTCATGCCATAGGTATTGCACCAACTTCGCGTCCCGTCTGATCGCCGACGGCTCAAGGCGTCCTAGGTTTGTCGGATCGAAGCCGAAACCGAGAAATACGATTTGCTCCGCGCTCTGCAATAAATCGCGGGCCAACATGAATGCATTTGTCGTTGGCAGCATCATGAACAATTTGGATTGACTGCTCCGCAATCTGCGCTGCGTGGCCACGGTAGTTGACGTAAGGATCATCGGGAGCCCCGAATGGAACATAGATCCCGGAATCATCCGCACTCCATTGGACGAAGTGGACCCAGTGAACCATGCAAGTGAATCAATGGGATTTCGGCGAACGCGTTCCAGCAATCCACGTCTCGTCGGTTATAGGTCTCTCGCAACGCCTCGGGAATTCGATGCTCGATTAGTCGGTCGTAATTGAACGTAACAAACGAAACGGGGTTCCTTGCAAAATCCTCGAGCGTCGGTGCGTCTTGCCGCAGCTTCTGATAGACCCACTGTAACCAGTGATGATCCGACGTTGGATTTCGCTTGGCGTGAGATTCTTGTCACAAGAGCGCGGAAATGACCAATTTTCCAACTGGTCGCAATTCTTCGCGATACTCCAAGATCGCGTCGATCGACGATACCATTGCAAGGTTGAGTGCCTTGACCAATGCAGAGCTCCCGATACGTCGTCGCGCGACCGAAGCTCAGATTGTGCACTTGGTCGGCACTGAGGTTGGAGGCGCGTACTGCCAACTTCTTGCCTGTATCAAATCCGTAGGGAACGCTCGCTCCGGCGCCGATTACAAAGACAGTTCTCTTTGAAACATACGCTCAGTCACCTAGCGAAGTTGGCGGCAACACGTCGAATCGTTCAGGATGATTGACTGCCGCTGAAAGCGACGACAGGTAGATAGGCGCTATCAACGGCCATTACGCCAATGCTCCAATTGGCAATAAACGCGCTTGGGCCAGAATCCAGTGGTTCGACCTCGCCGGATGCAATATTCCAGTACCCATAGCCATCCCAGCTCGCGGGTCAGGCGCGACCCCGGCGACAAAATCGCCTTTCCCATCACAGCCAAGTGAGGCGTTTCGGGTGCGATTGTCGTTGCTGAAGGGATGGACGACAGCGAGGCGCCCCAACAGATGGTTGGCCTGGACGCGACTTGGAGCACGTGACCGACCCCCCGAACGTACACTGGCATAGCGGAGTCTGCCGAAGGGCTCAGGCGCAGAATTCCCGACATCGAATTCTGCGGAGACTTCACGATCAAACCGAAGATGGATCCCGTCTTGCTGGGTACAGCAATAAGGCTGCCGGGTTGGGCGTCGCCGGTTCGAATGAACTTCAGGTCTGAGATAGGCAACATTTCCGCACTCCATGCTTTGATTTGACGATTCTAGTCGAGCCAGTCCACGCCGAGTCAAAGCGATGCCTAAAGGTCGCCAATCGGACACCCGGCTGCGCCGCGGCTACTTTTCGACCGCAAACCTTCCAGAGTTGGTTTTTGACTGCCGCAATGGTCGCCGTTATCTCGCCATAGATTTCGGCAACGTCGGTCTCGCGTGGGTGGGGGTGATGAATCGCATAGAGCCTCCATTGGTTGACAGGCCCAGCGTATGGAGTCGGGCGTATACCATGACTAGCCACGACGCAATTTCTAGCCGGCGTCGGCTCTAAGCGATCTGATTTTGTTCCGGTGGCGTTATCCAGCCGGCCGCCCCCCGCGACGGCATCGGCGGGCGCACCTGTAGTTGCCCCCGCGCGCCGCATTCCCGACAACGCACGACGAGCGGTAAGCGACGATCGCCCATGCCGCGGCCAAC
>JBGAJB010000288.1:0-4319 GCA_044225155.1 Phycisphaerae bacterium | reverse complement strand
ACCGGAACTCTCGCCGTCGCAGCCGAACTGCGACCAGACGCGCGGCGCGAGAAAGATGCCCTCCGATTCCATCACCGGTCCATCCGGGCAACCGCCGAGCGAAAGAACCATTGCAGCCCCAAGTCCGCAAGCCAAATAGCGACGCATGATCCACAATCCTCTCTGAGCCCACGTGAGAATGTCTGTCGCTCCTGCGTCACATGCATGCGGCGCGTGGCGGAAATTCCCCTTTCGTCCGAGGCGGTTCGACGCCGGATGCTGCGCTCGCCGATCGCTTCGGCAAAAAAAGAATGCGGCGACCGACCGGCAATTCCGGTCGGCCGCCGCGTGTGATCGGGAACAGCGCCGTCGAGACTTGTCCGCTACGGATTCACTTGAATGGTTACGGACTTCGTCGTAACTGCCCCGACCAGGTCGGTGGCAGTGACGCTGATTACGTGCGTGCCGACCGACAGGTGCAGGTTCAGGATGAGGCCATTGCCCAGCTCACCATCCAAGCTTGATCGCCAGATCACTTTGGACAAGTCGACTTCGGACTCGTCCGGATCATCCACCATCACCGTGAACTGAATCAGATCTTCCGCGACGAATGCGGCCATGTTGGATGGCGTGACCAGGGTTACGTTCGGCGGCGAATTGCCCGAAATCTGGATCTGCGTCGTAGCCTGCCCGATCGCGCCGAAACTGTCGGTGGCCGTCACGGTGATCGTGTGCAGACCGGCCGCCAGCGGGGCGTCGATGGCCGCGCCCTGGCCGATCTCGCCGGAGATGCTGGAGGTCCAACGAATCTGCGACGCCGGCAGTTCACCCTCCTCCGGGTCGGTCACCGTCGCCTGAAAGTGAATCGGAACAGCAGCGTGCAGATTGTTGGCCAGTTGCAACTGGGGGTCGATGGTGACGATCGGCGCGCTATTGGTGACCTCGACCGTGATCTCGGCCAAGTTGGCGCCGCCGCTTTCATCCAGCGCGAAGGCTGAGAGATGGTGCGTGCCTGGGGTCAGGGCGTGCGTCGGCGTGCAGGCCGCTCGTCCGTTTGCGGCGAAGACTTCGCATAGCAGGCCATCGATATCAGAGGCAAACGCCACCGTGCCGACGAACTCTCCGCCGTCTGCTCCGATGACCGCTGCGCTCAGCTCCGGCGCGGCAGCCGCCGACAGTTGCGAACCATCCGCGAGGCCATCCCAATTCACTTGCGGAACGCGAACGGGTTTGTGGAGGACGCCCGTGGCCGCGTAGGCATGCACAAAACCGTCCGGCGTGCTGACGAAGATAGACCCACCTCCGCCCAGAGCCGGCAGCGGCGTGCCGACAAATCCCGGAGTCGCGATTGAACTGTCGAATGAGAACCCGTCCTGCGGATCGAGAGCGATCGTGTGCATTCCGGCCTGGGTTGCGACATAGAAGAAGTCCAGGGAAAGGGCGGTGCCGCCGGGCGCGCCTTCCAGCTTCAGCTCCGTCAGCAAATCTCCGTCGCTGTCGAGCATCACCATTCGACCGTCATCGGTAACCACATAGATCTGGCGGATCGCCGCGGCGGGCGGATGGGCCAGAGAGGAACCGACATTGCGCCGCCAGAGGTCGGCCCCCGTAGCCAGATCCAGGGATACTACTTCCTCCCCGGCACCAAAAACCACCTGCCCGCCCAGCACGATGGCTGCCGGCGTGGTCAGAGTGTTCGGAAAGTCGCAGTTGATGGGAACCAGTGCGCGCGACCAGATCGGCTCAAGGAATGGATCAAAGGGTCGCGGTCCGTTTCCGGACGGATGAAAACGCAGCGCGGTGGCGCACTGGTCCGTGACCAGAATAACAACCGGATTTTCCGGATCGACGAGCGTTTCGTTGTCTACGATGCTGACGCTGGTCGGTCGCGTGAAAGTCCTTGAGAAATCTCCCATGCACTCCGTGACGCCGGCCAGCTCGCTGGTGAGAAAAGTCGTGACGCACGTGACCAAGTCGACGCTCGCCGGAAGCGGCACATCCCCACAGACCAGGTTGATGCAGTCGGGTTTCGACCGTCCGAGCAACGTCAGCGTGTTGGAGTCGAAAACCAGCACTTCATGATCAGCCACGACGAAAAGAAAGCTCTTCCAAATCTTGGGAGCGCCGATCGCGACAAATGGCTCAAATGAGACGCTGATCAACCCACCGCCAGACGTGAGGCGATAGAGTCGCGACGTCAGGTCCCCGGCGGCGTCCAGATTGTTTCCAATTACAAAGACGTCTCCGGTCTCGATATCCACCGCGGGACTGGCGAAGATCGATCGGTCAAGCTTGCGTCGCCACCGCTCGAAACCGTTCGAGGTCAGCGCGACTACTTCGCCGTTCAGATTCGCCACAAAGATCGTCCCATCGGGACCGATCACGGGGCCGCTACTGCCCAACTCTCCCACCGGCGCCGACCAGGCTTTCAGCGGCGCGAGCGCCAGAGTCGAATGGACGGCGTTGAAGCCCGACGACTCGCCGTCGCACCCAAATTGCGACCACAGGCGCGGCGCCAGAAACACACCTTCCGATTCGACCACCGGCCCGCCCGGACACCCGCCCATGGAAAGAGCGGCCACACCCACCATTATCGTTAGCAGCAAGCGACGCATGACCCAATACCTCCCGAGAGCCCGCGGGAGAATGTTGATTCGATTGCGGTGGCATGCATGGAAACGCGAGACCGGGCGACTACCGGCCCTGGTGGGCTGGTGCGCGGGTTTTGCGGCGCGAAATGACGAAAAACACTCGCTCAGCGCGGGCAGACGCTTTTTCGCCGGACCCGAATCAGCCGCCAGATCGCAATCGCTTCACGGTTCTGCGACATGTGAATGAGTTGGAACCGCGCCGCAGTTCCCGCAACCCGGTGCTCTTCCGCGTCAGCGACTGTCTTCGGCAAAGACGAGCGCGTCCGGCTCAATCTCGTAGACGCCGGTGTGTGTGTTCTCGAGCGGCTCTTCGTTCAGGAACTCGCGGATGACGAGGTTGGTCTCGCCGAGTTCCTCCAGCGTTTCGCGCAGCAGGGTGAGTGCGTCGTCGCGATCGCGCGCCACGATCTGATACGCACGGAGAAAGCGCGTCGGCGTCGCCCCTTCCGGATCGCCGCCGTCCGTCACCTCATTGAGGCCGCCCCGATAGTCGGCCTCCACGGTGATGCTGTACCAGACGCCTTTTTCGAGCGGCTCGCCGAATAGCTCGCGATAAGGCTCGCAGAACTCCATCGAGCAGCAGTTCGCCGCGTATGCCTCGCGGAAGAGCCGGCGGCAGTCAGCGGCCATCTCGTGTCGAGCGGCAAAGTCCATCGCCATTTCAAGCGCATAGGCCAGCTCGTCGCCTTCTTCGCCGCGAGCGCGCGACAGGGCGTCGCTGTACTGCGCCCACGCCTCCTGATCCTGGCTCTGCTCTTCCAGGATGTAGGCGCGGAGCAGTCGCGGCCGCGCGCCGTCCGGCTCGAGCCGTTCCAGATAGGCCAGTTGCAGCTGCGCGAGCCGCAAATCCTTGGCGCGCACGGCGGTCACGCCCCAGTTCAGGCGCAAGCCCGGCGAATCCGGGGCGATGCGCTCGGCTTCGCGAAAGCACTGGCCGGCCGAGTCGAAATCGTCCTGGTCGCTGTAGAGAATCGCGAGGTCGATCCACTGCGCTTCGTCATCGGGCGCGAGCGACAGGTAGCGCCGCAGCGCAGTGATCGCTTCGGTCGGCCGATTCAGTTCCGTCAGGACGGCCGCTTTGCGGCGGAGCAGCCAATCGATTTGTCCACCCTTTTCGATGGCCTGATCGTAAAGCCCCAGCGCCCGTTCGTATTCGTAGAGCTTTTCATAGACGAGGCCGAGATTCGCGACCGTCGATTCGTCGTCTTCGTCCAGCTCCAATGCTCGTTCCAGCGCTTCGCAGGCTTCGATCAGCCGGCCGCTGTTCGAGAGGACAACTCCGAGCGTGCTCAACAGGCGCGGCGAATCATCGAATTCCTCGATCATCGGTTCGATGCGCTCAAGGGCTTCGCGATGGCGACCTAGTTCGCTCAGCGCCCAGGATTGAAGCGCTCCCAGTTCGATGCGGTCGTCGTCGTCGGTGAGTTGATCCTCGACGCCCTCGAGACAGCGGAGTGTCTCGGCGGCCTTTCCGGCATCCAGCAGGTCGTTGGCCTTGTCGAAAAGTGCCTGAACGTCTTCCGGTCGCATTCCATTCCCTGCCAGGGCCGCACGACGAACGCGGCAATATCGCGTCTGCCTTGGAGTATAAGCGATATCGCCGCCCTCACTGCCCATGAAGGGCGATTCGGCCGCGGTATCCCGGCAACGTTATCATCCGGAAAGATGCCACGGCGCGGCCGCAGTTTC
>JBGAJB010000287.1:0-4324 GCA_044225155.1 Phycisphaerae bacterium | reverse complement strand
ACACTGGTGCGCGCGGCAGAGGCGGGATCACCCGCGAGCATGAGCGGCAGGGTCAAGGTAAACACGCTGCCGCGCCCGAATTCGCTGGTAACCGTGATGTCCCCTCCGAGCAGACTTGCCAGGCGACGACTGACGTAAAGACCGAGCCCGCTGCCCCCAAAACGCCGCGTGACGCTGGTGTCGGCCTGTTCAAACGGCTTGAACAGTCGGCGCACTTGCTCGTCTGACATCCCGATGCCCGTATCAGAAACAGCGATGCGCAGCGTGTCGCCATCGGCGGTCTTGGTCGTGCCCAGCGCGAGGCTGACGCCGCCCTCCTGCGTGAACTTCACCGCGTTTCCGACCAGATTTACGAGGATTTGTCGAAGGCGGGTCGGATCCGTCAGGAGATTTCCGGGAATGGGATTCCGAAGAGTTACGGTCAGCGCGATGCCCTTTGCGCGTGCGCGCGCGGACATCATCTCCACGACTTCAGCGGCAATGATCGACGCATCGACCGCGCGCCGTTCGACCGTGAGCTTTCCGGCCTCGATTTTTGAGAGGTCCAGGATGTCGTTGATCAGTGTGAGCAGATTTTCGCCGTTGCGGCGAATGGTCTCGATGTACTCCAGTCGACGCGGCGGGGCCAAGCGCGTGTCGCCGTCGTCCGCAAGCAACTCGGTAAAGCCCAGGATGGCAGTCATCGGCGTGCGCAGCTCGTGGCTCATGTTCGCGAGAAATTCGCTCTTGGTCTGATTCGCGTGTTCGGCGTCGAGGCGGCCGAGACGCGATTCGAGCATGTACGAACAGACGTTCGCGAAGCGCCGAAGCTGAACGACGCAGTTCTCGTCAAAGGTGCGCGGACGATGATCCTTTATGCAGAATGCCCCGACGCATGACCCGTCGATAGCGATGATTGGAGCGCCGGCATAGGCACGAATCCCGCCCTCCGTCACTTGCGGGTTGTCGCGAAAACGCTCGTCCTCAGTCGCATCCGGGACGAGCAAAGGTTCGGTGGACAGAATCGTGTACGCACAGAACGCGATGCGCCGGTCTGCCTGGGTGAGATCGGTCCCCACGCACGCCTTGAACCACTCGCGCTGCGCATCGACCAGACTTACCGCGGCGATCGGCGCGTCGAAGAACGCCGCAGCCAGTTCGGTAAGCTCCTGAAACGCCGGCTCCACTTCTGAATCGAGCACGCGCAAGCGGTGCAAGCTTGCCAAGCGTCCGCTTTCGTTCGCTGGAATCGGCGCGGCCGGCATTGTTCGGTCCCCCATCAACTCGCAATAGGAGATTTTCGAATCGAAACGCCCCAGGCACTGCTTCGCAGAGCGATATCAGTATCAAACCCTGGAAATAGGGTTCTTCTCGGACCAACGCCCTTTGCAAACGTCTTCAAATAATGCGTCAAATTCACAGCCAGCTACGCCGCCGCGACCGAATGCCGCGGACGTTCCGCCTCCTGGGCGAGGAACCACTGGGCCGTGCGCGCGATGCCGGCCTCGTAGGTCACCGTCGGCTTCCAGCCCAGTTCGCGCCGCGCCTTGTCGGCCGCAAAGTAGGAATGGCGGCCCATGAGCCAAACGGCGTAGCGCGTGATGAACGGCGGCTTGGGTGAGTTCGTCAGATGGCCCAGGCATTCCAGCAAAAAGCCGGCCGCGTATGCAGCCTTGTACGGCGCGTGCTTGCGAACCGGCGGGCAGCCAAGGGCTGCGGCCCACAGGTCGAAATACTGCTGCTGCGTGATCTCGCCGTCGTTGGAGCAGTTGTAGGCCTGACCGTTGGCCTGCGGCATGCCGACGGCCGTAATCGCCGCTTCGGAGATATTGCCGGCGTAGGAGACGTTCAGGCGGTTGTGGCCGCGACCGAGAATCTTCGCCCGACCTTCGCGGATCATCGTGGCCAGGCGGCGGATCGTCGCGCGATCGCGCTCGCCATAGATCCACGCCGGCCGGATGACCGTCAACTCGATTTTTCCTTTCCGATGCGCATCCCAGACGATGCGCTCGGCCTCGACTTTGGACCGACTGTAATAAGCCCACTTGTAGAGCTTGTAGCCCAGCTCAAAGGTCTCATCGACGGTGATCGGCTTGGTGTGATAGCCGTAGGTGCTGATCGAGCTGATGTGCAGGAAGCGGCGCACACGGGCGGAGATCGCGGCATCGATCGTCTTCTGTGTACCGTCGATCGTGATGCGCTGAAATTCTTCCCAAGGGCCCCAGTCGCCGACGCGGGCGGCCGCGTGATACACCGCTTCGCAGCCTCGGCACGCTTCCTGCAACGAGCGCTCGTCGGTAATGTCGCCTTCAGCGAATTCGACGCCTTGGGTCAGCAGCCAGGAACGATCGCTGCCGGGGCGAACCAGCACGCGCACCGGCTGATTCCGCCGCCGCAACTGCTCGACAATGTGGCTTCCCAGCAATCCCGTCGCGCCGGTCACGAGATTCATCAACAGCCTCGCACAGATACCCGAGTGGACCGCCCTGCAACAGGCGCAATCGCCCGCGCGCCCGGGAAGTCTAGCGGATAGGCCGCGAAGCGCGGCGATCCGGCCGGGGACTAATCGATGCGAACGCGCATGCCGCGGCGGGCCTGCGCCACGTGAGCGAAGCCGGCCTGTTCCATGAGCGGCTTCAGCGCGGCGCTTTGATCCAATTCGCCGTGAACGAGGAATGACTGTCGGGCGTGCGCTGCCAGCGGCCGCAGCATGCGCAACAGGTCGGCTTGATCCGCGTGACCGCTGAAGCCGTGAATCTGGACGACCTCGGCGTTCACCGGATACGTCTCGTGGAACAGATTGATCGTCTTGATGCCTTCCGCCAGCCGGCGTCCCAACGTGTCAGCCGCCTGATAGCCGACCAGCAGGATCGTGTTCTTGGGATCGGCGATGTTGTTCTTGATATGGTGCCGAATGCGGCCCGCTTCACACATGCCGCTGGCCGAGATGATCGCGCACGGCTCCTTGCGCTCGTTCAGCGCTTTGCTCTGCGAAACGTCGCGGATGTAGGTGACGTAGTGCTGACCGAGAATGTCTCCGGTGACCGAGTGAAACGCACGTGCCTGGGCGTCGTAGCACTCCGGATGCAGCTTGAAGATGCTGGTCGCGTCGACGGCCAGCGGACTGTCGACGTAGATCGGCAGCGTCGGAATCTGCTTGGCGGTCATCGCCTCGTGCATGTAATAGACCAGCGTCTGCGTGCGACCGACGGCGAAGGCGGGGATGATCAGCTTTCCGCCGCGACCATAGGTGCGCTTCACGATGTCGATCAATTGCTCGCGGGCGTTGCCGATCGTGTCGTTGACGCGTCCGCCATACGTACTCTCGCTGATCAGCACGTCGCACTGCGGCAGCGGCGTCGGGTCGCGCAGGATGGGCGTGTTCGGGCGACCGATATCGCCGGTGAAGCAGATCGTCCGCGCTTGAGGGCCGTCGCCAATGCGCAGCTCGACGCTGCCCGAGCCGAGCATGTGGCCGGCGTCGTGATAGCGCACGTGCACGCCGGGCAGCACGTCGAACCAGCGCTCCTGCGAAACCGTTTCGAATTGGCGGATCGCGGCCAGCGCGTCTTCGTAGTCGTAGAGCGGCCCGATCGGCTCCAGGCCTTTGCGAGCGCGCTTCTTGTTCACGTAAACAACGTCTTCCTCTTGGATATGGGCCGAATCGGGCAGCATGATGGCCGAAAGATCGCGGGTCGCCGGCGTCGCGAGAATCGGGCCGGAAAAGCCGTCTTTCACCAGCTTGGGCAGCCGGCCGGTGTGGTCGATGTGCGCGTGTGAAACGACCACCGCCGAGATTTCGGAGGGCGCCACCGGCCACTCGCGATTCTTCTGTTCGGCGTCGCCGCGATGGCCCTGAAACATCCCGCAGTCGAGCGCAAGCCACTGATTGCCGACGTGCAGCATGTGCATCGAGCCGGTGACTTCGCCGGCCGCGCCGAAAAACAGCAGTTCGTTCATGACGATATCCGATCTGAGGAATCGGCGGACGCGTCGGGCCGCGCTTCGACGAGTTCGAAGGTATTGCCGTCCGGGTCCGCGATCGTGACGACGCGCAAACCTGCGTATTGCTCGATCTCATCCATGCGCCGGCCGCCGAGCGAGAGCACGCGCCCGAGCACGGCGTCGAGATCGTTGACGGTCACGCTGAACGTGATGCCAACGCGACCGGATTGCGGGTCACCGCCGTTCTCGCGCGGCGCATTGCCGCCGAACAGTCGCAGCAGCGCGCCGCCGCCGGTCGGCTCGAGCAGGGCATAGCCCGCCGACCCGCTTTCCGCGCGCACGGGGCGCAGCCCCAAGCCCTCGGCGTAAAAACGAAGGGCGGCGCCAAGGTCCGTCGCAT
>JBGAJB010000286.1:0-4340 GCA_044225155.1 Phycisphaerae bacterium | reverse complement strand
CCTATCGCTTCATGGGCTCCTGGAGCCCCGACTCCAAGTGGCTGACGTTCGGCGACAAGGCCGGGCGCATGTACCTGTGCAACGTCGAAGGCGGCGAAGTCAAGGAGTACGACCAGGAGCCGCTGGGCAATTATCCCGGCGGAAGCTGGTCGAGCGATTCGAACTGGATTGCGTACGCGCGCGGCGGCGAGAATCTGCAATCTTCGATCTGGCTCTACAACGTCACGAGCGGTGAGAAGAAGCAGGTCACGAGCGATTTCTTCGCCTGTACGTCACCCGCTTTTGATCACAAGGGCGAGTTTCTCTATTACGTCTCGACGCGCGATTTCTCCGCGCCGGTCTATGACGACGCTGGAAACAGCTTTGTTTACTCCGACATTCAACGGCTGATGGCCGCGCCCCTGCGCACGGACATCGCCTCGCCGCTCGCGGCCAAGAGCGACGAAGAGGGCAAGAAAGACGACGCAAAAAAGGATGGCGACAAGAAGGAAGATGGGAAGAAGGAGGACGGCAAGACCGAGTCCAAGCCGGCCGACAGCAAGCCTGCGGATGGCGACGGCAAGTCATCCGAATCGAAGCCGGCGGAAGAGAAAAAGCCCGAACCGGTGAAGATCGATCTCGACGGATTGGAGCAGCGCGCGATTTTGCTGCCGGTGGCGCGCGGGCGGCTCGGCGGATTGAGCGTAAACGACAAGGGGCAATTGCTCTACGTGCGCGCCACTGCGGCGGGCGGGCAGCCTTCGCTCAAAATCTACGACGCAACGGAGGACGATCCGAAGGAAAAGACGGTGGCTGACGGCGTGGGCGGCTACTCGATGAGTGCCGACGGTAAGAAACTGCTCGTGCGGCACGGAAATCAGCTCGTCGTGGTGGATGCGGCGGCCGATCAGAAGCTCGACAAGCCGATGGACCTCAGCGGCCTGAAGACGGAAATCGATCCGCGCGAGGAATGGAAGCAGATCTTCAATGAAGCGTGGCGAATCGAGCGCGATTACTTCTACGCGCCGAACATGCACGGCGTGAATTGGCCGGCGGTCAAAGAGCAATACGCGAAGATGTTGCCGGACTGCACGTCGCGCGAAGACCTGACCTTCATCATCAAGGAAATGATTTCCGAGCTGAACGTCGGGCACGCGTATTACTACGGCGACGACAGCGAGAATGGGCCCAGCGTGTCGGTCGGCCTGTTGGGTTGCGATTTCGCCCTGGAAAATGGGGCCTATCGCATCCGGAAAATCTATGAAGGCGCGGCGTGGGACGCCGATGCGCGCGGTCCGCTCAGTCAGCCCGGCGTGAAGGCGAAAGTGGGCGACTATGTGTTGGCGGTGAATGGAATCCCGCTCGATGCCAAGAAGGACCCGTGGGCGGCGTTTCAGGGGTTGGCCGACAAGGTCGTCACGCTGACCGTCAGCGAGAATCCGACGCGCGATGAAAAGGCGCGCGACATCGTGGTGCGGCTACCGGGGAGCGAGGGCGACCTGCGGTTCCGCGCGTGGATTGAGAAGAATCGCCAGTACGTCGCGGACAAGACCGGCGGCGCGGTCGGCTACATCTACGTGAAGGACACCGGCGTCGAAGGCCAGAATGATCTGTTCCGGCAGTTCTTCGGGCAGATCGACAAGGCCGCGCTCATCATCGACGAACGCTGGAATGGCGGCGGGCAGATTCCCACGCGCTTCATCGAGCTGCTCAACCGGCCGCGCACGAACTACTGGGCGCGGCGCGACGGAAAGGATTGGCCGTGGCCGCCGGATAGCCATCAGGGGCCCAAGTGCATGCTGATCAACGGCCTGTCGGGGTCGGGCGGCGATGCGTTTCCGGCGTATTTCCGGATGACGGGCCTGGGCAAGCTGATCGGCACGCGCACGTGGGGCGGGCTCGTTGGCATCTCGGGCAATCCGGGATTCATCGACGGCACTTCAGTGACCGCGCCGACGTTCGGGTACTACAAGAAGGATGGCACCTGGGGCATTGAGGGCCACGGCGTCGATCCGGACATCGAGGTCATCGACGATCCGGCCAAGATGCAGAATGGTGCCGACCCGCAACTCGATCGCGCAATTGCGCAGATGCAGGAAGAGATCAAGACCAAGGGTTATCACCCGCCGCAGCGTCCGGCTTATCCGGATCGCAGCGGCATGGGCGTGCGCGAAGAGGACAAATAGTCGGAAACTCCGGCGCGTCGGCGGCTCAATCGAGGAGTCGCCGACGCAGCAGATTCAAGGCCGTCAACACGGTTCGAGCGCGGATGTGATCGCGAGACGCATCCGCGCCGAACTGGAATTCCCGGGCGATCGCGCCGTCTGGACCTGCCAGGCCGATGTAAACCAACCCGATCGGCTTGTTGTGCGTGCCGCCGTCGGGGCCGGCAATGCCGGTGGCCGAGAGGCAGTAGGTTGCTCCGAGCCGATCTCGACCGCCGATCGCCATTGCTTCGGCGGTTGCCGCACTGACGGCCCCATGTTCGTCAAGAATTTTTGGCAAAACGCCCAGCACGCCACGCTTGATTTCATTCGAATACGCGACGATCGCCCCGCGGACGTAGCGGCTGGAACCAGGCGTGTCGGTGAGCGCGGCGGCGATCATTCCCCCGGTGCACGATTCGGCCGTGCCGACCGTTTCCCCGCGACGCGCGAGCAATTCGCCAACCGCGCCACTCAGCGTCTCGCCATCACGACCGAATACAAGCGTCCCTAAGCGAGAGCGAAGCTCCAACTCTGCGGCGTTGAGCAGTGCGTCCGCGGCAGTGGGAGATTCGGCACTGGCGTTGACGCGAATGCCGACGATGCCGAGGTTCGCGGTGGTGCCGACCTCCGGGTTGCGCCCGCGCTGCATCAGATCGGCGATGCGTTCGCCCAGTTCGGTTTCGGAGAGGCCGATGCAGTGCAGTATGCGGCCGCGAATCACCGCGCCGGCGGCACCCTCTGCCAGGCGTGCGGCGATGGCGGGGAACATGGCCCTCATCTCGCTCGGCACGCCGGGCATGGCGAAGACGGAGCTTGATCCGATTGGGAGGGCGAGCCCTGGGGCGGTGCCGCGCGGATTTTCGATCGACTCACCACCGACGGGCACGAGTGCTTGAACGCGATTCTTGTCGGGCATCGAGCGGCCGCGCCGCGTGAAAAAGCCGCGCACCTGCTCCAAGACGCGCGGATCTTCGACGAGCCGCGCTCCTGCAACCTGAGCCATCGCGTCGCGCGTCAGGTCGTCCGCCGTCGCGCCGAGCCCACCCGTGACGAGCACGATCTCGGCTTCGCGCACGGCGCGGCCGAGCCCATTTGCGATGTCAGGAAGTTCGTCGGGAACGGTGATATGCCGAATCGTGCGAATACCGATGGCGGCCAATTGCGCGGCCAGCCAGGCGGAATTCGTGTCGATGCTCTGGCCCAGCGTGAGCTCGGTTCCGATCGAGAGGATGACGGCGCGGCGCATGACCGTGAGTGTATCTGAAGTCGACGGCAGCCCGCGCACGCGCCGTTTCTGCGCCGAAATTCCGCGGCCAGGATGCGTCACCGGCGTTGTGCGCATGTTTGTCAAGCAGCCGATCCCGCACCACCGATAATCGAAACAGCGCCCGTCTTGTTTGCGGCGCGACCAGACACGCCGAAGAGGGATTGAGCATGAATCGCGACGATCGTCACCGCAACGGCGCCCGCTCCACCGAGGAAAACGGCACGCCGCGCACCGAGAAGACCAGCTCAGAATCGCCGCGGATCGAGCGCAGCGATTCGGGCAGCACGCTGCGCGCCATGCCCGACACGATCCTGGATGAGCGCGATGACGTGCTGAGCGTCATTAACGAGCTGGAAGATCAGCTGGATCGCTATGAAGAAATCCGGGCTGCGCTCGAACGCGAGCTGAATGAGTCGCAGGAGCAGCTCCGCGCCGGCAAGCAGCGGATCCAGGAGTTGGAGTGGCAGTCGGTCGCCTTGCAGACGCGCGTCGACGCGCTGGAGCAGGTTCGCCAGGACATGAGCCTGCTGGAGGAGGAGATCGCCGACGCCAATATTCGGACCCAGCGGATGAGCGAGCAGCTCACCCGGAGCGAGAAGGAAAACCAGCGGCTGACGGGCGAGTTGAAGGCGTCCACCAAGCAGTTGGAAGAGCTGTGGGCGATCCGGAAGGAACGGGACGGCCTGCGCGTCGACCTGAAGACCATTCGCGCCCGCTCCGAGCAGCTTGAAACTTCGCAGCGGGAACTGATCGAGGAGCGGAACGGGCTGAACACGAAGCTCCAGGAAACGCTCGCCACGCTGGAGGAGACCAAGGGGTCACGGCATCAGACGGAATTGCAGCTACGAGCCTCGGAGGACCGGAACGAGGAGCTGAAACGGGTCCAG
>JBGAJB010000005.1:0-38158 GCA_044225155.1 Phycisphaerae bacterium | reverse complement strand
GTGAAAATTAAACTGTCGCCAATACCCGCCGACTGGGCGCGATAGATCGGCAATCATCGCAGGAGAAAAAAATCAACGACAGCATGCGTGGCGTGAGGGTGAAATCCTGCCGACAGTGAATCTGCCTGGGGCTGGGTACCCTGAGCCGGATAGAGGACGCGGTCAACAGAAAACAAGCGGACGCCGCACAGGGCAGACCCCGTGCGGCGTCCGAGTACATCTGACTCTTCAGCCAGACTGTCGCCAAGCGGCAATCCGTGTTGAAGTCGGACAGCACCAGGCCGAGGTCGGACAGGTCAACGATGCCGTTGCGGCGATCGGGAAGATGTCGCCCTGGTCGCGGGTCTTGCCCAGGGACGCCCGGAGCGTAGTTCGAGAGAACCACGCCGAGGTCGGACAGGTTGACCTGGCAGTCGCCACCGCCGGCCGGGAAGATGTCCGAGTGAGCGCACTTCATCGACGGATCATTCGGGCAGCCCGTAGGACCACCGAGGCTGTCGGAGACGTCCATCCAGTGCTGCGCGAAGATCGTGTTGCTGTTGCCCAGGACGTAGCCGCCGTGAAGTACGTTCCGTTGAACGTCGGCCAGCTGCCCTGGCGCTTCGAACAGATCCATCGCGTCTTCTTCGCCCGGACCGGTGGTCGGGCAGGGCGTTGTAATCGTCAACCGTGATGATCGGACCGAAGCCGCCGGCCGCGTTGTTGAACGGGGTCAGCAGGCCGTAGGTGTAACCGAAATCAACCAGACCGACGCCCGAGAAGTTCGGGGCCGAGCCGTCCGTGATGTCGAGATCAGAGCCCGCGATCATGAACGGGAAGTTCGGGTTGACGTCGAGATCGAGGGTCACGATCCAGCAGCCGAAACCGCCCGGGACGCCGCCAGCCGGCAAGCCAACGATGTTGAAACCACCCAGGAACGTGTCGGTGTGGGCCTGGAAGCCGTTCTCTTCGCCGAGGAAGAGCACCTGCACGTCCGCGGTGGCGTCGGTGGCGCGTAATAGCCGATCTGGAAACCGCCGACGGTGTCCGCCGCGACGTCCGCCCAATCCAGCAACTGGATCGTATTCACGCCGTCGAACGTCAAATTGACGTAGAAACCGAACGTGTTCGTTGACGACCAGATCGAGCTGCCGATGCGCTCACCGTTGCTCGGCACGGCCGAACCGGTGGCCCATGTTGAAATTCACAGCCTTCGGCTTGACGATCGGCCTGATTGTCTGCGCAAAGGCCGGAGCCGCGAGCGCCGCGACTGCAGCAAACGAAAGGAACTTCCGCATTTCAGACCTCCCAAAAGTGAAAAAAGGTGTGACTATCGGCAGCCCCCCGGGCCTCCCTGAACTTCGAACGATCGCGCCAATGACAACCGGCCGGACGGGATGCTTCGCAGTGCGGAGTCTGCGCGGCAACGAGGGCGCGGTGAATCGGTACTGATCGCGCGAAAGCGCATGGACGAACCAAGAATCCTGCCTCCCAAGGCCGTGTGAGAAATGATTTCTTTCCCACCCTATCGCAAGGTCTCTTCAGTATACCGACGCGAAATACTGAGTCAAGGACGAATTCGTTCACACAACGATCGCGAGATCACGATTCGTAATTTGTTTACGGTCCGAGAATTACATGTCGTTTTTCCGGACCAAAACTACGTTTCTCACACGCTTCGCTACGTCGTAGCCGCTCCGCCTTCCCGAACCGGCCGCCGCGACTGGTCCGTTTGCCGTCCACCTCGATCGTTCCGCCCTTTCGCAGATCGCACACCATGTCCCAGTGCAATCCACTCACGTTTTCCCACCCGTTTCGGGGTAAGCCGCTCAAGCGGCTGCGTGGAAAGTCCCGCCGATCTTTTCATCGAAGAGCGTGTTCCGCGTGAACTTCCGAATGTCATAGTTCGTGCCGATCGCGATTTCTCCCAGCACGCGCCCGCCCTTGTCCTGATCGAATCATCTTGAATAGATAATCCTCGTTCTTGCTCGCCGACGCATCCACGACGCGGCCGGCCCGGAACTTCAGCCCGGACGTCGCAAGCCTCGCGACCGCCATAAACAGCGGGCCAGGCGTAATAAACCTCGCCCTCGGTTGCGTCCTCGATCGGTCCGGTAAACACCCGCCATCGGGGAAGTTCTCGTGCCCTTCGCAATTCACCCAGTGCCGTCCTTGCACGCCGACGCGCAGGTCCGTTCCACCCGGCGCTCGAAAACGAACCTCCTTCGCCTTGTTCAGGAAGTCGCAGAGCCGCCGCTGCGCCGCGCCCAGTTTCTTCCAGGCCGCCACCGGGTCAGCCAGATGCAGCTTGCCCGCGCCGAAGACGAACTCCTCATACTCGGCCAGTGACATCTCGGCATCCTGAGCCGAGCCCATCGTCGGATAGCCCGTGCCGACCCACCGCAGCCGATCCGGGTCCTGGCGCGGCTTCGAAGCGCGCTTCATGAAAATGTCCATCAGCGGTTTGCGGCCTTTGCTCTCCAGCTGCTGGGCGGCGGGATCGACATTCGTGAGGGCGCGCGAATTCAAGTCCGCCCAGATGCCGATCTGCACGTTGATTTCGCTGCGAATGAACTTCTCAATCGGGTTCTGGTAGAGAAGCTGCTCCTTCTTGGCCTGCTTCAAGAACAATTCGCGGCATTCCTCCGGCACGAGCCGCAGCCATGGATTCCCGCCGGCGCGCAGCACTTCCGAGTAGATCATCGTTGCCAGCGGCGAGCACTCCGGCCCGCCCGAGATCAGAACCAGGTCACCTTTCTTCACGCCGACGCTGTAACGCACCAGCACGGCAGCCAGCTTTTCGAGCCGCGGATCGCGCATGAGATCTCCTGAGTCCCGCCGCCAGGCGAGCGAAGGGGCATTGTGTTCCGACTGTCATTGGGAGGAAAGACGAATCGGACGACGAGACGTGCGTACGTTTGTCGCGTCGTGCGCAAGGTGATTGCGCATATTGCCTGCCGGGACGGACCGAAAGCCGTCCTGCCCGGGGATTCGATTGAGCGGCGATTCGTTAGTTTTTCGTTGAACTGTCGGTGCCGACACCCTTCGGCAGCCGCACGCGCTTGCCATCCTGCAATTCGTCCAGCCGCTCGACCGCAATCGTGTCGCCGTCGCGCAGACCGTCCGTCACTTCCACGAGGCTGCCGACCTTGCGGCCGGTCGTGATGCGCTGTTCGCGCACGCGGCCGTTCTCGACGACGAAAACATGCGCATCGCTCCCGCCGGCCTGGCCGGCGAGGACGGCGGTCAGCGGAATCCAGATCGTGGGAGCGGCCGGCGTGCTCGACGGCGCTTCCGCCAGGAACGAGACCTGCGCGGAACCCTCCACGCGCAGCCCATCGTCCGGATCATCGATGCGCACCTTGGCCTGCACGGTGCCCTTCGCGTAATTCGCGCCGGGGTCGATCCACATGACGTGGCCGTTGAAATGGCGGTCTTTGTAGGCGTCGGGCGTAACGAGGCACGGCATATCGGGCCGGATCTTGTTGATGTCGAGTTCGCTGATGTCGACCTCGACGCGCAGCTTCGTCATGTCGGCGATCGTGGCGAACTGCGCATTCGCATTCGCCCCGCGTCCGCCTTCGGCCGCGACGAAATCGCCGATCTCGACATTTCGTTCGAGAATGACGCCGGAAATCGGCGCCACAACTTCGGTATCGGTCAGCGCCTTCTGCGCATACGTCAGGCTCGCCTCCGCTGCCAGCAGTTGGGCGGCGGTCTCGTCGTGCGTACGGCGTGCCACCGCGATTTCGGTGTCCGTCATGCGCCCTTGCTCGTAAAGGCCGGTGATGCGTTTCAGGTTGTAGTTTTCGAACTCAAGCGTCGCCTTGGCGCGCTCCCGCAGCGCAGCGGCCTGATCGCGCAGTGCGCGGTAATTCACGTCTTCGATTCGCGCGAGCACCTGCCCCTCTTTCACGCGATCGCCTTGCTCAAACCGCAGTTCCACGATCTGCCCGGAGACCTTCGTCACGACCTGCACGCGATGATCGCTGACGATTTTCCCGGTGGCGGTGAGCAGCGGCGGCGCCTGGGAATCCGCCCGCGGGCGGACGGTCATCGTCCGCAATTCCGGCTCGCCGCCGGAACCGGTCGTGGCGCTGGCCGTGGCGACCATCACCTGCTGGAGGCGCGGCGAAAGTTCCGGCCAATACTGCCAACCCGCGTATCCGCCGCCGATCACGATCAGCAGCACGATCCACTTGCCGAGACCGCCGCGCCGCTGAACGGCCGGGCCGCTGGGTCGCTGTTCCTTGGATATCGAGAGCGAGCGAAGTCGATCGCGCAGCTCAGGTGTGGCACTCATCCCGCGGAATCCTCAAACTCGGCCATCGGTTGCGACGGGCCATGATCGCTTCGCCCCGGACCGCCGCCAAAACGCGACAGTCCTCAATAGTTTATCACTTTCAACGCTACCCAGTGGATTGTGACACGGTTCGCCGGCCTTGGTTCGCGCTTCCGCCGCTGGCGACCGCGACACTGGTTTGTTAGGCTGGCCCCATGCAACCCCGATTTTTGCTGGCACTCTCCTGCGGGCTCCTGTTTCAATCGCTCGCCTTGGTTGGCTGCGCCCATCGGGCTGAAGTCCGACTGCAACAGCCGTCGGCGCCGCCCTCCCAACGCGATCTACCGCTGACGACCGAGTGGTCGGTCTGCGATTCGAACGGCGCGCAGCGCGAGTGCGTGCTGGAATTCCCCTCTCCGGGCGCGGTCGACGGCGTTCGTGATTTTCGCATCTATCTGCGTTTGCCGACCGGCGAGGGCACTTTTCCGATCGAAGACGGCGGAGCACGCGGCTTCCTGATCCAGGAAGTCGGTCGGCTGCGCGGCAAGGCCGTCTTTACCGGGGGCAATGTGAAAGTCGCGCAGGCCACGCTTCAGCGCGGCCTCTGGCGGCTCGATCTGACTCTGACGACCAATGACGGCGCGAGCGTCACCGGCCGCGCGTATCTCAAGGAGCAGGCGGAGGCGGTCAGAGCCTTCACGCGCCGCTTTGGCGGCGACATCGCGGCGCTCTCCCGACGCACGGTCACGGCTCACGCCGCAGCCAGAACCGACCAACAAGACCGAGATGCACGCGAACCCGCGGACGCGATGCCGTCCAAGCACAGCGACGGGACGGATAATTCGCCTGTCGATCCGTCGTCGACCGAGCCCGAGGATGTCAGCCCGACTGCGGATGTTGAGACGCCCTGAGGTCCATCGCGGGCTTGCCGCTGTGAATTCATGAAGGGGGAGTGATGTTTCGTCTCGTCATACGAGCCGTTTTGATTCCCGCACGCTCCCTGTCATCCGGCGGAGTCGCCCGCATCGCCAGCAGCGTCGGAATCGCGTTGCTCGCAATTCCCTCCGCTATGGCGCAATCCTCTTCGACTACTCAAACTTCCACCGCGCCCGTAGTCGCCGCTGCACAGCGCTTCGCCGCCGACGGCGCGGCCGCTCGGATGCGCGACGCAACGGAGCGCATCATCACCGGCGTGCTGGCGGGCAATGACGGCTACACAAAGCTCGAACATCTGTGCGACGACGTCGGCAATCGCCTGAGCGGCTCGCCCGGGATGGAGCGCGCCCTGGATTGGGCCGTGAAGACGCTGGAAGCCGACGGCCAGGAGAATGTGCGCAAGCAACCTGTGATGGTGCCAAAGTGGGTGCGCGGCGCTGAATCGATCGAGCTGATCTCTCCGCGCAGCGAAATGTTGCCCATGGTCGGCCTCGGCGGCTCGGTCGGCACGCCGCCCGAAGGCATCACCGCGCCGGTGATTTCCGTCTCCGGCCAGGAAGAATTGGGCGAACTTGGCAACAAGGTCGCGGGAAAGATCGTGCTCTTTGATGTGCCGATGCCTGAGAACGATCCGGAACTCGGGTCCGGCTACGGCGTCGCCGTGCGCTATCGCGGCGCGGGGGCGCGCTACGCCGTGCAATACGGCGCGGTCGCGGCGCTGGTGCGCTCCGTCACGACGCGCAGCCTGCGTACTCCGCACACCGGCGCGATGGGCTATCTGGATGCGATCAAGAAAATCCCGTCGGCCGCGATCACGGTCGAAGACGCCGCCCGTATCACACGGCTCCAGAAGCGCGGCATCGAAGTCACGCTGCGTTTGAAGATGGAAGCTCACACCGATCCGGACGTCCTCGGCGCGAACGTCATCGGCGAGATTCGCGGACGTGAAAAACCGGAAGAAGTCGTGGTCATCGGCGGTCATCTGGATTCGTGGGACGTCGGGCAGGGTGCGAACGACGACGGAGGCGGCTGCATCATGGCGCTCGAAGCGTTGCACATGCTGCGCAAGCTCGATCTTCGGCCGCGCCGGACGATCCGCGTCGTGCTCTTCGCGAATGAAGAGAACGGGCTCGCCGGCGGGAAGAAGTACTCCGAAGAATTTGCGGCTGAGCTGAAGAACCACTTTGCCGGCATTGAGGCTGGGTTTGAACGTGGACCAGACGCATTATTTCGACTATCACCACACACCGGCCGACACATTCGACAAGATCGCAAAAAACGACCTTGATCAGTGCGTGGCGGGAATGGCGGCGATGGCGTACATGCTGGCGGAGATGCCCGGACGACTCGGGGATGAGTGGTGACCCTCAGCTCAGCGCTGGGTTAGCCGCTACCAGGTCTCGACTCGGGTGCCTCGTCCTCACGGATGGCGGCGAAGTGAGTGACTCGCGATGAATCCAAACGATCCCAGGCTGCGGTCATTCGTTCCGGTCGCCGCCGAGTCGCATTTTCCGATACAAAATCTGCCCTTCGGCGTCTTCCAGGGGCGCGGCGCGGAAAAGCCGAACGTCGGCGTGCGCATCGGCGATTACGTGCTCGACCTGAAAGTGCTTGAGCATCGCGGTGTCTTTCGCCCTACGCCGCTCGGCGAGACGCACGTTTTTTGTAAGCAGGGGCTGAACAAGTTCATGTCGCTCGGCTCGGCCGCGTGGCGGGCGGCTCGCCAGCGGATCAGCGAATTGCTTCGAAGCGACTGTTCCACGCTGCGCGACGACAAGGCCCTGCGCGACGAGTGTCTCCTGCCGATCGAATCGGTCGTTATGCATCTGCCGGCCGAAATCGGCGACTACACCGATTTCTATTCGTCGAAAGAACATGCGACGAATGTCGGCATCATGATGCGCGGCAAGGACAACGCGCTGCAGCCCAACTGGCTCTGGCTGCCGGTGGCGTATCACGGCCGCGCCAGCTCGATTGTCTGTAGCGGCACGGACCTGCGCAGGCCGAGCGGCCAAACCAAGGCCGACGACGCCCCCGCCCCCTCATTCGGCCCGTCGCGAGTGGTCGACTTCGAGTTGGAGATGGGCTTCTTCGTCGGTCCGGGCAACGCGCTCGGCGAAGCGATCCCAGTTTCGAAGGCCCGCGAACAAATCTTCGGCATGGTGCTCGTGAACGACTGGTCGGCCCGCGACATCCAGAGATGGGAGTACGTGCCGCTCGGTCCGTTTCTCGCGAAGAACTTCGGCACGAGCATCTCGCCCTGGGTCGTCACGCTCGACGCGCTGGAGCCATTCCGCTGCGCCGCGCCGCCGCAGGAGCCCGCGCCGCTGGCGTACCTGCGCGATCCGGCGGACAAGGCGTCGTACGACATTCGGCTGGAGGTCGCCCTGAGCACGCCGAGCGGCCCGCACCCGAACGTGATTTGCCGCTCGAATTTGAAGCACCTGTATTGGAGCATCGCCCAGCAGCTTGCGCATCACACGGTCAACGGCTGCCGCATGCGGCCGGGCGATCTGCTCGCCAGCGGCACGATCAGCGGCCCGACGCCCGACTCGGCCGGCAGCTTGCTGGAAATCACGTGGCGCGGCGAAAGGCCTTTGACTCTGGCTGGTGGCGAAACGCGCAAGTTCATTCAGGACGGCGATCGCATCACGCTCAGCGGCTGGTGCGAGGGCGACGGCTACCGAGTCGGATTCGGAGATTGCACGGGCAGGATTCTGCCGGCCGTCTCTTAGGCAGAACCCGGCGACCTCTGCTCGGCGCGCCGTAATTCGGTCAATCCGGCGTGGGGACACGCCGGCTCTGTTGGCGAGGCAGCGCGAATCCGTTTCGTTCGTTGTGTGAGAGGAGTGCAGTATGGCTCTCGTAGATCTGAAGGACGCACAGGAATGGATGCGCGGCGAGCGCATCGACGCCTGGCTCGTCCATGATTTCCGTGGCGCGAATCCGGTCTTTTCGCAGCTCACCGGCCGCTCGTGGCACACGACACGCCGTCTGGCGCTGTTGATCCCGCAAAGCGGCGCGGCGACTCTGCTCGTCCACACAATCGACGCGCCGCAGTTTCGCGACGCCGGAATCACGCGCGACGTATACGTCACATGGGAAGAATTCCGCGAAAAGCTCGGCGAGCTGCTGGCGACGCGCCGCCGCGTGGCGATGGAATACGCCGCCGGTGCGGCGCTACCGGTTGTTTCGCTGGTTGATGGCGGCACGATCGAGGTGATCCGCTCGCTCGGCGCGGAAGTCGTCACGTCAGCCGATCTGATCCAGATCAGTGTGGCCCGCTGGTCGACCGCGGCGCGCGAAGGGCACGCGCTCGCCTCGAAACAGGTGAATCAAGCCAAGGACGACGCTTTTGCCCTCATTCGCGAGCGTCTGGCCGCCGGCAAGGCGATCACGGAGCGGGAAGTGCAGCAGTTCATCCTGCAGCGCTTCGCGTCCGACGGACTGGAAACCAATGACCCGCCGATCGTCGGCGCAAACGAACACAGCGGCGACCCACATTTCGAGGTCGCGGCCGAGGGCTCCAGCCCGATCCGCAAGGGGGATTGGGTCTTGATCGATCTCTGGGCACGGCGCCCCGGCGATGAGCACGTCTTCAGCGACATTACGTGGGTAGGCTACTGCGGCGCGACGGTCCCGGACCATCATCGCAAGGTTTGGGAGACGGTGCGCGGAGCGCGCGACGCGGCGCTCAGCGCGGCGCGTGACGCTTGGCGCGCGAAGCGCCCGATCGCCGGCTGCGAGGCCGACGATGCGGCCATGCGGGTTATTCGCGAAGCCGGATTCGATCACGCGATTCGCCATCGCACCGGTCACAGCCTCAGCGCCGGGCCGAAGACGCACGGCATCGGCGTGAACATCGACAATCTCGAAACGCATGACACGCGCCTGCTGCTGCCGGGCGTCGGCTTTACGATCGAGCCGGGCGTCTATCTGCCGGAATTCGGCGTGCGGTCGGAGATCAATGTTTATATGGATCCGGCCTCGGGACCGGTCGTGACGAGCGAGACGCAGACCGATGTCATTCGGCTGGCGTGACGGTTGCCGATTGGTCGCGCTGCCGCTCGCCGATCGCTGCGCCGCTGCACACGACGAGCAGCGGCATGAGCGGCACGCGATAGCGCACGCTTCCGACGAAGACGCATGCGAGCAGCGTAATCACGAAGATCGGCGTGGCCGCGAGAGATAGGGCCGCCTGCGCGCCGGGGCCGAGCGTGCGCATGCAGCGGGCCGCGCCGATCATCGCGAGCGCGAGCAACAGGCCGGTGTAGGCCGCTCCGACCCACGCCGCTGCCCCGCTGCGATACTCAGCGACGTTCGGCGTAAGACTCCACGTGCGCCGCAGCTTGATCCACGCCAGGCGCGCGATTCGACCCGGATCAGAGAGCATCTCATTCCACGCGGCGCGCGTCAGTGCTCGATCGCGATCAACCTCGCTGAGACCGATGAGCGAATTCATGCTGCCGAGAAAGCTCTGGTCGCTGTCACCGCGCGCCTGAGGTCCGACGCCGTCGTAAAGCGTCACGCCGCCATTGGTTGTGAGCCAGACCGGAGCGCCGAGAACGTTCGCATTCCTTGCGGCCCAGCCGCCGAGTCCGCTCAGCGTCAGCACGGCCGAGCACGCGATGAACGCCGCGGCGGTGCGACGCGACACGGCGAAGATCAACAGCACGATCCATAACGGCGGCAATAAGAAAACAGTTTCAGGTCTCGTCAGGGCAGTCGCTGCGAGCACGGCGCTGCCGGCGAAGATCGTTCCCGCTGTCACGTTCTTGCGCCGCGCGACGCGCCAGATGAGCCAACCACCCAGCACGAGCAAGAGCGAATAAACAACTTCCGTGAGCAGCAGATTCGCGAAGAAAATCGCAAACGGATCAACGGCCGCCAGCAATCCCGCGGCCCGCCCGGCGCGCGTCCCGAGCGCCTCGCCGGTCCAGCGCAACACGAGCCCGGCCGTGATTGCTCCCAGGATCGCCTGAAGGAGCCGCGCCGCCAGAACACCCCACGCGCCCAGCGGCGTGAAGCACGCGAGCAGCGCCGGGTAGAACGGCATGCGCGGCGCGTGCCACCCCTCGCCGACCAGCTCGAATTTCGTGGCGAGATTCGTCGCGAGTTCCCAGTGCAGCCGCTCGTCGTCGTAGCTGAGATACCACCCGGCGCGTTGCCACGAATAGAGCGCCCACGCGGCGCGCAGCAGCAGCGCCAGCGCAAAGATGCTCCACGCCCAGCGGGACGCGGCGCCGGATGAATCAGAGATCGGCTCTACAGCGCCTTCACGCACGCCAGGATCGCGTCGTAGTTGGGGTGTTCAGCGATTTCGGGCACGTATTCGACGTAGCGCAGCGTGTCGTTCGCATCGACGACGAACACGGCGCGGCAGTTGATCCGCAGGCTCGGAATCAGCGTGCCATACGCCTGGCCAAACGCTGCGTCCTTGTGGTCGCTCCAGACATGCAGGCGCTCGGCGTTGATTCCCTCGGCTCCGCAGAAGCGTTTCTGCGCCGGAGGTAGATCCATGCTGATCGTGAAGAACTGAATGTTCGGCAGCTTCGACGCTTCTTCGTTGAAGCGCTTGGTCTGGGCGGCACAGACGGCCGTGTCGAGCGAAGGCACGACGCTGAAAATGCGCGGCTTGCCGCGTGTCTCGCTGATCCGGCCGTCGCTCACCAGGTCCTTCCGCAGCGTCGCGTCCGGTGCCTTGTCGCCCACCTTCAGCGCTGAGCCGGCCAGATCAAGCGGATTGCCCTTCAACGTCACCGTGCGTCCCATTGCAAAGCCTCCTTCAGTTTGGTTCGAGGAGTGTAGCGGGGGAAATGCAGAATGAAGAATGCGGAATGCAGAGCATGCTTCCACGCAGAGCGTGCGCCGCGAGCGTCGGCTTAGTGCGTGCCCGGCCTGAATCTCCTTCATTCTGCACTTCGAAAGTGTTTCACGCCCATGCCATCGAGCCGCTTCAGGTGTGGCTCCAATCGCCGCTGGAAGTCGGCAAACGTTCGGCCGTCCTTCGGCGACCATCCGATCTCGGCGAGCGCGCACAACCGCGGAAAGACCTGCCAGTCGATGCGGGACGGCGGTGCGTGTTCGGTCCACATGTTGCCCTCCAGGCCCAGCACGTGTCGCGCCTTTTCGGCCGCGAGTTGCGGCGGCAGCGGTTCGAAGGAGTACACGGTCTCAAGCGGCAGGAAGCCCATGTTCGTCGGCTCGCCCGGCTGCTTGGACTGGGCGTAGTCGAGATAGCAGTGGCTCGTCGGCGAACTGATCACGTCGTGCCCCGAACCGGCCGCCGCGAGCGCGCCTTCCATGCCGCGCCAACTCTGGACAGTCGCGTTCGGCGCGAGCCCGCCTATGCTCATCCTTCAGCCCTTCCGCCTTGATCCGCGCCTGACATTTTTCGCACGTCTTCCAGCGTGTCTTGGGGCATTCGTCGCCGCCGATGTGGATGTAGGGGCCGGGAAAGAGGTCGGCCACTTCGCTCAACACGTCCTGCAAGAACTCAAATGTGCGATCGCTCCCCGCGCAGTAAACGTCCTCGATCACGCCCCATTGCGTGCCCACTTCAAACGGACCGCCGGTGCAGGAGAGCTCCGGATATGCCGCCAGCGCGGCCTGGGAGTGGCCCGGCATTTCGATTTCGGGCACAACCAGGATGTGCCGCGCAGCCGCATAGGCGACGATCTCGCGCACATCGTCCTGCGAATAGAAGCCGCCGTAGCGGCCCTGCGCGTCGCGCGGCTGCTCGCTCTCGCGCGTCCCCTTGCGCCACGCGCTGACCTCCGTCAGCTTCGGGTACTTGCGGATTTGGATCCGCCAACCCTGGTCCTCGGTCAAGTGCCAGTGGAAGACATTCATCTTGTGGTACGCGAGCAGGTCGATGTAGCGCTTCACAAACTCTTTGGGCATGAAGTGCCGCCCGCAATCCAGCAGGCTGCCGCGCCACGGGAATCGCGGCCAGTCTTCGATCTGCACGCACGGCAGTGACCATTCAGCCTGCGGCTTCGAGGGATCGGCGGCCTCGAACTCCGGCACAAATAGTTGACGTACCGTTTGTAGCGCGCGGAAGGCGGCCGCCGTCGAAGCCGCTTTGACCGCGACGCGTTGTTGACCGATGTCGAGCGAATAGCGCTCCGGATTTCCGCCTTCGACTTGCTCAACCGTCACGTCGATGCGGGTCTCGGCGTGATCTTTCACGCCGCCCGTTTTCAGTGGTATGCCCGCGTGTCCGCGCAAGAACTCAGCCCACTGCGCGGCCGCGGCAGTCGAATCGCGGTCGTCTTCGCCGGCCGCGATCAGCGTTGCGGTCGTCAGACGGAAATGGCCGTCGCCTTTGGTCAATTTCACGGGTTGCGGCACCAGCGCGATGTCATGCGCGCGCGCTGCTGTCCGCGATCCGAAAACCATGGCCACGACGACTCCCCAGCGCATCCACTTTGCCACAAATCACCCTTCCATTCCGCCGCTGACGCACGCACAAGACGCCGAACAATTTCTCTCGACTCTTGATCAGGCCACGGACGACTCCGCCGCGGCTTCGCGCGGAGCGGCTGCGACGAAGCGCTCCAAATCCTGAAAATCCCATTCGCCGCGTGAGACGCTGCGACCGTCGCTCCGGCGAAGCGGCGCGCCGTACTGATCGACCAGCACGCGCGCGGCGAAGCGATCGCACATCGATTCTTTGCGTCGCGGACAGCGACCGGCCGATTTCACAAGATAGTGAAAGAGTTCGTGCAGATAGATAAAGAGCGCGAGTTGATACGCGTCGCTCAGTTCGAGCTGATACGGATCGCCACCAATATCGGCTGTTCGACCTCGCCCGCGCCACGTGCGTCGCGAGGCGGTACGGATAGCGATTGTGCCGGCCAAGATTGATGTGAATCCGGCTGTCGCGATAGAAACAGACGCCGGAAAAATCGGCGCTGCGCGAGTAGCGCACGCGCACCGACAAAGCGTCATGCCGATATGGCGCGGAGTGCCGCTCGAACAATTCGCGGAGCCGCGCTCCATCCAGCAGTGTGCGGTTGCTGAACTTCATACGCACAACAGGCTACCGCGCGGCGCACGCAGGGGTATCAAAAGAGCGGAAATGTCGGTCTCTGATCCGAGCCGCGCACGTCAGTAAGCGGGGAGGATGGAACTGCTCCAAGCGGGCGCGCATCTGGATGGTCGTAAACTCCCGCTCGTCGTTGCGACTTGGATGATCGCCGCCGGTACCACCTGGTTTGCTCGATCTCAACCCAGCGCGACTCGTCGGAGGTTGAGGGGCGCTAGCGACAAAACGCAATCGCCACCGCGGCGACGATAAGCACCATCGCCACGGCGTAGTTCCAGCGCATCGGCTCTCCCAGCCAGACGAGTGCGAAGCCGCAGAACACGACCATGGTGATGATTTCCTGCATGATCTTGAGTTGATACGCCGAGAATTGCTGATGCCCCCAGCGATTGGCGGGCACTTGCAGACAGTATTCGAAAAACGCGATGCCCCAACTCACCAGGATGACGCGCCACAGCGGCACATCCTTGAATCGCAGATGCCCGTACCACGCGATGGTCATGAACAGGTTCGACAGGATCAGCAGAATCGGCGTCAGCATGCGGTCACGCTCCCAGAAGCCTGGCCGCGAATTGTCGCCGAAAGACGAATCGGAGCGCAAGCACGGCAGGAGCGGAAACGAGCTCCGTGGGCTTTGCGAACAAGCTCCGCGAATCAGTGTCCGGCAGGGCGAGACTCCTGCCGAACGGGCAGCGCGAGAGGCGTCTTCAGCTGCCAATATGCGGTTCGGCGGGAGCCTCGCCCTCCCGGTTTCATTTGTGGGGAGCGGTCACCGTGACTGAGCGGCTTTCGGTTCGAATTCGCCGCTGAGCCCTAGACGGGCTTGCCCAGCGCCCGCCGCTTGTCATCCGCATGCCGGGCGTGATGCGGCACGTGCTCCGCGTAAATCTTTACGAGGTCGACGAGCGTCAGTTTGCCGCGCTCGCTATGAACGCCGGTGCGGCTGAATACCTCCGGCGGTTGATTGCGCAGCATCTCGGCCGTCAGCTTGCGAAGCAGGCTGAACGCGGTGGCCGCCTGTCGCGCATCCGCCTTGTCGTAGGCGAGCCGCTCCACGAAGCGGTTTTCGTCAAAGGCCATCAGGAGGGGATTGTCCTCGGCGATGATGCGCTGAATCCGCCCGATCATCATCATTTCGCCGTCGAGCATGTGCACCACCAGTTGACGCATCGTCCACTTGCCCGCGACCGGCCGGGCGGAAAGCTCCTGATCGCTCAAGCCGGCGATCCAGCGCAGCGGCTCGTCGGCTCCGGAGGCGAAGGCGTTGATCAATTCCGTGGACATGCGGCTCGGCTCCTTTCGGCGAGCGGGGCGGCTCGCGTTTTGTGATGACGAGTGTACGCCGGGAAACGGGTGCCGGTGCGGGGGAGGTCATGCGCAAACGCGAGCGGAACCGTAGAAGAAGCGTTCGCGACCATTAGGACGACGGTGTTCTCCGATGACGGCCGCAACATTTTTTTGTCGAGGCGATGATAGCACGGTCCGGCGCGCAGAAATGCGGCGGCGCGCACCTTGACACTCTTACAAGCTGTCGTCGATCATTCGAGCGTCGTGGCTGGTTAGAGCCCGAAGTTCCAGTGGTTGACGCTGATAGTGCAATGCGCTAACATAACACGAACATCGGAGCGCCCCCATGGATGGACGCCAGATCGCCGACATTCTTGTTCTGAACGCCCTCGGGATCAAGCCGAGTATGGCTCAATTCCGTGACAGGCTTGTCGTGCAAAAGACGATTTATCTTGCTCAGGAAATCGGCATCGATCTGGGTTACCATTTTGGTTGGTATCTCCGCGGTCCATATTGTTCGGTGTTGTCGGACGACATGTTTGCAGCCATCGCGGATCCAGACGGCGTAGATAATGCATTGGCCCGATGGAAGCTTGACCCAGCGTGGGGAAAACCGCTGGGGAAGCTGCAGAAACTCATCGGGACGCTAGGTAGCGACCTTGCTTCCCGGCTGGAGCTTCTCGCGTCCGTGCAATTCCTGGTTTCGAGGGGCAAATCGCGAGAACTTGATGCGCAGAAAATCACGGCGCAACTCAAAGCTTTCGGCAAGGAATTCTCGGTCCCGCAAGTCCGCGAAGCGGTCCGCTCGCTCCAAGGAGCCAATCTCTTCACTCGAGCCAGATCGAATCGTAGTTGACGCGATTCACGGTGCAATTGAACTCACTCGGATCGAGCGTCGTGTAATCGATACCGCCAGCTTTCAGAGGCTGCGGTACCTGAAGCAGCTCGGCCTCGGTCACGTTACCTACCCGAACGCCACGCACACTCGTTTTGCACATAGTCTGGGGGTTTTGGCGATCATGTCGCGCGTGACGCGTGTTACCGCGACGAAGCTCAAACTGACCGAAGAGGACCAGCAAGACCTTCGGTTGGCCGCGCTCCTCCACGACGTTGGACATTATCCATATTCACATCTGATGGAGCGGCTCGACGATGTTCTTCTTGCCGAGGATCAGATTGCGACACAATCGGTGGTTCCGGTACACGATCCCTATCCAGACCATGAGCGGCTTGATCGAATTATTGTAACTGAACAGAAGGACTTACTCGACGCAATCGGAGGAAAAAAACGCGCGTCTCGAATTGCTGGTTTGTTTACCAAAGCCCCCGAGGCTGACCAACAGCGGAGCAAATTAATCCACAGCTCACTCGACATGGACCGGCTCGACTACCTCACGCGGGACGCACACGCAGCTGGTGTGCCATACGGCCATATCGACCTACCGTACCTGCTAAACAATTTGCGAGCCAGTTCGACAGGGATGATCGGAATCGAGCATAAGGCAATCACTGCCGCGGAACAGTTCTTGCTGGCGCGGTACTTCATGCATAGGACGGTCTACTACCACAAGACTACTTTCGGTTTGGAGGAAGCCTGCCGGCAACTTTTGCGTCGTTGTCGCGATGCGGGAAAATTCGCCGTGCCCAAGTCCGGCGCGGCAATCGAATCACTCGTACGAAATCAGTCGTCGCTGATGGAGTTCACCGACCACTTCGTGGACTTCGTTGCGCGTCAGGCTGTCGAGGATAGCGACGCAGTGATTTCCGCGCTTGGAATGGCAATTGTTTTCCGCAAGCCTCCCAAGTTGCTTGGAGAAGCAGCATCGCTCGTTGATACGACGGACGAAGGGAATATGCGACATAATGCTGCCACGTCGTTTTTGAGGCACTGCCGCGAGCAGGTGAGTGATCTTTCGCGCAAATCCGGAGTGCCGCTCGGGAAGTTCTTGATCGCGCAGGTAAGGCCGATTCGACTTGAGAAGCGCGGCCCGACGATTCTCGCTTCTGAGGCGCCCGGCCAGATTGAAGAGAAAGAAGACGAACTGATCAAGGTTTTTGTGCCCGGGCAAGATGAGCCACGTTCGCTGGTAGACGTTTCAGAGAGCATCGTGCGAGTATGCGCAAACTATGCCTCGCGCGTTACTCGTCTTTATGTTGTATGCGACAGCGACGTAAAGGTCGCTAATCTGCGTCAGCGGGTCGCCGCTTGGTTGTAGGATTTTTCATCGACCCAGATCCACACCCTTCTCTCTCGCGACCTCCTGCGCCAGCTCATAACCCGCGTCCGCATGGCGCATCACGCCCAGCGCCGGGTCGGCTGTCAGGACGCGCTGGATGCGGCGGTCGGCCTCCGGCGTGCCGTCGCAGACGATGACCTGGCCGGCGTGGATGCTGTAGCCCATGCCTACGCCGCCGCCGTGATGCACGCTGACCCAACTCGCCCCGCAGGCCGTGTTCGAGAGCGCGTTCAGGATCGGCCAGTCGGCCACCGCGTCGGAGCCGTCTTTCATCGCCTCGGTCTCGCGATTGGGGCTCGCCACGCTGCCGCAGTCGAGGTGATCGCGGCCGATGACGATCGGCGCGCTGAGCTTCTTCTCGCGTACGAGGCGGTTGAAGATCAATCCCATCTTCGCACGCTGGCCGTACTTGAGCCAGCAGATGCGGGCCGGCAGGCCCTGAAACGCGACTTTCTCGCCGGCCATGCGAATCCAGCGGCAGAGATGCTCCTCCTGCGGGAATGTATCGAGCACGGCTTGGTCGGTGACGCGGATGTCGCTGGCCTCGCCGGATAGCGCGGCCCAGCGAAACGGCCCGGAGCCCTCGCAGAAGAGCGGGCGGATGTATTCGGGCACAAAGCCGGGAATTTTGAACGGATTGCCGTCTTGCAGCGCCAGATCTCCCGGACTCCCCGCGGCGAACCAGCTCTTTTCGTGCCAAGCTTCGTTCACGTGGCCGCGAAGATTGTTGCCGTAATCAAAAGTGATGGCGCCGCGTTTTTGCAGGTCGAGCATGCATCCGAGGTGGTCAGCCATCGTGGAGTAACTCTTAACGATGTACTCGTTGGGTTGCTCGCTTCGGAGGCGCAGCCAGCTTTGCAGAATCTCGTCACTCCATTTCTTGGAGAAATACTCGTAAGGTACGTATCCATTGAGAGGATCGTGTGCCGACGTTTGGTCGGTAAGTACGTCCGGCGTGATCTCGCGTTCGTGCAAAACCTCCAGCAAGCACACGATATTGGTCACAACGCCAATGGAGACTGGCGTGCCCGTCCGCCGCGCCTGAAGACTCCATTCGATCCCCTCGTCGACGCTGTCGGTCATACGATCGATATAGCGCGTTCTCAGGCGCTTCTCGATGCGGCTCCGATCGACATCCGCGCCAAGAAAGACGCCGCCATTCATCGTTGCCGCCAGCGGCTGAGCGCCGCCCATGCCGCCGAGGCCGCCGCTGACGACCAGCCGGCCCTTCAGCGAGCCGCCGAAGTGCTTCTTCGCCAGGGCGGCGAACGTCTCGTAGGTGCCCTGCAGGATGCCCTGCGTGCC
Source organism: Phycisphaerae bacterium (assembly GCA_044225155.1). GTDB lineage: Bacteria > Planctomycetota > Phycisphaerae > UBA1845 > Fen-1342 > CAYMBL01. The sequence continues at coordinate 20,082 of JBGAJB010000005.1, read as the reverse complement.
GATGTAAATCCACGAGCCGGCCGTCATCTGGCCGAACATCATCAGGCCCTTGGCGTCGAGCTCGCGGAAGTGCTCCAAGTAGCCCACTTGGGGACGAGCATGCTGTTGCTGATGAGCACGCGCGCGCGTCGGCGTGCGTCTTCAGCACGCCGACGACGCGCCCGCTCTGCACGAGCATGGTTTCGTCGTTTTCGAGCCGCCGCAGCGTCGCGACGATGCGATCAAAATCGGGCCACGAGCGGGCCGCCTTGCCGATGCCGCCATAAACGATGAGCTGCTCGGGCAGCTCGGCGACCTCGGGATCGAGATTGTTCATCAGCATCCGCAGCGCGGCTTCCTGCAGCCAGCCCTTGCAGGAAAGCTGCGCCGCGCGGGGCCCGGATGGTGCGGGGCGCTGCTTGATCTGAATGCATGTGCTGCTCCTGTCGCCCGTGACACGTGACGAATGTGCCATGATAACGAGAGGAAAACACGGTGACGGGTTGGCTGACGTCCCCACGCTCCGCAGAGTGAGAAACCCCTGGCACTTGCCGCCTAGATCGCCGCGCTGCTGCTCGCGTTCTTGGAGTCGCCGCCGGCTCGCTCGCGTGCCAGAGCACCAGCAGCGGCACGATGCGGCCGGCGAGCATCGCGAGCATCAGCAGGCCCATGCCGAATTGATATTGATCCACGCCCAGGCCGATTCCGCTGACGAGGTTGCGGCTCGTGATGGTCGCGGTGAGCCCCGTGGTGAGCGAGCTGCCGACGGCGCTCGAGGCTTCGAGCAAGCGCATCGGAGACTGAGGGCGCGGGCCGAAAACGCGCGGCCGTAAGTTGCTCGATCGCGAGCAGGCCGAGCGCGGTGAGCAGCGTCAGTCCGCCCAGCGCCAGCACGCCACCCATGCAGCCGCGCTGCCAGCGGGCGGTCTCAGGATCGGGCAGCCTTCCCGGACGCAGCGCGGCCCAGGCGGCCGACAGTGCGACGAGGAGGACGGGAAAGCGGATGCCGCCGCCGGGGCCGCCGGCCAGGCCGCCGCTGAAGATCGCGGTCGCGAGGACGAACTTGGTCTCCTCCCCGAGGCCGCGCTCACGCAGATCGTCGGGACACACGCCAGCGCCGGCCGCGCTGCCGACAAGCGCGGCCGCATCGGCGGCGCGCTCCGACCAGCCGGCGACTTCGCCGCGCGGATCATCGCGCGATCCGTGGCCCGGTCCGCCGCGCGGCGATTCAAACAGAAACACGAGGCCGGCGAGCAACACCAGGAACGCGGTGTAGCCAAGCGCCAAACCGACGATCCGGCCGGTGCCCATCGTGGCGCGCCAACTCGGCAGCACGATCAGCCAGCATCCCCAACCGAGCGCGCTGACCCAGGCGGCGACGCCGACCAGCATGCGAGCGGTGTCAGACCACTCGCCTTCAAAGATGCCGCCCGACGCCATCACGGCGACGCTGCGGCGCAGCGCGAGCCCCCAATCCGGCGCGCGGCTTTCGCGATAGTCGGCCAGCACGAGCGCAGCGGTGCACAACCCGACCAGCAATAGCAACGCCGTCAGCACGGCCGAGACGCGCGGCGCGGCGCCGATTCTCCGCGCCGTGGCCGCCAGCGCGCCGAGATAGAGCAACGCTCCCGCGAGACAGAGCGCGGAAAGCACCCACCGGCCCGTTTCGGTGTAGTCGACATCAAGCTTGCGCGTCAGCAACCCCGCGCCGCAGACGGCGCTGAGCGCATCGAAGCCGGTCTGCCAATAGAGATGCGCCGCAAAGTATTCGCGTTCGCGCGGTTCGACACCGCTGCACTGCGGCTGCGCCAGAAGCCAACCACCGCCGCCGGCCAGCAGCACGATGCAGAGCGGAAGCCAGATCGTCGGGCGTTTCATGCTGCCGCCAAGGGGAAGGAAGGAAGAGACGCAAACAAGGTCAACCCGAGCGGCAAGCGCGGTGTCGGCTCATTCCATTCGCGCGGGCGGATCACCTGGTTCTCTCACTTCTCGCCGCTTGCTTAGCCTGCTTCCTCCGGCACCGGCGGCTGCACTTCCTGATTGGGGTAGTGCTTTTCGAACGCGATCCGGCGGGCCGCACGATAGAAGCGGCTCATCTTGTTCCAGTCAAAATGCTCGGCGTACGACTCCACGCGGTTTCGCATCGAAATGCGATCACGCAGCGGCATGCGGGCCAGGGCGTGCATCCAGCCGGCCACCTGGTAGACAGTCGTCTGATAGCCCACGCCGCGCCGCCGCGCGACGAACATGCCGCTCGCGTCGTGATCCGGGAAATGGTCCATCAGATACGAGCCGAAGCCGCTCAGGTCGCTCGTGATGGCCGGCACGCCGCGCACGATGCACTCCATCGGGGTGTAGCCCCACGGCTCGTAATAGCTCGGAAACACGCCGAGGTTGCAGCCGCGCACGAAATGATCGTATTCCATGCGCAGCAGCGGGCTGGTGGGCGTGATGAATTCGGGGTGATAGACGACCTTGACCGGGTCTTCCGGGGCGTTGTGCAGCTTGACGCGCCGCAGGTGAGTGAGCACCGGATCGTTCAGGTCGTCTTCGAGATCGTGCGTCACGATCAGCGGATAGCTCGTCTGCAGCCAGGCGTGCATCATGCGCTTCAGACGCACGCGGGCGTATTCGTTCAGGAGGTCGTCGGTGGTCGGCAGCCGGCCGGCCGAGACCGTCTCGAAGAGGCTGTGCCCCATCTCCTCTTTGATCTGCTCGCAGGTGTTCCGTAGCTCGCCGAACATCGCCTGACGATCTGCCGCTTCGACGTTAATGCCGCGGTAGGGCGCGCGGGTGACGATGAACGCGACGACCGTTAGCCCGGTGGGCTCGGCCTTCAGCCGGCGATTCAGCTCGTCGAGGGCGTCGATGAAAACGTCGAGGCCCTTGTTGCGATACTCGTAACGCCCGGCCGAGAAGACATAAATCGTACGATCGAGGTCGAACGTGTATGTCGGGAAGAAATGCCCCATCACGAATTCGTGGATGCGTTCTTTGCAGCGCTGGTGCAGATTCTGGAACTCGTGCGGCGCGGCGAAGCGCTCGACATTCAATCCATTCGGCACGAGCGCTTCCGGCTTGCGGCCCAGGAACTGCTGTCCCTCTTCAGCGGTGATTTCGGAGACGGTCGTGAAAACGTCCGCGCCGCGGGCGGCAGCGCGCTCGACCTGGTAGCGATGCAGGATGCCGTGCTGGGCTGCGACCGTCTCGCCGTCAAAGCCGCTGAGGCCGCTGTACAGCTCGACGTTCGCAGCGCTGAGGCTGCGGCCGACCAACGTCGCATGCGTCGTGAAGACGGTCGGAAAGAGCGTCTTGCGCTGCTTGAGCAGCGGAATCGCGAGCGCCGCCTGCCACTCGTGAAAGTGCCCCAGCATCGGCCGCCCTTGCAAGCGGCTATGGACGGCATGGAGAAATTCCGTGACGGCGTGGCCAAAGGCGACGTAGCCGTCCATCTCGCGGTCCCAATCGGGCGTGCCGATCCCATGGTCTTTCCACAGGTAATACTTCATCTCGCCGACGCTGATGTGCATCGGGCGAATGTCGAGCAGCACGACGCGCGGCCGCCCGGTGATAAGCCAGCGGCCGGTGTGGGCCGGGATGTTTCGCTGGCGTAGTTCTTCGGCCGCCTCGCCGATGACGCCCTCGATCGGCTGCGGTTCAAATTCGATTTTGGCGGTGGGCTCGTTGAAAGGCCCGATCAGGCAATAGTTCTCGCCCCAGCGCTTCGTGGCCGACGGCGACTTGCTGCGCAGAACCGTGTAAATGCCGCCGGATTGGCTGCACACTTCCCAGGAGACTTCAAACAGCAGCGCCACATTCTCGCGCACCTGTGGGCGCGTCTCCGACGCGCGCGATGTCCGCCGTGTTGTGCGAGTTGAGCTGGTCGATTCTTTCACCGCTAGGCTCCGCGGCGCTCACGCCGCTTGCGCGAATGTCCGGTCGTGACCGATCCGCGCGACAATGTAACAGCGGTGATTCGGATCAGCGACCGGCCTTCACACAGCAACTTGGCGATTCGTGCGGACATTGCCCGGCGCCGCGCTCTAGAGGAAGTCGGCGGCGACCGAATCGGCCAACAGCAGTCCGGCGCGGGTCAGCCGCAGTGTGTCAGGGCAAACGTCCAGCAGTCCGAGCGACGTGTGCTTCTCCACCGCCGCGCGAAAATACTCAGTCGGATCGGCGCCAAAACGCGCGCGAAAGCGACCCCGCTCCAGCCCCTCGTTCAGGCGCAGTGCCAGCATGGCCGACTCGCGCGCCGTCTGATCCAGCGATCGCCGCTCCTGTTCCAGGCGCGGCATCGCCCAGCCTGAATCGACCGCCCATACTCGGCCGCATCCGGGATGTTCTTGTAGCGGATGTCGTCGACGAACCCGGAGGCGGACGGACCGATGCCGAGATAGGGTTCATTGCGCCAATAGGTCAGGTTGTGGCGGCACTCGCGGCCAGGACGCGCGAAATTGCTGATCTCGTATTGCTGGAAACCGCGGGCAGCCAATTCGTCGATCGTCGTCTCGAACAGCGTCGCTTCATGATCGGAATCGGCGCGCGTCACCGCGCCGGCCTGCATGCGTTCGTAAAGCGGTGTTCCCCGCTCATAAGTGAGCGCGTAGCAAGACAGATGCGACGGGCCGAGGTCGCATGCGGCGCGAAGGTTGGCCTGCCAATTCGCGAGCGATTGGCCGGGGATGGCGAAGATCAGGTCGAGATTGAGGTTCTCGATGCCGGCGTTGCGAATGATGTCCACTGTCGCCGCCACTTGCTCGGGCCGGTGTATGCGGTCGAGCACGGTCAGCTCGTTCCGGTCAAACGACTGGGCGCCGATCGAGACGCGATTGACGCCGCAGCCCGCCAGCACGCGGGCCGTCTCCGCCGACACGGTTGCCGGATTGGCTTCGACAGTGAACTCGGCCGCCGCTCCACGCGTCAACTCGTGCAGCGCCGTCAGCAGGCGCTCCAATTCGGCCGGCGGAAGAGTCGTGGGCGTTCCGCCGCCGACAAAGATCGTTTCGGCGCGCAGATCAAGCGTCTCGTCCGCCTGTCGAAGCTCCGTGAGCAGAGCATCCACGAGCGGGTGGACGGCCGACTTGTCGAGCAGGATGGAATAGAAATCGCAGTAGCCGCAAATGGTCTGACAGAAGGGCACGTGCACGTAGATGGATCGAACGAGCGGGCGCATTGTGCCTTTCCAGCAGGGACTCTAGCATAGGAAGCGGGCTTTGAGCTCGCTCAGGGAAACACGAATGAACGTAGTCCTCGTCACGTTTCACAAGGGCACGCGCCGCGACGTGCCGCTCAAAACAGAAAAAACGTCGATTGGTCGGGGCGAGGATTGCACGATTCGCCTGCCGTTCAAAGAAGTCTCGCGCAAGCATTGCGAAATCGTCGTGGGACGCCAGAACATCACGGTACGCGACCTGAAAAGTTCCAACGGCACATTCGTGAACGGCCAGCGCCTGGATGACACCAAGCTGAAGCCCGGCGATCAGATTTCGATCGGTCCGGTGAACTTCATCGTGCAGATCGACGGTCGTCCGTCAACCATTCGCCCCGAAGACGTCGTTAGCGCCGCAGCCGACGACAGCGCCATGGATCTGCCGGCGATCGACGAGGAAACGGAAGACGTGCTCGACCTCGGCGACTTCGAGGACGATGAGCCGAAGGGCAAGGGCGGGAAGTAGCCCACGGCTGCCCCGATGAATTCTCCCCAACCAGATTCCGCCGGCGGGAAGCCGAAATTCGTGCGGCGCTTCCTGCGCTGGGCACTGTTCGGGTGTGCGCTCCTTGGGCTTTTCCTCTTTGCCCTGCTTGGCGCGGCGACCTGCCGGCCCGCCTGGTACCAGCCGGCCTCCGCCGATTTTTCGCAGCTTCAATCCGATCAGGCGGATCTCGTGCGGCTCGCCGACGCGATCGGCCGTTCGTTGAACGCACACGAGCCCATCGAGTTCACACTTCCGGCCGAGCAAGTGAATCGTTGGCTGGCGGCGCGGCGCGAGCTTTTTCCCGACGTCGTGTTTCCCGAACTCGATCGGCTCCTCGTTCGCCCCATGATCCGGATTGATTCGAATGGCGTGGCGGCCGCCGCGTTGGTGGACTTGCGCGGCTGGCCCGTGGTGATGTCGACCACATTGCGACCGGTACTGCTCGACGACGCGATCGAAGTCGAACTTGCCGGCGCGCACGTCGGTCGCCTGGCCGCGCCGCAATTCGCACTGGATCAGATCGCGGCCGCCATCCGCCGCGCCCAATCGCCGCCCGAAACGTCAATGGCTTCCGGCCGCATCCGACTGCCGCGTCGCCTGGTTTGGCCGAACGGCAAGTGCCGCTTTGCCATTTCCCGGCTCGACTTCGCCGAAGGAAGAGTCACCGTCCAGCTTGTGCCGGACTAGGAAAGCAGACGCGGCGGGCGGGTCGCCGGACCCGTCCGCCGCATGCTGTTCGTCGGCCACGCGCGTCCGCGCGCCGAGCTTCCTGGGGGAGCCAGGCAAGGCCTAGAAATTCACGTTCAGGTCGAAATTCGACGCCAGCAGCTTGGCCTTGGTGAGCGTGATGTACGGGTTCTCGCTGATCTTGGTGACGGTCAGCGGCTCATTGCCGACGATGTTGATCAGCGGCGAGCGGCCGGCGGTGACGCCATCCTCGGGAACGCGCAGCAGGTGGCCGCTCCAGTTGCAGATGTATGCGCCGGGTTCGTTGATCGCGTCAAACGGGATGGTCGTGCCGACGGTCTTTGAGCCATAGGTGGTGGTGAAACCGTTCGTGGTCGTCTGGGACGTCATGGATCGGGAACCTCCTGAGTGGGCGAGTCACCCGCGCGCGCGGGCTGCTGGCCGTCCAGATCGGTGCGGACTGACTCCGGCTTTAGGCGACTGCGCATGTTCCGCCGATATTTCCTGAACCGTGTTTCGGGCATAATCCCCGACCCACGGAGCGAAAGCGCCAATGAGCACGCAACAGGAAGTCGTAACGCTGATGATGACGCCGGCCTTATTGATATCGGGCTCGACCATGATGGTGAACGTGACCTCGACGCGCTACGGCCGCGTGATTGACAAGCTCAGGGGGCTCGCGCGGTCGCTCCGGAAGCACCGCCACGTGACGCACCGCGACGACGATGCCCGGACCGGAATGCTGCGAGCGCAGGTGGACGTGCTGAAACAGCGGGCGCAGTTTCTGCGGCGCGCCATGTCCCGGCAGATTCTCGCCCAGAGCCTTTTCATCGCTTCGTCCGTCGCGCTGGCCATCGATTACGTGCTCCCGGCCGTGACGCTGTATGTGCCGTTCGCGTGCATGCTGGTGGGCATGATTTGCCTCTGGCTCAGCACGCATCTGCTCAGCGCCGACACGCGGCTTTCGTTTTCCGCCGTGGCGCGCGACCTGGATTCGACGATCGCCTCCTCGTCCGCGGCGTCCGAAGCGCGGTAGACTGCGAACTGAGGCTGGCCTCGCGCTGGATGACGTGCGGCCGGCCGCCGGGAATCGCGGCCATGTCAATTCCATTTCAGCCGGGAGAACCACTCACCTGCCAGCAGATCCGCGAACTGGACGTGCTGGCGATCGAGCATGTCGGCGTCCCCGGGATCGTGTTGATGGAGAACGCGGCGCGGTCGGTGGCGGAGTTCGTCTACGCCGGCTTGTATAGCCCTGGCGCGGGAACGGTCGTCATCCTTTGCGGCCCGGGAAACAACGGTGGCGACGGCCTGGTGATCGCGAGACACCTGCATAATGCGGGCGTGCCGGTCGTCGTCGCGCTGGCAGTCTCGCCGGCGGCCGTCAACGGGGACGCGGCGATCAACCTGGGCATCTATCGCCGGATGGAGCAGCCCCTGATCGATGCCAGCACGCTGGCCGGGCTCGAAGAAGTGCGCAAGCGGCTGCAATCGGCGGAAGTCGTCGTCGACGCTTTGCTCGGCACCGGTTCGAAAGGTCCGCCGCGCGGCGCGATCGGCGAGCTCGTATCGCACGCAAATGCCGCGCCGCGTGCCCGGCGTATTGCGGTGGACATCCCAACTGGGCTGGATGCGGATACGGGCAAAGTGGCCGACCCATGCTTCCGGGCTGATGCGACGGTGACATTCGTCGCGGAAAAAACCGGGTTTCACGCCAGCGCGGCTCGAAGCGTGCTGGGGCGCGTCGTCGTAGCGGATGTGGGCGTCCCGCGGGCGCTGATCCCCGGGCGATAGACTGGATGTGAAGTATGATCCTCCCGCCGGCGTGCGTCCGTGACGTCGCCGGCGCGGCGAATTCGGCGGAGACGGAGCGACATGGCGGACGAAAAAAAGATCATCGTGGATGACGACTGGAAGGAGCAGGCACGGCGCGAAAAAGAGCGCCTTGCGGCCCAGGCGCAGTCGAAGCCCGAAGCGCCGATGCGCGGTGCGAGCGTCGGCGGGTTCATGGAAATCGTGAATGTGCTCGTGATGCAGGCGATGGCCGGCTTGGGATTGCTGGCTGGCCGCGGTGGAGAACGGATTCCGCCGAACCTGGAATCCGCCAAGCATTTCATCGATCTGCTGCAAGTGCTCGACGAAAAGACCAAGGGCAACCTCAGTCCCGAAGAAAAGGCCGCGATGGATTCGGTGCTGTACGAGATGCGCATGACCTACGTGCAACTTGCATCGGCCTCGCTGCCATCGGCGCAGGGCATGCCGGGAATGGGCGCTCCGGGGCGCGGCGCGCCGGGGACGGGAGGGATGGGTGCCTAACGCTCGATGTTCGCCCAAACGTTTCGGACTGCTCGGGAGCGCGGCCGCAGCGACGTTGGTCGCGCTCGCAATCGCTCTAACCGGTTGCAGCGGAGCGTTGGCCGGTAACTGGAAGATGGTGAAGTGCGTGCCGAATCGCGAAGTGTTTGCCATCGAGCAGGCTTCGTTCAAGCGCGACGGCACGTATGCGGCCCGCCTGACTCTCGAAGGCCAGCAATCCGACAGCAGCGGAACTTATAGCTTCAGCGGCAGCAAGCTCACGCTACGCCCCTCAGGTGGCGGCCAGTTCTCGTGGAGCGCGTTCCTGCGCTTGCATCGCCTTGAGATCACAAACGGCAAGCGCCAGGTCATTCTCGAAAAAGAGTGAGACTCTTGAAGACGAGCGTCCGTCGGCTACGGCTGTGATGCCGCGACCGCGGAGTGCTCCTTTTTCTCCGCCAGTTCAATCGCCTTCGCAATCGCAGCGCGCACCTGAGCTTCATGCGTCCAAGGAATGAAGTGAGACGCACCGGGAATGCGCGTCACGACGACCGCCGCGGCGTTTTTGAAGGCCCGCTGCATGAACTCGACATTGGCGACGGGCACGAGCTCATCTTTTTCGCCATGCACGATGACAACCGGGCAACGCACGTTCGCGAGTTTGCCCGCTAGTTCCCGTGTCTGGCGCGGCGACGCGAAGAGTTCGTCATTGGCAATTCGCATATCCGTGGGGATGAGCCAGGGCAGGGGCGGAATCGCGGCAATGTAGTTGTACCACTCGGGATGCTCCAGGTCGGGGTTCAGCGAGCCTGCCAGGATGACGATCGCACCGACGCGATCGGGAAAGTCGGCCGCCGCCTCGGCAACGATCGGGCCGCCAAGCGAATGACCGACGAGAATAGGCCGCGCGGCACCCGCCGGGGTCATGAGCGGCCCCAACGCGGCAGCCTGCTCGGCAAAGCTTCCGACAGCCTTGCGTCTGCCGCCGATCATGGAGGCCCCGAACCCCAAGCGATCGACCGAGATCAACTCCACGTTTTCCGGAGGTGATTCGAGGTACGCGCGGAAGTCTTTGGCACTACCCGGCGTTCCGTGTACGAAAATCACTCTTCGATCGCCGGGAACTCCAGCGGATAAATAGCTCATCGACCTATCGTCGGGCAGCGGGAGCGTTGACCGGTCCGCGTACAACGCGGCGGTCACGTCCTGTGAAATGGACCGGCAGGTCAATGAAGTTAGCAGAATCACTCCGATACCGAAAAACGCCGCAATTCGACGATATTTGGAACCTGAAGTTAGGTGCGGAATTGTGAATCGACACTGCGGCATTCGTCGCCGATAACAGTTTGACGGCTCGACCATAGCGGGTTTTTTTGACGAAATGATTCGCGCGCCAATATTTCCCGTCACAGAATTGAGTGAATTTCGGCTTTTGAATTAGGGCGTGTCAGTCCGCTGGCACGCGCCGGCCGGTACTATATGGCCGGTACTATATAATGATAACGCATCACGAACGAGGCAGCGGGACAGCATTTCTTCGTCCGAAACGGAGCAAAAATGTCCGACGCATCAAGTCGCAAACAGCGTGAACGTGATCAGAGGCGTCAAGGGATTCTTCGCGCCGCGTTAACACTCTTCTCCCAAAAGGGCTACGAAGGAACGAGCATGGCGGAGATCGCCGCCGCCTCGGAGTTCGCCGTCGGAACGCTCTACAAGGGCGTCGCGGACAAGCGTGCGCTCTAGCACGCCCTGGGCGCCGAGACGACACGGCTTTACGAACAACGTTTGACGGAGGCGCTTCGTACCCCGGGAGACGAATTTGCTCGAATTGAACGATTCATCGCCGTCGCGGCCGAGATGTTCGTCGAGCACCTGCCGATGGCTAAGGTCTACTTCAGTCAGACCGCCGCCGCATTTCTCTTTGCCAGCATCGGCCTGGAAGACGAGGCCTATGTCAGCTACCAGCGCATCATCCGTGCGCTGTCTGACACTTTCCGATCCGGAATTCAATCCGGGAAGTTCGTGCAGATGGAGCCGACGGCGCTGGCGATGGGGCTTGAGGGCATCCTGGGCAGTTTCCTTGGCGCTCTCGTGAGGCAACCCGGCTGCTACACACCGTCGCAGATTACTGATCTTTCACGTCGAATGTTCTTTGATGCGGTGGCGGCCGGCGCACTCGTCGGCCACGACTAGCCCCGGCCAACGCGGTCCATCAGAATGAATCATCGGCCGCGGGTGCCGGGGCCGACTCTAGTTCCGCGCGCACCCCCACGAGCGGCGCCAAGACATCGCGAATTTGCTCGGGACGAAACGGCTTACGGACAAACGCCCGCGCCCCGTTCTCCAACAACTCATGAATCCGCGTCTCGGAACCCTCGGTCGAGGCGATGATGACAGGCACGTCACACAGTCGGGGATCATCGTGCATGCGCTTGAGGAACTGCACGCCGTTCATGACGGGCATGTTGATATCCAGCACGACGGCCGCGACCTGGAACTCGGAGAGGCGCGCAAACCCTTCGATCCCGTTCGAAGCTTCGTATATCTGGTCGACGTCGAGACCGGCCAAGAGCATGGTGCGCTTGATCATTTGCCGCATCACGGCGGAGTCGTCGACCACGAGAATGTTCGCTGCCATGACGAAACTTCCTATCCTGTAGTGACTAGTTCCTGCACCGTGCGCAGCTCACCCACGATTTCCATGCCCAGGATTTCCAATTCGCGTTCACGATAGCCGGCCCGCGCCAACGCGCCAGCATCGGTCCGATACATCGTACCGTCGTCTCCACCGCCGATGCCCAACAAAAGGCAGGTGCAATCCGCGATGTGCACCGCATCGACCAAGGCATCACTCGGCGATACGGCCGAAGGTTGGTGATGATGGCGAATGCAACGAATGATAGCCTCAGGAAGTCCCCAGCGCTCGGCCACCCTGGCGCCCAGCTCGGCATGATTCAGCCCGAAGATCCGTTCCTCGGCCTGCGTAAATGGGATGTCTTCGCGCTTCACGATATCCACGATCATCGCAAAGGCATCCCGAACGTATTCGTTCAAAAGCACCTTTCCGAAATCATGGAGCAATCCGGCGGTAAACAATGTTCCAACATCCAAATGGCGCGCCTCGCCGATCCGTTCGGCGCCGATGGCGACCGCCACGGAATGTTCCCAGAGCGCGCCCGGGGCCAGCCCATAGCCGTTCTGTTCCGGGCCGAGCAGAACGCGTGCCTGGGCCGCCGACACAATCTGCAGCAGGCGCGCCGCGCCAAGATACTTGGCGGCCTCGTCGATCGACGTAATGTTGCGACTGATTCCAAAGTAAGCCGAGTTGCAGCGCCGCAGGACTTCGGTCGTCACGGCTTGATCAAAACGCACCGTGTCAACGATTTGCTCAAACGTGGTGGTCGGATCGCGCAGCACCTGAATCAGACGCACGATCGTGTCCGGAAGGCGCGGGAGCGCATCAACTTTCTCCAGGATATGACTCAGGTCTTCCGCAATCATAGGGGTGCCTCCCCGGTGCGTGTTTTGAGGGTCACCTGCCCGCCGGCCAAGACGAGCTTCATCGTGCGGCTGATGGCCCCGCCAACATCCTCCTTGTTGATCAGCACGCCATTTTTCCAAAGTATCTTGCGGAGCGCAAGATAGTTCCGTTTTCCGATGTTAAAAGTGCCGTTGCTGTCCAGTAATTGCGATCCGCCGGCCACCTTGACCACGAGCCGGGCCTTGGAGGCTCCGAGTGCATAGGCTTCTTTGAAGAGCTTGGGCACCCCCGTGTCGCAAAACATCGCGGGATTCGCGGAAGCTTTTTCCGGAGAGATGGAGCCCTCGGGAAGCATGTAGTGCAGCAAGCCGCCAACCTTGGTAACCGGGTCGTAAATCGCCAGCCCAATGCAGCTACCCAACGAGTAGGTGATCAGCGTGGACTCCGGGTCCTTGCTGACTTTCAGATCGGCGATGTCAACGGTAATCAGGCCCAACCCCATCCTCGTTATTCAGCGTTTGCGACCTCAAGACCGAAAATGAGGGCCGCGGCCCCGCTTGCCGCGGCCCGTTCTGGCCAAAACCCGGGCGAAAATCAGCTCTTCGCGCCGTTCACGATCTTGATGAGTTCGCCGACCATCTGTTCCTTGAGCGAAACCGCCATGCTGCTCAACTGCTCAGCAGCGCTGGCCGTCTCCTCGGCGCCGGCGGCGTTCTGTTGCGTGAGCTTGTCCATTTGCGTCACAGAGCCGTTCAACTGTTCGACGCCCTGTGACTGCTCAGTTGTCGCCTGGCTGATCCCGGCCAGCAACTCGGCGACCTGACTAACGTTCCCCACGATGGCTTGCAGCGCTGAACCGGCCTTGGCAGCCACCTCATTGCCCTCCTTCGCACGCTCGACCGAGCCCGCGATGAGCTCGGTCGTGTCGCGCGCGGCCTTGGCACTGCGCTGCGCGAGATTCCTTACCTCTTCGGCGACGACCGCAAAGCCCTTCCCATGCTCACCCGCGCGCGCCGCCTCCACGGCCGCATTGAGCGCCAGCAGATTCGTTTGGAACGCGATCTCCTCGATGACCTTGATGATCTTGCTGATCTCGCCCGCCGAGTCGTTGATCGCCGTCATGGCCGTGTTGAGCTGCTTCATCGTCTGGTCGCCGGAATTCGCCGAATCGCGAGCATGCGCGGCCAACTCGTTCGCTCTGCGGCTGTTCTCGGCGTTGACGCGCGTCATCGCGGACATTTCCTCCAGCGCGCTACTGGTTTCCTCCAGCGAAGAAGCCTGCGTGCTGGCGTTGCCGGCGGCCTGCTGCGAAGCCGACGAAACCTGGGCGGCTGCATCATTGACCTGTGCGGCGCCTTCGGAAAGTCCTTTGATAACGACGCGGATCGGATTGACGATGCTGCGCGTGACCAGGAAGAAGAAGAGCGAGGCGAGCAGCGCCACCATCCCGACCACGGCCAATGAGCCTTCCGTAACGCTGGCGGCTACCGCGGCGTCGGCCTTTTCGAGCTTCTGGACGACCTCAAACGCGCCGTGAACTTCTCCGACTTTCCAGTTTTCCATTTTGGCGCCGGTGGGGTCCGTCCCCTGGTTATTTCCCCAAAGCTCCTGAGAAGTCGCCGGATCGCCGTGGCAAAGCAGACACTCTTGCGTGAGCTTGATGGGACGGAAGTAGCGCACGGCGTTGAGCTTTGCGTCGTACTCGGAGTACTCCGGCAGATTTTTCTCTTCGAACATTTTCAACACGCGCGATTCCATCTCATCCGGCTCGTTTTTCGGATTGCGCGGATGAAACTTCGGCGTCTTGAAGTCATAACCGCCTTCGGTCGCCTTCGCCTGCGCCGCCCGCATCGCGGAAACGACCGGGACCGCCGCCATGACCCGCTCCATCTGACCTGCCTCGGCCCACTCGCGCAGGTTTTCCGAGTTGAGGACGCCCTGGTCCCAGAGCTTGGCCGCCTGCTCTCGGGCGCCCTCGGCCGTCAGGACTACGCTGTGGGCCTTGTCGACATACGCCTCGCGGGCCTTGTTTCCGGCTTCTCGGTAGTAGAGGCCGAAGAGCACACCGGCCATCACGATCAATTGGAGGCAGCCGAGTGCCACGATCTTTGTTCGCAAACTGGTCTTGGACATCTAACACCTCACACATGGCTAGTCGTCGGCCTGAATTCGCCGACTCAATTGAACGCGACCACGCGCGTGACCGCGGCTACTTCCGCTAAAGATCTATAGACTCGCACCGCCGGATTGCTGCAACTGAGCCATTTCCTCATCCGTCAGCACGCGATCAATGTCGAGCAGAATCTTAACTTCGTCGCGGATCTTCCCGAGACCGAGGATGAAGGACGTATCGACCGACGCGCCGAGCGGCGGCGGCGGATCGATCGCGTTCTCGTCGATGTGAAGCACTTCCTGCACGGTGTCGACGATGATGCCCATCAGCGAGCCTACGTCGACGACGATGATGCACGTGGCTTCGGTGTAGTCGGCCGGTTCCATGCCGAATTTCAGGCGCAGGTCGACCACCGGAATCACCTTGCCGCGCAGATTTACCACGCCCTTTACGAAATGCGGCATCTGTGGAACGGCCGTGATGTCCATGATGCCGATGATCTCGCGCACCTTTAGAATCTCGAGACCGTATTCCTCGTCCGCGAGGCTGAACGTGAGGTACTTGCCGCCCTTGGTCGGTGTCTTCGAGATGACTTTGCTGGCCACTGCGGTTGCCGTGCTCATCGAACGCTCCTATTGGGTGGAAACCAGAAGGTCAGATTGATCCGCTGCTGTCACGGTCTGCTCAACGGAGGGTTTCGCACGCTGCATCGTCGAACCCGAGATACTCGCGGCGGCGTTATGCAACTGCAGCAATCCGGTCGGCTCCAGAATCAAGCCGACGCGCCCATCTCCGAGAATTGCCGCCCCCGAGATGCCGCGCACCTGTTTGAATTGCTCGCTGAGCGCTTTGATTACAACCTGCTGTTGCCCGATCAGCTCATCGCACACCACGCCGACCTTTTGCGAGCCGGCCTGCACGATGACTACCAAAGCTTCTGTGGGATCGACCGGCGTCGAATACCCGAAAAGGCAGCCGAGTTGCAGCAGGCTGATCATCTCGCCGCGGACCTGAATCATTTCGCCGCGACGCTGCACGACCGTGATCTGATCTCGCGCCGGCCGCAACGATTGTTCGATCAAAATCGTCGGAATGATCAAGCGCTCGCTGCCGCAACGGACAAGCATGCCGTCGATGATGGCGAGTGTCAGCGGCAGTCGAATACGGAAGGTACTGCCCTGGCCAAGCACGGTTTCGATCTCGATCTTGCCGCGCAGGGCTTCGATGTTCCGTCGGACGACGTCCATGCCGACGCCGCGGCCGGAGATGTCCGTGATCTGTTCGGCGGTGGAAAATCCCGCCTCGAAGATGAGCTTGTAGATTTCCTGATCGTCGAGCTGGGCGTCGGCGGTGATGACGCCGCGCTCGATCGCTTTTCGCCGCAGTTTCTCGCGATCCAAACCGCGCCCGTCATCGACGATTTCGATGACGACCGTGTCGCCCTGGTAATACGCCTTGAGACGCACCGTACCGGTCGGCGGTTTGCCGGCAGCCGGGCGGGCGTCAGGCGGCTCGATGCCGTGATCAACCGCGTTGCGCACCATGTGGACGAGCGGGTCGCTGATGGCTTGCGCGACGTTCTTGTCGAGCTCGACGTCTTCGCCCGTGATTTCCATGTCGACTTGCTTGCCGGCTTTGCGCGCTACGTCGCGCACGACGCGCTTCATCTTCTGGAACATCGGGCCGATCGGCACCATCCGCATCGCCATCGCCGTTTCCTGGATGTCGCGCACGATCTTGGTGACTTGGGAAACGTCGCGAACGAGCTTTTCGTCCAGCCGCACTTTCTGATTCAGGTTTACCATCGTCTGAGCGATGACGAGTTCGCCGACCGCGTCCACCAGTGAATCCAGCTTTTGCGTGTCGACGCGAATCGAGAGATCCGCCGCTTTCGCGTCAGTGTCCGCCGGTGCGGAAGCGGTGCCGCCGGTCGCGGCGGCCGCGCGCGAGCTGGCCGGCGATGCCGTCGTTCCAGTCGTCGCGGCTTCCGGCGTCGAAGGCTTCAGGGGAGCCGCCGCGCCGGCCTCTTCAGATCGTTGAACGCGACGAAGCCGCGACATGATGTCCACGATGTCGGGCTGCGGGACCGGCCCGCCGGTCGGCGCAGCGAGGTATTTGACCAACTCGGCCAGTTGCAGCTTCAGGCTATCGATCGCCGTGAAGATCACGTCGATCGCGGCGGGCGTGATCGTCAACTCGTGACGACGGCCGAGATCCAAAATGGTCTCGACTTCGTGCGTGAGCCGATTGATGTCGCGCAGGTTCAGAAATCCCGCGATGCCCTTGATGGTGTGGAACGGCCGGAACAGTTCGTTGATCTTGTCCGCGTTGCCTGGATCGCGCTCGACGTTGAGCAGCGCGCTCTCGATCGCGTCCATGTGCTCGCGGGCTTCGTCCGTGAAGCCCTGCAAGTGTTCGCGCTCGCTCATGTCAATCACGAGCGGCTCGCTCACGTAACGTTCATTGCTTGCCGGCTTCGCTTCGGCCGCAGGACTCATTGGCGCGGTCGCCGCGGCGACCGGCGTAGTGGGCTTGGTTTGTTCAGCCGGCTGCGCAGGCGCAGCGGACTCTTGAGCGGGCTTTGATGATGTGGAGTCCGCGCCGGTGGCCGCGAGTTTCAATTCAGTAACGAAGTCGCCTAGCGGCAAGGTCTGACCCGATATCACGGCCGCCAATCCCGCGATCGCTTTGGGCGCGACGGCGAGTCCGCGCTGGGCATCATTGGCCTCGTTGAGAATCACCGCTTCGAGGAACACGCCGAGCGCAGTGGCGAGTTGTCCCACTTCTCCGCCGGCCTGCACGAGCAGTTGGCACTGCGTGTGCATCCGCGCGAGCCGTCCGAGGTCGTTTGCCTCGAGCTCGACACGGATCGCCTCGTTCAGCACTTCGATCGCGTTCGTGATCTCGGCGTTTGCGGCGCTCATGACGGGCGCTCTCCCTTGCTGATACTGCAGCCAATTGAATTCACACGGCTCGCGCCATGGATCAAGTGCGGTATCGGCCCTTCGATTGAGCACTGTGAATTGCGAAAAATCCCCCGCAGCGAAGAGCAAAACGGACGCCGGAAGAATGAACAAAGTTCGATTTCTCAAGCTAATATTCAGACGCTGTGACACGCGAAAACGCCTGATATTCGCGGAGATTTCTTCGGTGCGCGATTCGGCGCGTCCTCTATTTCCTGACGCGCCCTGGGCCCGCGCAGTTCTCATTTCGGACATGTCATCTTTCGCGCTCTCACCGCGCTGCGTTTGATTGACTTGCGTGGCTCACGTGGGAAGGATCAGCCGTTCGAGCGAAGCGGGGAAATCGCCACCGGAGGAGGGCAGCCATGCGGAAGTTGATGAAGTTCGGCGCGGGCCTTGCGATGCTGGCCGCCGTCTCTGGAGCAAACGCCACGATCTGGTCCTGGAGCTTTGTTCCGGGCACTTCCTATAACAACGCGGCCGGCACGATTGTCTCAATCAACAGCACGTTCGACGATTCGACCGACGTTCTGACCTGGAGCGCGACGTTCGGCAGCGTGCCGGGCTCGGGCCTCGTCACGAACGGCTTCACGCTGGCGCTCACCGACGGCCCGAACCCCAAGGGGCAGGACGGCGAACTCGCGCTGCTCTACTTCGATGCCAGCACCGCCACTCCGAAGCTCACGGCCTACGCCTACAACGGCATTAACTCCCAGACGAGTCACTCCGACGGCTCCGGCGCCAGCGGCACGCAGACGCCCGACCGCATCCTCAGTTCGAGCGGCGCGGAAGCGAGTTCCGTGCTGTCGCTCGGCAACGTCAACAATGGCAACGGCACGCGAACGCTGTCGTTCTCACTCGACGCGACGAGCCTGAACGCCCACTCGCCCCTCTATCCGGGCGCTGATCCCTGGACCGGCGCGCAATACGACAGCCACATCGGACTCTGGTTCCACCCCGTGGCCGGCGTGACGACGGCCTACAACGCGAACGGCTTCCTGACGAGCTGGTCGGCTCCGCGACAGGGCTATCTCGATCTGTCGGATCAGAACACCGTTCCTGAGCCCGGTTCGATCGCCTTGCTCGCCCTGGGATTGCCCGGCTTGTTCCTGCGTCGCCGCTAGGACGCGAAGACGCCCCAGACCCCATGTCTGAACCGCGAAATCGGGCCGACGCCATGACCCCGGCGTCGGCCCGCTCGCCTTTTGCGCGAGACTTGCGCGATTCGTTTCGCCTCGGACCTGCGCATCTCATTTCGGCTCGAATCTTGCGCGTCTCATTCCGCTTCATCACTCATCGCCGCGCGCCAACTCGATCCTGCTGGCGCGCCGCCCGATCCATACAATGCGCACGAGGGGAGCGATGAGCCGCATCAAGGTCGCCATTCATCTGCACACCGACTATTCGTGGGACTCAAATCTCCCGCCGCAAACTTTGGCGCGCCTGGCCCGCGAGCAGGGCTTTGACTGCATCGCCGTGACCGATCACGACGACATCGGCGGGGCGCTGGCCGCGCGCGACGCGGGCGAAGTGCGCGTCATCGTCGGCGAAGAGATCAGCAGCCGCGACGGCCACATCATCGGGCTGTTTCTGGAGCGCTGGATTCCGCCGGAGCTGTCGGGCGAAGAGACGATCGCGCGGATTCGCGAACAGGGCGGCGTGGTGCTCGCGCCGCATCCTTTCGGCAGCCTCTGCGAAGGCAGCCTGATGGCCAGCACGGAGCGCCTCCTGCCGCTCTTTGACGCGCTCGAAATCCACAATGCCCAGAATCCCTTTGTCTGGGAAGATCACCGCGCGGCGCGCCTGGCGCGGGAACGCGGCCTGCGAGCTTATGTCGGTGCGGATTGCCACCTGACCGGCGCGATCGCCCCGGCCCACCAGCTCATGCCCGACTTTGGCACGCCCGCTGAGTTTCTGGCGAGCCTGCAGCAGGCGGAACTCGTGTTCGGGCGCTTTGGATTCTGGTATTGGGCGCGGATGGGCACACGCCACTTCTGGGACAAGCTCATGCCCCGCCCGCTGCCCGGCTTCGCCCGCAACAACCGCGTCTGGCATCGCCGCGGACTATTCCCCAAGAAAGCGCCGGCCGCGACCTCCATCGAGCAGATGAGCCGGCCGGTGCGGGCGGATTCCGGAGCGAACGCGGTCGCGCGATAGAGGGAACTCTGATTCAGAGGAGCATTCAGTTTCCCTACACGAGGCGTTCCGGTTTTTTGTGGCACCAGTGCGTCGCGCAAGTTTGCGCGCAACAAGAGCGCAAAGGAGAACCGCAGCGCGCGTGGCCGCGCGCAGAGGGGGCGGGAAAACGGTGGAGGTGGCGGGGTTGTGGCCCGCCGGCAAAACGTCTTTTTCTGCGTGGTGGGCCGAGGCCCACCCTGCGTGTTCGGGTCGCGTGGTGGGCGGTGCCCACCACGGGCGGCACGAACGGCGCAGTTCGCCTGCCTCGTGGGTCGGACGGGTTCTCCGCCGGGTATTTTTCGCAGTTGAGGTCCTGCGCCGCGCGCGGGTGAGTCACAGCCGGTGGCAGCTGGGCCGCAGCCTGCAACACAGCCGAAGCTGGGTCACACTTTGCAGCTCAGCCGCGCGGCTGGGCCACACCTTGCAGCAGCGCCTCGCGGCGGTGCCGCACCATGCAAACCACAGCCTCGCGGCTGGGCTGCATCCGCACGAGTTCCGGTCTCGGCTCCCATCTTCCGCCGCACGGCCAGCGTACGGCCCGCTCATGGTCTCGCGGCCCGCGGGTTGAGCGGGGAACGCGCCGCCGCGCCCTTTGCCGGGGCGCGGGGTGAAACAGTCGAGTAGCGAATTGCGAGTAGCGAGTAACGAATGGAAGCGCGTCGCCGCGGCTTCCGTCGTCATTCGCAC
>JBGAJB010000285.1:0-4352 GCA_044225155.1 Phycisphaerae bacterium | reverse complement strand
GCCAGGTAGTACGCGAAGTCGCCGTAGAAATTCGGCTCGTTCGTGCCGTTCTGCCAGCCGCCCATGCGGATGTACGCGACGCGCGGATCGCCGTTGTAACGAGCGCCCATGGCGGCAATGGTGTCGCCGAGATGCCGCTGATAATCCGGATCCCAATAAACTGGCAGGCGCGGCACGAAACCGATCGGCGTGTTGCGATTGCCGATCCACGACACGGTGCCGTCATCCCACAGCCACGGCGGCGTGATGTCGCCCGCGCCGTCTTCGCCCGAGCCGACGGCCGTGAACTTGAACGCCACGCGCTTCCCGATGGCGTCGTACTCCGTCAGCATGTCGTCGATGATGGCCCAGTTGAACACGCCCTTGGACGGTTCAAGCTCGTTCCAGCGCAGCGTGCGCTGCACACCCGCGATGCGCTCGTCACCGACGATTTCGCCCGTCAGGTCCTTCGTGAATGCGCTGACGGTCACGTTCAGGAAAATTCCGCCGCGCTTCGGGTCCGGTCCGGTCGAGTTGGTACCGCCGCCGTCGCCACCTCCCGAACCAGGGTCAGTACCGCCGCCCGAGCCGCCACCGCCGCTTCCGCCGGAACCGCCGCCGCTGCCACCACCGGAACCACCGCCGGTGCCGCCGCCCGATCCGCCACCGCTGCCGCCGCCACTCCCGCCTCCGGAACCGCCGCCGCTATCGCCGGGGGCGCCGCCGCCCGATCCGCCGCCGCTGCCGCCGCCGGTGCTGGAGTTTGATGCAACGCC
This sequence comes from Phycisphaerae bacterium, assembly GCA_044225155.1. Taxonomy (GTDB): domain Bacteria; phylum Planctomycetota; class Phycisphaerae; order UBA1845; family Fen-1342; genus CAYMBL01. Next base: position 3,597 of record JBGAJB010000285.1, on the reverse strand, counting down.
GACAGTCACATAAATCGTCGCCGATGCGAAGCGGCCCTTATTGGATGCGGCCGTCACGACCACAGGAATGACCGTGGCGCCCGTGACGTCGCGCGTCACGCTATCCCCCTCGGCCACGCCGTTCGGTAAATCCCACGCATAGGCCGCGGCTTCACCGGTCGCCAAGTCAGACGTTGCCGCCCGCCCGTCGAGAATCGCATTTCCCGTCGCGCGGCCAATGCTCATCTTGGCGACGACGCGCATGTCACTGTCGATGTCCTTCGGGTCCGCGCCGACCGCGACGGCTTTACCGAGGACGAACTGCGTCAGACCATTGGCGTCCGTCGCGTAGAGCTGCACCGCGTATACGCCGGGAAAAACAAAAAAGTGCTGAGCGCGCGGCGCAACGAGGCTCTCCGAGTCGCCGAACGTCCAGCGGAAAGTAAGCGCGGCCAGTTCTTCATCCGATACGCCGGAGAGGCTGAAGTCCCAGCCGAGCGGGTCGCTGCCGATCTGAACGGCGATGATGTCGCGCTCGTCGATCGTGACGGTCTCACCCGCGACGACGGTGTCCCCGTTGCCGCTTCCAGGGTCGTCATTGGACGTGTTGTCGTTGTTGCCCGGCACGAGTCCGCCGAGATCGCCGGCGCCCGTGGGTCCGCTGCAACCCGCCACGAACAGCGGCAGAGAAAACGCGCACGCCGCCAGTGCTCCGGCGATGCTGCGTAACAAATTCGGTAGATGATTCGAGCGCTTCATGCTTCTTGCCTCCCGGTGCGACTCCGCCGCACCTTGTTCCCCTGCTTGGAAGTTAGGAATCGCTGTGAATCTGGGCAAAAAGAGTTGGTCTGATGCGCGAAGCTGCGCGGAATTAGACGGTTATCGGTGCGCCGTCGTCGTTATTCCGGACGCCAGCGCGACTGATATCCAAACGGCGCTTGCGAAAAATTGAATGCGTTCCCGGCGGAAAATGAATTGAACGGGTCGCCCCCGGCCACGCCCCAAAGGATCGGTCCCGCGCGGCCGGTAGTGCGGCAGTGCAGCCAACCCGCTTCGTCCGCCCACAACACATCCAAGTGGCCGTCCCCGTCAACGTCCGCGACGACAGGGGCGGCATGCACCGGGGATTCGACACGCTCGCTGCGTACCCACTGACCGCTCGACGAAAGGATTGTCAGCCGCGCACCCAGATGATCCACTGATGCGGCGACAATCTCGGGCAGCAGATCGCCATTCAGATCAGCACACGCGGGTGGAGCGGTCAGCATGCCCGGGACTCGATTCCGCCAGACGAGCCCTTTGGCGTCGCTGAGTGCAAATACTCCATCTGCGTTCGCTCCATTTCCGCAGGCTAGCCATCCGCCGCCAAAATCAGGCCGCGCACTGAGCCAGCGCGGCGGCGCGAACGGCACGGCCGAGAGCGGCACGCCAAGGAAAAAATCGCTCAAGCGCGGTCCGCCTGATTGGGCGGCCAGCGTTCGCAATCGTCCGTCGGCGCTGAGCTGCGCGATGAGGCTTTGATCCGTGCCGGCGGCGACAGTGGATACCGCTTCTCCTTCGGCGCTGCCGCCGCCCTGTTTCCAGAGCAGGCGACCATCTTCGACGCGCAGCGCGTACAGCGTTCCGGAGATTGTGCTGCTCAGGAGAATCGCGCCGCGCGACCGCTCGCTCCGCATGGCCGCCAACCCGAACCGAATCGGACCGGAATTCTCGCTCGCGCGCTGAGACTCGACGGTCGCCGACCAGACCGAGCGTCCGGTCGCCACCTGCAGCAGGATCACCTTTCCATTGCTCGTCGCGACCGCGAGGTTCGCGCCACGCTCCACGATCAGGGGCAAAGACGCGGCCGGCGCACCGAGCGGCGTCGACCACTTCTGCTTTCCGTCGAACGTCACACCGTAGGCATAACCGGCGCTCGAGATCACCAGGAGCAGTTCCTGGGCCGCTGCGATTCCCAGCACATCGCGAATGCGCCCGTCCGTGGGAACGAAAAAGATGCTGGACGATCCGTCGGCGCCATTGACCCGTACCACACCGTCAGCCTCGTCATCGGCGACTCCGAATCCTTTCCCGAGCGCGGCGACGAAAATCGATCCGTCGATCGGCAGGATCGCGGAGTAATTGTCAGTCGCGCCGATCGGCGCTTTCCAAAGCGGCGTAAACGAAACGTGCTCGTCCGCGTCGAGATGAAGCGGCGACGAAGCCAGTTTGCCGCGATTCTTCAGCCAGCGCCGCCAATCGTCGCCCCGCTTTCCAAAGTCCGCGCCCGCCGCCCGCACCAAAAGCGTCCCGCGTGCCGCATCCTCCCAGGCTGACCGATCGATCAGTCGTGCGGCCAAACGGGTCGGGTCGGCCACCCACGCCGCCCCCGTCTCGGCTTCCCATTGGTCCAAGGCGCGCGCGAGTTCCTCTTGCGTATGCGTTTGGGCTACAAGTGTCACGCCGCGTGAGATCGCCGACTCGAGCGGCCGCTCGCGGACAAACCACCAAACGCCCGCGCCAAGCAGCGCGCAGCAGCACAGCCCCGCCACACCGCGCACCACCCATTGCCCAAAATCGCGCAACCGCCCGCTCCCACACGCCGCACGCCGTCGCCCAACATACGCATGGAATCGTCCGCTGTGAAATGCGGTCCAGGGCCTTGGTTCGATTCAATCAACCAACGTTCATGGCCGTGGACGGCGTGGCCAGCCCTCTATTCCCACGTGGGTTCATCTTCGCACGCTCATTTCCGCGCTCAGGCAAACCAGAAACAGCATTAGTTCAGGACGGGATTGGCCGCTCCGCGACACGCGCTTTATGATTCGGAATGCGGTCGATTTCGCCGTCGCGCTGCGGCGACGATCTCGACCCTGACACCGGCGCCGCTTGCGAGCGTGCCGCCGGTTATCACGCAAATTACGCAGCGAACAGAGGTTGAAGAGCCATGAAACGGGCGAAAATCACGGTCATTGGTGCGGGCAACGTCGGTGCGACTTGTGCCCATTGGGCGGCCAGCAAGAACCTGGGCGACATCGTTCTGGTGGACATTGTCGAGGGCCTGCCGCAGGGCAAGGCGCTCGATTTGTTTGAAGCTTCGCCGATCGAGGGCTTCGATTGCAAAGTCGTCGGCTCAAACGGTTATGACGAGACGGCCGGCAGCGACGTCATCATCATCACGTCCGGCATCGCGCGCAAGCCCGGCATGAGCCGCGACGACCTCCTCGCGACGAACGTCAAGATCGTGAAGGAAGTGACGGCGAAAGCCGCCGCGCAGAGTCCGAACGCGTCGATCATCGTCGTCTCCAATCCGCTCGACGCGATGGTCTACGTCGCGCACAGAGTCTCCGGCTTCCCGACGAATCGCGTCATGGGACAAGCGGGCGTACTGGACGTCGCGCGCTATCGCTCGTTCATCGCGATGGAAATCGGGTGCTCGGTCGAAGACGTCTCGGCCCTGCTGCTCGGTGGGCACGGTGACGACATGGTGCCGCTCGTCCGATTCACGAGCGTCGGCGGAGTGCCGGTCACGCAGCTCATCAAGAAGGACCGGCTCGACGCCATAGTGCAGCGCGCTCGCACGGGCGGCGACGAAATCGTCGGCCTGCTCAAGACCGGCAGCGCGTACTACGCCGCGGC
>JBGAJB010000284.1:0-4402 GCA_044225155.1 Phycisphaerae bacterium | reverse complement strand
ACGCCGATCCCGAAGCGACCGTCTTTGATCACACCTACTGGGTGTATCCGACCTATTCCGCGCCGTATGACGAACAACTGTACTTCGACGCGTTCTCCTCCACGGACCTGGTGCACTGGACCCGACACGAGCGCGTTCTCGAAGCCGCGTCCGTCCCTTGGGCCCGCCGCGCGATGTGGGCGCCGGCCGTCGTGCGCCGCGGCGGAAAGTACTACTTCTTCTTCGCTGCGAATGACATTCAGAAAGACGGCGAAATCGGCGGGATCGGCGTCGCGGTCGCGGATCGCCCCGACGGCCCGTTCAAGGACCTGCTCGGGAAGCCGCTGGTCGAGCGCTTCCACAACGGCGCGCAGCCGATCGATCAATTCGTGTTTCGCGACACCAACGGCGCCGACTACCTGATCTACGGTGGCTGGCGGCACTGCAATCTCGCGCGCCTGAGGCCCGACTTCACCGGCCTCCTGCCGCTCCCCGACGGCAGCTTCTTCCAGGAAATCACGCCGGCCGGCTACGTCGAAGGGCCGTTCATGTTCGTGCGAAACGGCAAGTACTACTTCATGTGGTCCGAAGGCGGCTGGACCGGCCCGGATTATTCCGTGGCCTACGCGATCGGCGATTCCGTCCACGGCCCCTTCACGCGCATCGGCAAGATTCTTGAGCAAGACCCGGACGTCGCCACCGGCGCCGGTCATCACAGCGTGCTGCACGACGAGCGCACCGACCGCTACTACATCGTCTATCACCGCCGCCCGCTGGGCGAGACGGCCGCGAATCACCGCGTTGTCTGCTTAGAGTCGATGGAGTTTGAGGCGGATGGGCGGATTCGGCCGGTGAAGCTCACCGGGCGATGATTTGGTGCGGCCTGGCGCGCATCACTCGTGCCGCGAATCCGCTCCACGACCCTGCGCCCGTTCCAGCAGCGCTTGAAACTCCGGCAAGCTCCGCAGGCTATCGAGGTCGGGATCATGCTCGACCAGCGGCAGATCGTTCATGCCCTGCTCAAACGCGGCGTCGAGCTGGCGCAGCGCGTCTTCCGGATGGTCGCAAAGGGCCGCCACGCAGGCAAGGTTGTAGGTCGGCTTCCAGGATTGCGGCTGCAGCGCCGCCGCCCGCTCAAACGTTTCGCGCGCCGCCGTCGAATCGTTCATCTTCACCTGGCAAAGGCCGAGTTGCAGCAGCGCGCTGAAATTCCGCGCGTTCACGTCGAGCGTGCGGCGGTAATAGTCGCCGGCCTTCGCGAAATCTCCACGCACGTAATACAGGTCCGCGTAGCTCTGAAGCACGCGCGGCGAGCCGGGGTCTTCCGCGATCGCGCGGCGATACCAGTCGTCGGCCTGCTCGCCGTTGCCGCGCTGCAGGGCGACGAATCCGAGACTCACCATCGATTCGATAAAACGCGGCGTGATCTCCAGCGCGGCGTGAAAGTTCTTCTCCGCGCCGTCGAGATCGTTCTGCCGCAGCCGGATCACGCCGATCATGTGCAGCACGCGCGCCTGGCGCGGGTCGACGTCGAGCGAGGCGACGTACTCCTTCTCCGCGTCGGCAAATCGATTTTGCCGAATCAGGCAGAGCGCGAGGATGTTGCGGGCGGAGATGTTCGCCGGCGATTTTTCAAGGATGCGCCGCAGCGCCGCTTCCGCTTCGCCCCAGCGTGACTTCTGGGCCAGGTGTCGCGCATCCTCGAGCTCGTTGTAGATAATGATCCCGTCCTTCGGGTCCATTCCTTTCAGGCTGGCGCGATCCTCGACCTTCGCCACGTATCCGAGCGCCGCGAGCCCGGCCAGCGTCTCCTGATCCATCGGGTTTTCGCTGGGCTTGGAAGCAAAGCGCTCGCAGTCTTTCAGCACGCCGTCGAGCCGCTTGTCCATCTCGGCCGCGCGCGTTTTTTCCTTCGCGTACAGATTCGTCAGCTCGTTCGGATCGGCGCGCAGGTTGTAGAGTTCCGGCTTCGGCGCGCGGATGTACTTCCAGCCGTCGTGGCGAATCGCGTAGAGCGGGGCCATCCCGAATCCAAGCTCGGCCAGCAGTGATTCCGAATATTGCGGCAGATCGGGCGGCGCGGCTTTGCCGGCAAACGCCTTCGCAAGGTCGGCACCCTGCGTCTGCTCTCCGCCCGGCAGACCCGTGAGGTCGAGCAGCGTCGGCACGATGTCCACCGCCCGCACCGGCCCGTCATACACTTTTCCCGCCGGCAATCCCTTCGGATAGCGCCAGATCTGCGGCACGTGTACGGTCGCGTCGTAGACGAAGATCGCGTGCGTCTGTTCGCCGTGCTCGCCCAGGCTTTCGCCGTGGTCGGCCGTCAAAACGATGATGGTGTCGTCCAGCTCACCCGCGGTGCGCAGATTCTCAAACACGGTCTTGAGCGCCAGATCGACCGCATAGATTTCCGCGTCGTAGCGAGACGGCAGCAGCCACGAGTTGGGCACGCGCGCCTCGTACGGCTGGTGCGGGTCAAAGAAATGCACCCACAGAAAAAAGGGCTGATTCGGATCGGCCGTGCGCCGTTTATCGAGCCACGAGCGAACGCGGGCGGCCGTGCGCGGCGCCTGGCGATCGCGAATCATGAATAGCGGCGCTTCGTCCTCGTCCCAGAGATCGTCTTCATATTCATCGAAGCCCTGCGTCAGGTTGTAGCGCCGATTGAGTACGAGGGCCGAAACGATCGCGTGCGTGGCGTATCCCGCCGACTTCAGTCGCTCAGCGATCGTCGTCACGTCATCCAAAAGGGCATATGTGCCGTTGTCGCGCACACCGTGCGCCGGCGGGAAGAGGCCGGTGAGGATCGAGGAATGGGCCGGAGCGGTGATCGGGGCGACGGTGATCGCGTTGCTGCACCGCACGCCGTCGCGCGCCAGGCCGTCGATCGTCGGCGTCCGCGCCAGCCCAAACCCGTAACAGCCGAGCCGGTCCGCCCGCGTGGTGTCCATGGTGATCAGCAGGATGTTCGGCCGCTTGCCCGCCGCGGGGGCGGTCGCGGTCGGCTGCGTGGCGGCGGGGGCGGGCTGTGTATCGGCGACCAATTCGATGGTGGTTTTTGCGCCCGACGATTGCGAGGACGGCTGGGGCGGGCCAGAATTGCACGACGCTAGTCCCGAAAGCGCCGATAAGGAGAGGAGGAATCGTATGCGTTGACGAGCGTCCATGCCGCAGCCTCCGCGCGTGAGGCTACGCGGCGCACGGGCGCACTGTCAATCAAGGCTGTTCGGGGCGGGTTCGAAAACGATCGCCTTTCGAAAGGAGTCTGGGATGCGAGGATTCAAAGGGATTTGGGCGGCTGCGTTGCTGGCGGCGCCGGCCCTCGCCGGTACGGGCGACATTACATTGACCGACGCCTCCGGCCTGCAGTGGTTTATCAATACCGACATTACGTTCAACACGTCGTCGTCCGCCTCGGGCGCGGCTTCCGAAGCGAGTTATACCAACGTCGTGTCTGCGACCACCAGCATGGGTGGCACCAGCATGACGACGCTGACGGACGCCTTCGACGGTTACAACACGCTGGTCGTTAACGGCACGATCTATAACCAGAACGGAGCGGCCACGACCGAATGCAATGGCCGCGTCGTCGCGCTGAACGCGCAGAACATCGGCAACCTGACGGTCAGCCGCAAGGTCTTCGTGCCCGACAACGACGAGTTCGCGCGCTGGCTGAACGTCATCACGAACGCGGGCACGGGCCTTGAGCACGTCATCCTGACGACGGCCAACAACCTCGGCTCGGATACGGGCACGTTCATCTACGCCACGTCCAGCGGCGACATGACCGCCGACGTGACCGACCTCTGGGTTGGAACGTTCCAGAACTATTCGACGGGCACCTCGCCGGACGTTCGCCTTGCGCATGTACTCCAGGGTCCGAGCGCGCCGATCGCCGTCAACCAGATTTCGTTTACCAACGGCGACGACAATCCGACTTGGGGCTACGAGTTTGACCTGCCGGCCGGCAAGACGTTCATCTTTATGAACTTCTGCGTCGGCCAGCCCAGCAAGGCCGAGGCGGCCGCGAAGGCCAGCGAACTGACGGGCCTGCCGGATAACGCGCTGCAGTGCCTCACGAGCGAGGAACTCAACTCGATCCAGAACTTTGTGACCGGCGACTGCGACGGCGATGGCGTGAATGACGCCAATCAGATCGCGGCCGATCTTGCGCAGGACGCGAACAACAACGGCGTCGTCGATTCCTGCGACATCCTGAGCGGCACCAGCCAGGATTGCGACAACAACGGCGTGCCCGATGAGGCTCAGCCGGACACCGACGGCGACGGCATCATCGACGCCTGCGACAACGCCCCGGACGACTCGAATCCGGATCAGATGGACACCGACGGCGACGGCGTCGGCGACGTCGTGGACAACGCGCCCGACGATCCGAATCCGGATCAGGCTGACACCGACAGCG
>JBGAJB010000283.1:0-4403 GCA_044225155.1 Phycisphaerae bacterium | reverse complement strand
GGCCGATCGCGGCAGCGAGTTCGGCCGCATGAAGCGCGCTGTGAACAGCCAGCCGTGCATCCGGGCGGGCGGCAAGCACAACGATCTCGACGACGTCGGCCATGACACCTACCACCACACGTTCTTCGAGATGCTCGGCAACTGGTCGTTCGGCGACTACTTCAAGCGCGATGCGATCAGCTGGGCGTGGGAGCTGCTGACAAAAGTCTGGGGGCTGGATCCGACGCGCCTGCATGCGACCTACTTCGGCGGCGACGCGTCCGAGGGGCTTGAGCCGGACCTTGAGGCGCGCGACCTGTGGATGCAGGTGGCGGGTCTGCCGCCGGAGCGCGTCCACCCCGGAAACAAGAAGGATAATTTCTGGGAGATGGGCGACACCGGCCCGTGCGGACCGTGCAGCGAAATCCACATCGATCTGACGTCGGACAAGAGCGGCGGCCAACTCGTGAACGCGGGCGACGCACGGGTGATGGAAATCTGGAACCTGGTGTTCATCCAGTTCAACCGCGGCGCAGACAGCAAACTCTCGCCGCTGCCGGCCAAGCACGTCGATACCGGCATGGGTTTCGAGCGGGTCTGCTCAGTCATCAAGGGTTTTGAGACCGGCCGGCTCGGCCAGGTGACGAATTACGACACGGACGTGTTCGGCCCGATCTTTGCGGCGCTGGCACAGGCGACGGGCGCGCCGGCGTACGGCGGGCGGATGGAGCAGCCGGGTGGAGCGGGCATTCCGCCCGCAATGGGAAACGGCTCCAGCGCCACGGGCCCAGGCGCCGCGCCGGGAAATTCGAGCGCCGACGTAATGCGCGACGTGGCGTATCGCGTGATCGCGGACCACATTCGCACGCTGACATTCGCGATTACCGACGGCGCCGTGCCCGACAAGGACGGCCGCGGTTTCGTGTTGCGCCGCATCCTGCGCCGCGCGGTGCGCTACGGCTGGCAATACCTGGACATGCACGAGCCGTTTCTGCATCGCCTCGTGCCGTCGGTCGTCGGGGCGATGGGCGAGGCGTTCCCGCAATTGCGGAAATCGCCGGACCGCGTGACGGAGGTGATTCGTGAGGAAGAAGAGTCCTTCGCCCGCACGCTCGGCCGCGGCATCGCGCTCTTCGAAGAGGCGGCCGACCGCGCGCGGCGCGACCATCAAGGCGAAATCGCCGGCGGAGATGCGTTCAAACTGCACGACACTTACGGCTTCCCGATCGACCTGACTGAGATCATGGCGCAGGAGAAGGGGCTGCGCGTTGATATTGGGGAATATGAGCGACTGATGGAGGATGCACGCGAGAAGGCGCGCAAGTTGGTGCCGACTAGTGAGAATCTAGCGAAGGTTCTGGGCGAGGCGTATGTTGGAACTGTAGCACACATGGCGGCCGGAATTCCGACCGACGACTCCCCAAAGTTCGCCTCTCTGGAATGTGAGGCGAGAATTCTTGGCGCAAGCGAAGACGTAATTCTCCATCAGCTTGGCGCAATCGTCTTGGATAGGACGTGTTTCTACGCGGTTCAAGGCGGACAAGAATCGGATGTTGGGCTCATCGAATCAGAAACCGGCTGCTTTGAAGTCCGATACGTCACTCGCCGAGAAGGAACGGTGTTTCATACCGGAGTGTTATTGAACGGTGAGTTACGAGCCGGGCAATCTATTCATTGCCACGTCAGTGCTGATCGCCGCTTAACGGAGTGTAACCACACCGCCACCCACATCCTCAACTGGTCTCTCCGCGAAGTCCTCGGCGAAGGCGTCCAGCAGAAAGGCTCGCTGGTCGATCCGGAAAAGACGCGCTTCGACTTTTCACACGGCAGGGGCCTCACGCCGGACGAAGTCGTGCAGATCGAAAAACTCTGCGCCCAGCAGATCGCGGACGACCTGATCGTCGATACGAATGAAAACGTCGGCGTGCCGCAAGGCGACGCTTTGAAGATCAACGGCCTGCGCGCGGTTTTCGGCGAGAAGTATCCGGACAAAGTTCGCGTCGTGTCGATCGGCGCGAAGGTTCAGGATCTCCTCGCGAATCCGAATAATCCAGAGTGGCGGAAATACTCGATCGAATTCTGCGGCGGCACGCACGTGAAGCGCACGAGTGAAATCGGCGCCTTTGCCCTGGTCTCCGAAGAAGCCGTCGCCAAGGGTGTACGGCGCGTGGTCGGCATCACCGGCGATAGCAGGGTGCGAAACTGCTGAAGCGCGTCGACCAGCTTGCGAAGTCGCCCGATGCCGCGAAACTGCCGGAGCAAGTCGCGGCCCTGCAAAAAGAGGTCGCCGACGCCACGCTGCGAGTGGTGGATCGCGCGAAGATTCGCGAGCTGCTGACCGGCCTGCAGGAAACGGTGAAGAAGCAGCAGAAAGCCGCGGCCGGAAGTTCGGCCGGCGACGCGCTCGCGCGCGTACCAGAGCTACTCGCCGGCGCGGAGAAACGCGGCGGGGTCACGGTCGTCATCGCCGAGCTTCCCGACCTGCCGCTCGACACGCTGAAGACGCTGGCGGATGCGATCAAGCAGAAGGCCGGCTCGACCGCGCTGCTGCTCGGCGTGCGCCAGGAGCCCGGCGGCGACCCGCCTGCGCCCGCCAAGGCGCTGCTGCTGGCGGCCGTCACGGACGATCTGATTAAGAAGGGCATCAAGGCCGGCGACTGGATCAAGGCCGTCGCGCCGGTGGTCGAAGGCGGCGGCGGTGGTCCGCCCACGATGGCGCAGGCCGGCGGCAAGAATCCGGCGAAGCTGCCTGAAGCGCTCGCGGCCGCGAAAGAGTGGATCGGCGGCAAGCTCGGCTGATCGAAGATGTAATGCCGCCGCTGGCTGTGACCTTCCAATCCGATCGGCGCCAGTGGGGCAAGCCGGGGAACCAGGCGAGAACGTTCCGACTGCGAGCGCACTTCGTCATTCCCGCATAGCCACTTGCGTCGCTCAAACCAAAGTGTGCGTGGCTTGGATCAACTGACTCGCTACCTCTGTCCGTAGTAAACGATGGTGCCGGGCGTGTGAACAAAAAAAAGCTCGGCGCGCGGCGCGCCGAGCCTGGTTGTCAGCGCATTGAGCGCTCGACTAGAACTGGCTCCACAGGTGCTGGTTCGTCACTTCGTGGTGGAACTGGATTTCCTGCGGCTTTACGAGGCTGCCGAGTTCCTTGGGGCAGCGGTCGGCCTGCATCTGCTTCACCTCGGTGAATTTGGTCTGCAGCTCTTCGCCGAGCAGTTCCGTGATCCACTTGCTGCTCTTGAAGTCGCGGATCGCGCTGTAGATGTTGTCGGGCAGGAACCGCGTGCGCGTGCGGCGTTCTTCGTCGGTCATTTCGGTCTTGGGACCTTCCAAGCCCGTACGGAACAGCGTGTACACCAGCAGATACGGATTGGCATCGGGGCCGACGGAGCGGACCTCGATGCGTGCGCTGCGCTCGTTGGCGAGCGGAATGCGAATCATGCTGCCGCGGTCGACGGCCGAGGCCTTGATCTGGTTCGGCGCTTCGAAATGCGGGTCGAGGCGGCGGTAGCCGTTCACGCTGCTGTTCAGGATCAGGCAGATGTCACTGGCGTTGTTGAGGAGCCGGTCGATGAAGTCCCAGCCGAGGCGGCTCAGTCCATCCTTGCCGCCTTTCTCGTAGAACAGATTTTTGTTCTGCCGCGCGACGGACATGTTCGTGTGCATGCCGCTGCCGTTGATGCCGGCGACGGGCTTGGGCAGGAAGCTCGCGGTGAGGCCCATCTTCTGTGCAACCTGACGGCAGATCAGTTTGTAGAGCTGAATCTGGTCGGCCGCGACGAGCGCTTCGCTGTACGAGAAGTTCATCTCAAACTGCGACGGCGCGACCTCGGGATGGTCCTTCTCGTTGTGGAAGCCCATCGCGCGCTGCACTTCGGCGGCCGTGTCGATGAACTGGCGCAGCGGATCCTGCGGCAGCGAGTGGTAGTACCCGCCCGTGCTGATGAAGTCGAACTTGTGCGTTTCGTGATAGCGGCGCTCGGCGTCGCGATTCTGAAAGAGGAAACCTTCGATCTCGCTGGAGACGTTGCAGACCGTGCCGTCCTTCTTGAACAGCTCTTCGGTGAAGTACTTCAGCCGGCTGCGGAAGTCGCCCTTGTACGGCGAGCCGTCTTTGTCCTGCACCATTCCGAACACGACCACTTTGCCCGGCCCGAACATGTCCGACGGCAGCCAGTAAAACGCACCCCAATCGATCCCCAACTTCAGATCGCTCTCCGCCTGTGCCGTGAATCCGCGAATCGAGGAACCATCGAACGTCAGGTTGTCGGCCGACCCGAGCAGAAATTTCTTGTCGTAGTCGAGCATGTGCAGCCGGCCTTCGACATCTGAGAAGCAGACCGTGACAGCCTTCAGGCGTTTCTCATCGGTGAGATAGCGGCGGCGCTCCTCTTCGATCGCCTCGGCTGACATTCGTTTGG
>JBGAJB010000282.1:0-4412 GCA_044225155.1 Phycisphaerae bacterium | reverse complement strand
GGAACATTCTACTTGAAGATCGCGACTGCACACGGTGTTGCGCGAGATGTTGGGTACTGGCAAACTTCGGGCGCCTGACGCACAAGACGGGACGCTTCGCTCTCGGCGGCCGCTGAACTCATTTGGCCGCGAAGGAACCAAACCAACCGACGCACGCGACGACCCAGGCGAGCGAGAGTACGTCGACGAGCAGGCCGATGCCGACCATTCGGCGCAGGCGGATCAGGCCGGTGCCGTAGACGAGCGCGTTGGGTGGAGTCGAAATCGGCAGCGCGAAGCCGAGGCTGGCCGTCAGCGCGACGAGCAGAATCATCTGCACCGGCGCGATGTGCACGTGTTCGGCCAGGCGCGTCGCGACCGGGACAAGCAGCGCGGCCGTCGCCGTGTTGCTCGTCAGTTCGGAAAGCAGCACCGTCACCGCGCCGACGGCGAGCAGCGTCATCGTCGGAGATGCGTGGAGGGACGCCACCTCGCGCGCCAGCGCCTCGGCCGCCCCGCTCGATTCGAGCACTTTGCCGAGGCATAGCCCACCGGCGATCAGGAACAACGTGTCCCAGTCGATGTTTTGCAAATCGTGTCGTTCGAGCACTCCGCGGCCGCGCGTGCGGACCAGGAAAAGGAGCGTGGCGGCCAGCACCGGCGGGAGAGCTTCGGGCACGTAACGATCGAGCGCGGCCCGCAGCGAGAGCTTGGCGTCGACGGCGCCGATGCGCTGCAAGCCATCCACGGCCGATTGCGGGAGCACGCGCGCCAGCGCCTCGGGCAAGGCTTCGTTCGGACTTTCGGCGAGCGAAAGCATTACGCCCGGGATGAGCCAGAGTCCCGCGGTCAGCGCGAAGGCGGCCATCACCCAGCGGCGGCCGGTGCGCCGCTCCGTCGGGGAATCGTCGCTGATTTCGCCGGCCAGATCGGCTTCGAAGGCGGCTTTTCCGCTGAGCGGCGTCGAAGTCGCATCGCCTCGACTCACGAAGCGAGCATTCACAGGAGACGACGCTGAGCGACGGGACGAGAGCCAGGCAGCGATCGTCAAAGCCGCCCAGGAGATTGCCGTCGTGCCGATCCAGGCGGGAATTCCTACGGCCAGCCAACTGAGAAAGTTGAACTCCGGCGCGATGTTCTTGATGGCTGCAAAGCCCAGGAAATTCGGCGCGGTCCCGACGGGCGTCGCCAGGCCGCCGAATGTCGCGCCGTAGGAAAGCGCGAGCAATGGCGCGGCCGGATCGTTTGAGCGCCGCGCGAGGGCCAGCACGACTGGCAGCAGCATTGCCGTCACGGCGGTGTTGTTCTGAAATGTCGAAACCGCACCGGAGAGCAGGAGCACGACGAGCGAAAACTGCAATGGCCGGCGGCCCAATGCTTGAATGGTCGGCGAGGAAAGCAACCCGTCGAACGCGCCAAATTTCTCCAGGCCGCGCGCGAGCAGGAAGGCGCCCATGAACAAAAACACGACCGGATCGCCCCAGGCTGCGACAGCGTCTTTCCACGAAAGCAGCCCGGAGAGCGTGGCTCCGATTGGAATGAGCAGTGCGACGATCCCCAGCGGCGCAAACTCGCCGATCCAGAGCAGGAGTGTCGCGGCGACCAGCGCGGCCGCGCCGCGCACTGCGGCCTCCGGATACCACGGAACCGCGGAAACGATGATGTAGAGGATGATCGCGGCCGGGATTCCCAGCCACGAGCCACGCGCGGCTTTCATTGACCGCAGCATAGTCGCGCGAGTGCTCGTCCGGAGACGGCTGAGTTGTTGACCCATGCGTGGGACCGGTCTCCAGACCTGTCTTTTCTTTTATGTCGCGTCCCCGCGCACGAAAACCGGTCGGAAACCGCTCCCCCAAGAGGAACAACAATGCTTACAGAGTTCAGCGACTCAGTTGCCGAAGTAAATCGGGAAGTTGCTCGGAAAACTGTGAGCGCACGAGGGTCTGGGTCGCACCCGCGGCGCGGGCGGCGCGGCCGAGCTCCGCGTGGACGTGTGGGAAAAACGCGACTACTGGAAAGTTCGCGGAGCATTCGCGGGCAGCGCGGATGATCGCCACCGGATCCTCACTGGTGAGCGTGAGATCAACGAGCAGCGCGCGCGCCCGTCCGCTTCGGACAGCCGCCAGCGCATCCGCACCCGTGCGGACGGCCGTCACAACGGCGCCGACGGCCGCAGCGGTACCGGTAATTTTCGACTCAAAGATCAGATCAGAAACCACGGCCCAAATAGACGCCGCGGCTTGGGTTTCCGCACCCCGTGCGGGAAGGCTCACTCGGCGTCCTCGCCGTCAGCCTGTGCGTCGAAATAGAAGCGCGGGCCGCGCCACGCAATGCCAATTTTTCCGGGGACCGCCGGCCCTTCCTCCGCATCCACGTTCTGGGCCACCGGGGCGATGCCGCCGCTGCGCTCCTCCAGCGCTACCGCGATGTCGGCCGCGTCGTCGCGCGTCTCCGCCCAGATTTGGTAGGGCCGCGAATAACCCAGCCCGGCGTGATCATCCGTCTCGACGGCGCTCGCGGCGTCGAGTCCGCCGTCGCCGAGGTCTTGTGAGCCCTCCGCGTGCACGTCGACGTTCCAGAGCCGCGTAATTTCGCTGTGCCGATCCCCGATCTCGCGCAAACCGTCGCAGACAGCGTGAGACAGCAGGTCTTCCTGCAGCAGCGACGTCACGAATGCATCGACGTCGCCCACACCGCGCTCATGGATGAAATAGTCGAGGCACCAGATCGTCGCGTGCTCCAGCGCGCCGGGATCGTCGTCGGCGCGCGCCAAGCGCCGGGCCGTCGCGAAATGTCCCCAGGCTTTCTCGCCGGGCTCATGTTGGGCGAGCGCCAGCCGGCCGTCGGCGATTTCCGTGCGGAAATCGCGCGGTGCGAGTTCGTGGAGCCGGGCAGCGGCGGCCCGCATGCGCGCCAAGTCTTCGCGCGCGGCAGCCGACGAATAGCGCGCGTACTGCAACGGAACGGATTGCGGAATGCGAGCCTCAGCCTCTTCATAGGCCCGGTCAGCTCCGGCTTGATCACCGGCGTGCTCGGAGACCTCCGCGTAGAGCAGCCACACGTCGCCATCGTCGGGGTCGCGCGTCAGGTACTCGCGGAAGGCAGCGGCCGCTTCGGCGTGGCGGCCCAATTCGTAGAGGCAGCCGCCGCGGGCCGCGTAGGCATGCCGGAAACCGGGGTCGCGCTCGAGGGCGTCATCAAGGGCGACGAGTGCCGCTTCATGCTGCGCGTCGCGCTGCAGCGCCAGCGCGAGGTTGTACGGCGGAACCGGGCTGTCTTCGTCGATCTCGCAGAGGTGTTCGAGGGTGTCGATGCCGACCTCGTAAAGCCCGAACTCGGAAAGCTCTGTTCCAAGTGCGAGCAAAAATTCATGATCGGTGGAGCGCTTGGCCTTGGCATAGGCCTGCCGCAGCTCGTTTTCGCGGTCGAGCGAGGCGAGCGCGAGCAGCTCGTAGGCTTTGGCCCGGCCGGCCGGCTCCGAGCCGAGGGTTTCGGGGCGAATGCGCTTGAGGGTCTTGAGGACGGCCTCAAAATCATCGCGATCGAGCAGTTCGACCACCTGCTGAAGCGAATCGCCGCCGGTCATGCGCCCCTCCGTGAATGCGAACCGCACCCTAGGCGCGATGGCGGCGCACGTCCAGCCAGCCGCACCGCATCCCGCAGCGAGAAGCAATTCGATACCATGGCGCGCGACGCATGCGGATATTTCGCACGATATTGATCGTCGCCGGCCTGCTGATCGGCAGCGTCGTCATGGCGTTTCCGTTTTACTGGATGACCGTCACCAGTCTGGCGAGTGCGCAGGATGCCGCTGGGGCGGCGACCGCGGCGGGATTCAAGTGGATTCCGACGAATCCGCAATTTGAGAATTACCCGGCGGCGCTGCGAAAAATCGGGAGCCGCGAGTGGTATGGATTCTTTGACGCACTCTCGAACACAGTTGTCATCACGTCGCTCTGCGTGCTGGGGCAAGTCGTTTCCTGCAGCCTGGTCGGGTATGGCTTCGCGCGGCTTCGTTTTCGCGGGCGCGGGCCACTATTCGGGCTGATGTTGGCAACAATGATGTTGCCGGCGCAGGTCACAATGATTCCGTTGTTCCTGCTGTTTCGGAGCTTCGGGTGGATCGACACGATCCTGCCGCTGGTCGTGCCGGCGTTTTTCGGCACGCCGTTTTTTATTTTCATGTTCCGGCAATTCTTCGCCCAGATTCCGGAGGCGCTCGTGGAAGCCGCCCGCATCGACGGCTGCGGCTATCTCGGGGTCTGGTGGCGCGTGATGCTGCCGCTCTGCAAACCTGTCATCGCAATCACGGCGGTTTTCACGTTCATCACAGCGTGGAATGACTTCATGGGACCGCTGATTTATCTACAGAGCGAAGAGCAGATGACGCTCGCCGTGGCCCTGAATTCGTTTCAGAACCAGTACGGCGATTT
>JBGAJB010000004.1:0-38611 GCA_044225155.1 Phycisphaerae bacterium | reverse complement strand
TTCGCCTCGCACGTGAATCTCCCTCAACTCGGCGAGCGATCGGCCAGCCCAAATCGCGGCGAGCGATTCCTTCCGCCAATCTCCCACTACCAGTCGGCCCGTAGCCTCTTCCCCGCAAGCGACCGAGCGACCGTCCGCGAGCAGCACGAGTTGCTCATCGAGCTTCCGGCAAGGTCGCCTGACCGGCGAGGTGAGTGAAATCGCGCTGTCGGCAGGGAGGGCCCCCCCGAACGTGCTATACGCCCGGAGGACCGCCGACCCGAGCTTGCGAATCCAGTGGTCGTAGAACGGCTCCATCTCCGGCAGCGTGGCGGCCGACCGGATCATGCTCGGCACGAGGATCGGCTCCGGCTGAAGGCGGCTCCGTCGCGCCGCATCGATCCGCTCCACGTTGGCAACGACCCGCTCAAATGCGTCGCGCCCGTGCACGCGCTGAAAGGCAGCGGCCGAATGCGCATCGAGCTGCACTTCCAACAGATCGACGCGGCTCTCGAATAGTCCTTCCAGCGCTTCGTCACTCAACTCCACGAGCGGCGTACGGACGGCCAAGCCGCACACGCCGGCCGAGCGAATCCGTCGCACGCATTCGGCGAAGCGCGGATGGAGAAGCGGATCGCCGTGGCCGCCCAGGACGACGAGCCGGTCATTCCCGGCCGCCGTGAATTCACGCGCAACGCGCCCCAACGCGTCGAGGTCTTCCAGCGCTCGCGCTGCGATGCTCCGGCCGCGCGGCCGAAGCGTCGAATCCGGCAACGGATCGGCGGTCGTCAGCTCAATCTCGATCTCGCGCGGCCAGTCGCCGCGACGAGGCCGATGACGGATCCAATCGCAGAGTTCCTCGGCGCTCACGCCTTCGCCCA
Organism: Phycisphaerae bacterium; assembly: GCA_044225155.1. GTDB lineage: Bacteria > Planctomycetota > Phycisphaerae > UBA1845 > Fen-1342 > CAYMBL01. Next base: position 37,751 of record JBGAJB010000004.1, on the reverse strand, counting down.
ATTCACGGAGGCCGGCATCCAGCTCGGCCGCGGACTCGCGCGTATCAGGGACGAAGCGCGCGCCCGTCTGGAACACGGCCGTTGGCACGCGGAAGCACATCGGCTTGGTGATGATGTCCATGCGCGGCGATTCGGGGCGATAGGCGAATTGAAGGCCGATCGTGAGATTCTGCTGGAGCGTATCGCGCAGGATCTCGCGCCCGAGAACGATCCCGGCGAGGCCGGGCGGCGCTTGCGTGAACACATACGGCGCCTCGGCGGGATTCGCGAGGGCATGGGCGACCATCGCCGAAGCGATTTCGGGATCGAAGACCGATTGTGTCGCGTCGAGGGCGAGGACGGCTTGCGCGCTGCAATGATCCAGAACGCGCGCGACGGCCAGAGGTTCGACATACTCATCAAACCACGTCGTCGCGAGTGGCGTGCCGCGCCACGAGCGCAAGCCCCACTTGCGCGCGGCGCGAATCAGTCGCCGGCGCGGCCGCGCGCCGTCATCGATCGTCAGCAGCGAAATCGCCGAATGCGCTCGCAGAGCCTCGCGCGCCGGCGCTTCGTCGCGCGGCTGAATAACCAGATAGCACCGATCGACGCCCCCGATTCTTGACGCTCGCGCGAGCGTGTGGTCAATGACGCGCTTCGTACCGAGCGGATTGAACAGAACGGAATTACCGCCGAGAAAACTCTCGGCGAAATCGGCAAAAATGGCCGCGACGATCTTCATGCGGATCGCTCCGCTTTCGCCAGTCGTGCCAATGCCTCCGGCAACATCTCGCGCAAGAATTCGCAGCCCTCAAGAAACTCGGCCACAAACTCGCGGTCGCGCCGAAGCCTGCGCCGCGCCGTTTCCGGTGTTTCGCGCTCGACCTCGCCAAGCCGCCGATCCGCCTGATGTCGCCGCAACTCGGCTTGCGCGGAGACGTCGACGACCAGCCGGTAGACGTGATCCAGGCGCCGCATCTCTTCACGCAGGGCGTCGACCCGCGCGACACGACGATTGAACTCGGATGGTTTTTCGATCAATGACTCCAGCGTGGTAAGCAGCTCGATCATTTCCGACGCGACGGTGGCGGCTTGCTCGATCTCTGTGCTCAATCGTTCAAGTGCGGTGTGCGCCTCCCGAATGCCGCGAGCAGCCCCTCCGGTCGGCTGCTTTCGTCCGCGCCAACCCGGCGGCAGGTTCTCGCGGCAATAGCGGTTTACGCAGTCATCAAAATCTTCGAATTGCATCCCGGGGACATGCAGCGCCGCCTCGGCCGTTTGAATGACGCGTTGCGGCGCACTGCGAAAGTCACGCTCAAACTGTTGCGCGTACGTCGTGAGTTGCTCGTCCGTGTAGATCTCGCGGCCGCGCCAATCTCGGCCGCGCCGCAACATCGTGCGGTTGCGCGCGACGCGCTCCCACTGCTTCATCGCGATCGTGCTGAATCGGCCCAGTTCAGGCGCCCACGTCTGCTCGATCGCCCCGCCGGGCATGTAATAAAGGCCGTCCGCGAAACCCAGATCCTGCCCCAGGAAAATGATCGGATCGCAGCCCAGGTGCTGCGCGAGATAAAAGCTTAGGTGCGCGACCGTCGCGCCGGCCGGCAGGGTCGCGCGCGGCGGAGCGGCTTCCCCGAGCAGCGACGAATGCAGGCGATGCTGAACGACGCACGTTGGGCCCCGATACGCGTCCGGAACCTGCCACGCGACCTTCGGCTCGGCGACGAGTTCGCAATCGCCGAAATCCTCGACGCCGCGGAAAAAGTCGGACGAGACCTCGTGAAATCGAGGGCCGTCACGAAATGCGGCGTGATTTCCAGCGATCGCAGCAGCTTGAAGACGGTCTGCACGGCGATCAGCACCGCGCGGTCGCGCAATCCCCCAAGTTTGGTGACATGCGCGGCCGCCGATGGACCAGCCGCAACAAGGATGGCCGGATAGCCGCGAGCGGCGCCGGCGAGTTCAGCGATATCACGCCCCCGCAGATAGTGCGGCAGGTTCAGCGCGACGTTTCGCACGGTCATGCGGGCCGTCTTGAGCAGCGTGAACATGTGCATCCGCGCGAACGTGACGAACTCGGCCAGTTCGGCGGAAAAGCGTGTGAAGAACGCGGCGTGTGAGCGTTTGGTGTAGGGCAAGGCGATGAATTGCACACCGAGCATCAGGTCGGCGTTGCAGGTTTGCAGCATCTCGTGCAGCGCCGTTTTTTCGGCGCGCGTGAAAATGAGCAAGCGACCGGCTCGAATCTGCGCCCCGAGATCGCTGACGCAGAGTGCCGCCTTGATCAGGGCCGGGTCGTCTTCCGCGACGATCAACATCGGCCGATCGTGCCGCGCTTCCAACTCGGTCGCCACATATCCAAGTCCCAGTCCGTGGACGACGAAGGTCGGATTGTCCGGCGCGGGCTGCGCATCGAGCAGTCGCCGCGTTTCGGCCAGCGGCTCATACCGGCTGTGCAGGGACAGTTCGGGACCGTCGTCGGCGGCACGCTTGCAGGTGAAATTCCCATCGCGGGCTGGAATCAACTCGGGACACGCCGAAAACGGCAGCGAATCAAGCTCGGCCGCTAGCGCGGGATTGCGGGCATAGAGCGCTTCCAAATTGACGAGGTAGCGCTCCCTCAAGCGATCGAGTGGCGGGGGAGCGGCGGAGAGCTGCGCATCCATGCGAACCGGATTGCGCGGCGGTCGGCCCCTCGTGTCAAGCGATTCGGTCGAAACCGGGCGAATCGTCATGATATTGCAACGCCGCGCCGGGTGCCGACAAAGGGAAGAAAAAAACGGGTGCCATGGATTTTTGCCCGTGCCGCCGATAGGTGGCCAACAATCGGGCAAGCAACCGCTTGCCATGGCACCCCTCGGTTTCGTGCGGCACGCGCGCAGGCCCAAATCCGAAACGGCTCGATCGAATTCGCCTCGGGACCGTCGCAGACTGGAACCTATCGCCTCAACACGCACTGAGTTGCGCAGGGAGTCTACCCGGGAATGCCGCAAGTCAACAGTTTCCGCAAATCGCGACCGCTCGTCTGCGGAGCGAGTTACTCGTCGTCAAGAGAAGTCGCCGTCTTTGCTCGCCGCGCTTTCGCCGCAGGCGGGCATCGATGTAGGGCTGGATATCGCCATCGAGCACGCGCTGCGTGTCCCCGATCGCGAGATTCGTGCGGTGATCCTTCACGTGAATCGTCGAGCCGTGCAGGACGTAGCTGCGAATCTGATTGCCCCAGGCGATGTCGCCCTTCTCGCCGTAAATCTTGGCCAGCTCCGCGTCGCGCTTGGCCTGCGCCATCTGTTCGAGCTTGGATTGCAGCAGGCTGAGCGCCATGCGCTTGTTCTGCTGCTGGCTGCACTCGTTGACGCACTCGACTGTCAGTCCGGTCGGCAGGTGCTTGATGCGCACCGCGCTGGCGACTTTGTTCACGTTCTGCCCGCCGGCGCCTGACGCGCGGCGAAATGTGACGATCTCGATATCGCGCTCGGGCAGCTCGATATCGGCTTCCTCGAATTCGGGCAGCACATCCACGCCGACGAAGCTCGTCTGCCGCTTGCCCTGCGCGTTGTACGGACTGATGCGCACCAGACGATGCACGCCCGCCTCGCAGGAAAGCGTGCCGTAGGCGTAGGGCCCTTCGACGCGCAGCGTGACGCTCTGGATGCCGGCTTCCTCGCCCTGGTAGCGATCAATCTCGGCCGCGCGAAAGCCGTTGCGCTCGAAATACATCAGGTACATGCGCAGCAGCATCTCGGCGAAATCGCAGGCGTCCACGCCGCCCGCGCCGGCCTGAATGCTGAAGTAGCACGGGCGCGTGTCGTTCGGGCCGGAGAGCAGCGTCTGCAACTCGACGCGATCCGTCTTCTCGCTGATCTGGGCAAGGCTTCGCGTTGCAGTTCGCCGGTGGCGTCCGCATCGCCGGTTTCGGCCAGCTCCACGAGCACCTGTGCGTCGGCCACGGCACGAGTTCCAGCACGGCTGGGCCGGGGTCGCAAACCCTTCAGTTCACACCACGGCTTGGGCCGACTCCTGCACACCCGGCGTGGGCTGCTCCATCTCGAGTTCACTCGGCGATGCGGGCGGATTTGTGGGCAGGTCAAAGAGAGTCGGGATGGCGTGAATACGCGTCGTGAGCGACCCAGCCGCGGCGATCGGATCGTCGTACGGCGGCAGACCTTTGTGACTCTTTGGCCGACAGTATAGCGGCCGAACTCAGCTCGGATGCCGCCGCGACTTTCCCCGCTCTCGCCCGCCCGGTACCGTGGCGGCGTCATGCGAAAACCCCTGGCTGCGGAACTGGCTTGAACGTCATCAGAATCCGGTCCTCTGGCAACACATGGTCGGTATCCCCACTGGACCGTGGCCGCGTTGATACTGGCGGAGCAGTCGCGCGAAGAGCAGGCCTCTGCAGGCCGGCGCGCTCTTCGGCGGCGTGGGCTGCAATACCTGGGTCACCGGTGGTCGAGAATGATGACAAGAACATCTTCAAGCGCTGGCTGGGCAGGCCGTATGTCGCCGTCGCACCGCAATACCAAACTCGCGCCCCGGAAAAGCCGTGAGCGCGATGGCAGCAGCAGAGCCATGAAGGCTTGCCGGCGACGTCCTCCTGCTGGCCGCACTCTCTCTCGCCGGATGCGACGGGACTGACTCGGCCACCGCCGCGAAGTCACACGCCGGGGAGACGCCGACAACGACGGTGCTGCGGATCGCCAACTGGTCCGGGCCGGCCAACATCCTCGCCGCGCTGGAGAGGGCCCATCGCGAGCAGTTCGAGCAAGCACATCCCGGCGTTCGGGTCGAACTCGAGCAGATTCCCGGCGTTGGGCAAGCCTGAGTCAAAAGCACTCCTCATGATCGCTTCGGGGGAACGCACCCGACGTCGTGCAGCTCGACTGCCGTCCGCGGCCGTGTTCATCGACAACGCTGCTGCTCGATCTCGGCCCGCTCATGTGCCGCGATCCGTCGTTTCACGAAACGGACTATTTTGAAAGCGTCGCGCCCTCACGCGGCGTGGCCCATCGCAATACGCCGTTCCGCTCGATTTCACGCCGATGGTGCTCGTTTACAACCGCCGGCTGTTTCGCGAAGCCGGCGTGCCGGAGCCGCGCGAGGGCTGGAAGCTGAGGGAATTTCGTGCAGCCGCCGAGAAGCTCGCCCGCGTGCGTGCAGACGGTACGCGCCAATTCGGGCTGAATTTCGTGAACTGGACGCCATTCTGGGTGATGTGGCTTTGGAATCACGGCGGCGGACTCGTCGCCGTCGACGGCGGCGATGTGATCGTCGATCACGCGGAATCGATTGCCGGCCTGAATTCCTCGCCGGGCTCGCGCGCGATCGGCTGATGCCCACGCCGATCGAAGCGTCCGCCGCCGGCATCGATCTTTTCCGCGGCGGGCGGGCGGCGATGCACGTCACCGGCCATTGGGAGCTGATCGAATATCGCCAGGATCAACTCGACATCGGCGTGGTCGGCCTGCCGAGCGATCTGCCCCGCCGCCGCACCGTCGTGTACGCGTCAAGCATGGCCGTCACGGCCGCCTCGCGCCACGCCAGTCTGGCGTGGGAGTTCGTGAAGTTCCAGACCAGCGCGGAAGTGCAGCGAGTGCGGGTTGCGACGGGCGTGGCGATCTCGGCGAACAAAACGGCGGCCGCACACTACGCAAATGATCCGCTGGAGCAGGCGTTCCTGCGCGAAGCCGAATTCGCCGCACCGCCCACGGGGGCGCGTTGACCGCTACGGCGTCTGCGAAGAACTGGCCCGCGAGATGATGGAAGACATCCCGGCCGGCGCTGCCACTCCGGCGGAAGCGGCCCGTCGCGCGGCCCGGCTGATGCGCGCGGAGCTGGCCCGATGAGCGCGCGGCGCGTGAATCAGCGCGGCTGGCTTTTTGTCGCGCCCGCGACCGCATATCTGCTTCTGTTTTCTTTCCTGCCGCTCGTGATCGCCGGTTGGATGAGTCTGCACGATTGGCATCTCCTCCGCCCCACGCACACGTTCATCGGCCTGAAAAACTTCTCCGAACTGCTGACAAACCCGTTCTTTCAAAATGCAGTCTGGAATTCGCTGCGCTTCGCGCTGCTGGCGGTCCCCAGCGGCGTGGTCGCGGCGCTGGCCGTCGCGGCGCTCGTGAATCGGCCGCTGCCGGGCGTCGGCGTCTTTCGCACGATTTACTTCATCCCGGCCGTCAGCTCGCAGGCGGCGCTGGCGATGATCTGGGTATGGGTTTTCCTTCCGCAGCAGGGACTCGTGAACTGGCTGCTGGGGCAGATCAATTACGCGTTCGCGGCAGTCGGCATTCATGGCGCGGGCACCGGCGGCGGAGCAACGGGGACCAAGTCTTCCGCCGGCCTTTTCTCAACCGATACGGCGTTCCTCAGTGAACCGGCTTACGCACTGCCCGCGCTCGTACTGATGTTCGCGTGGCTGGGACTCGGTCCGCGCATGGTGATCTTCCTCGCGGGCTTGAAGAACATTCCGCTGGAGCTGCATGAGGCGGCCGATCTGGACGGCGCGGGCCCATGGCAGCGATTTCGCCATGTGACTTTGCCGCTGCTGCTGCCGACGACGCTATTCGTGGCGGTAACAACGACAATCGCGTCGCTGCAATTCTTCACGCCCGTCTACATGATCACCCGCGGCGGACCGCGGCGCACTACCGACCTCGTCGCCTATCACATCTATCAGGAAGCCTGGACGAAATTCGAACTGGGCATGGCCTCGGCGCAGACGTATTTGCTATTGGCGATGATCCTGATACTCGCGCTCGCGCAGCTCTGGCTGCTGCGGCGCGGCTTGGCGGAGGAACAAACGTGAGGAAGAAGCCGGAGCCGCAGCCGCCGGAATTCTGCGACTACGACTGCCCCTTCGCCGCCTTTCCCCCGGCCGACACGGCCGGCATCTGCCGCACGATGTCGGCGGTCTGGTGCAAGAAGCTGGAGCAACTCGTGAACAAGAACCGCCCATGCGAATGGCGGAAGCGCGGCTGCCCGACTGCAAAGAGTCCCGCTCGTCGCAACAAATAATGGTCGCCTAATACCACTCGGATGGCGACGGGCCCAAAGCGAACGAGGCTCAGAGCGCCCGGCGCAGCGCTGACAAGAGTCGCAACGCGCACGCCACTAGCAGCAAGCCGCTTCCCGGCTCCGGAATGATCGTCAAGAACGTCGGCCCATCGTTTCCTCCCGCCCCCGGCGCGAGAAATTCGCCGAGAAACGCACCGCCGGCGTCATAGTGCAGCACGTTGTCATTCGTCCCGGACGATACGTACAAATCGCCCAGCGGGCCGAACACCAGGCCGATCGGGACGTCGAGACCGCCGGTGCCCGGAGGGACGAGATTGCCAGTGAACGCGCCGCTCGCCGCGTCGTAGGACTTCACCACGTCGTTCGTCTCGGCCGTCACATAGAGCCGGTCGCCGCGAAAGACGAGTACGCGCGGGCGCTGGACCGAGGCGACGAACGACGTCGTGTCGCCCGTGCTGGGATCCCAGCGCAGGATGCGGGCGCTGTTGTAGCTGGGGATGTAAAGCGCCCCGTCGGGGCCGAAAATCGTGCCGTTGTCCGGACCGTCGAGACCACCTTGCCCAGCCGTCACCGCGACGCCGAGAAACGCGCCGGTCGTCCCGTCGTAGCGCAGGACCTGATCCGAGTTGAAGCTTGGCACATAAAGGTTCCCGTCGGGACCCCAGGCCATTCCGGTCGGCCCGTTGAGGCCGCCGCTGCCGGCGGTTACGAACGTATCGACAAACGCGCCGCTGCTCGGGTTGTAGCGCTGAATCGTGTTGGAGCCTTCGCTCGCGACGTACAGCAGGCCGTCGGGCCCCACGCGCGTAGCCAAAGCGCCGTCGAGACCGACGCCGAGTTGCAGTGAGCCGAGATACGCGCCGCTCGCCAGATCGAAGCGATTCACGCGATCGGAGAAAAAATTCGTGACGAGCAATTCCTGAGCCGGCGCGAGCGAGACGACGCTCAACCCGGCCAGGACGGTCGACCAGCGGCGAATGAACAACGACATTTCCAAACTCCCTGATGCAAGAGACGCCCTGCGACAAATTCAAATTCCGCCGTTTTCCCGGCGTGGCGCGCTCAGCGCGCGATCAATTACTTGCGCGGCCGAATCGCGGCCCGGTATTGCTGCATGAGATACTTTTTGCCGAGCGTGCCGGGCGTTTCGAGTGGCGCGAGGCGCTTCAGCGTCCGCTGCAATTCGTCCGTGCTCGCGCCGGCCGCGATCTGTCCGCGCAACTCCGCCAGCACGAGATCGGACGACAGCCCGGTGAAGTGCGTCCACGCCTGGTATGCCCCGCCGCACCAGACCGCGTGTCGCAGCGTCGCGCCGTCGCGTGAGAGCAGCGCCATCGCGAACTCGCGCCCATCAACGTTCAGGTTCAACCATTGGCCGGGACCGTTGTCGAGCGCACTGATTCCGCGCGGATCAACGATCAACTCGGCTCCCGGCAGTTCGACCGGCTCAAAAACCTTGATGCCGACCGTGATCCGTCGCCCGGCCGCAAGCGCCGCAAGATCGTCAAAGAGTTCGGCCAGCGGCGCCGGGCAGGCGGTCAGCGTCACGACGACCCTCGCGCGCCCGAGCATCACGCGGCAGCGGTCGTATACCTGTGGCAGATCGCGGAGCGGATACGTGCGATCATCGGTCGGATCGCCGGCTTCCGACTCGGCCAATGCAATGGCCGCCGCGCGGTGGACCGCAAAGTTTCGCTCCAGCCGCGTCAGAAATTCGTGAATCGGCACGGCCCGGCAATAGCGCGTGCCGCCCTCGTCCACGCTCTGGGCAGCGCCCTTCGCCTCCAGCGACTCCAACGCCTTGTAGACGTTCGAAAACTGACGCCCGAGTCCCTGCGCGACGCGATACCCGGTGGCCGGCGATTCTCGCAGGAGAAAGGCGTAGGCCAGCGCTTCGAGTTCGCTGAGTCCGAGTTCCTGCAAAGCTGAAATCGCGCGCCCGGTCGTCATATTATTGTTTCACAGCAATAATACCGACGACATCGACGGATTTCCACACGCGGTCGAAAAAAGGTGGGGTGGATTCTTCGTGCGGGAAGCGCGAGCAGAGCCCAGTGCAGAGATTCGCGGTTCCAAATAACCCGCAGGCTACTTTCGGCGCGCGCCCTTGCGTCCGGACCGCCGGGCGGCGGAGTACTCGGCCACAACGACCGAGTGCATCCCGCCGCGCGGCGTCCAGCGCGATTCGACGCGCATGCGGCGCGGCCGGAGCGCGGCCGTCAGTTCGTCGAGGATCCGGTTGGTGACGGCCTCGTAGAAGATGCCCTGATTACGAAAGGACTGAAGGTAGAACTTGAGACTCTTGAGCTCGACGCAAAGCTTGTCCGGTACGTACTCGATCACGATGGTTCCGAAGTCGGGCTGCCCGGTCTTTGGACAGACGCTGGTGAACTCGGGCGCGTGATGCGTGATCACGTAGTCCCGCTGTGGCGCGGGGTTCGGGAAAATCTCCAGGTCCGGATGGCTCTTACGCGACATGGGCGGCAGGCTAACGGCCGACCGTGCCCGCATACAACCATCACTCTGCGGATTCGTTGACGCCGTGGAACCGTTTTGAATCGCCGGGTAGTGACGGCAGCTCAAACCGTGGCTACGGAAACCAGAAGCGGCGCCAGAACGTTCAGTTTGCGTTGCCGCAGATCGTTGAAGCCGGCGGCGCGGATCATGTCTCGCGATTCCAGCCAGCTTGCGTGATGCACGTCGCGCTCGGCCAGCGTCACGCCCACGTCGAACACCAGCCAACCGATCACGTTGTCGCGGAATCCGTCGATCAGTATGAGCATTCCGCCCGGCCGCAGGACGCGCCGGAAATCACGAATGGCTGCGGGCTGATGCGGGTAGTGGTGAAATGAGTTGCAGCACGTGAGCACATCGAACGTCGCATCGGCGAATGGCAGGCGCTCCGCGTCGCCGCGGACGGCCGCGAGCTTGGTCGAATGCTCGGATTGCGTGAATTTTTCTCCCGCGCGCCGCACCATCTCGGCCGCGTAGTCGAGTCCCACGAGGCGTTCGACAGCTGGATCGCGGGCAGCGAGCGACAGGAGCGTGCCGGTTCCGCAGCCGACGTCCAGCATTCGCCACGGATGCCGCCCGCGCGCGCGCTGCCAAAGCTCGATCTCTTCCAGGCAGGCGCGCACGCTCGGAAAGAAAACCAACTCGTTTAGCCACGAGCGGTCGTAAGAGAGCGCCCATTTCTCAAATTGGCGGCGCGCCTGGTTCTTTCGCACCACGAGCGTGTTGTCGCTCATCCGCTTCCTCGCGAACGCACGGCGGCGGACGCCCCCGAGAGCGCCGCACGACGCAGGCGGGAACGGTAGCAGCGTGACGGGAGGAACGCACGCCGTCCGGCCAAACGGGCGCCGAGCAGACCCGGGTCGCGTTGGCACCCGCGCGCGACCCGGGTCCCGTTGACCGCTTCCGCTTGGGCTCAGGCCTTTAGCGCTTCGGCACGTGGGAAGTCGACTTCCACATCGAGTGCGCGATTGAAATAGGTCGTGAACAGGTTTAGCGCCACGGCACCGATCAACTCGGCAATTTCCCCGTCGGTGAATCCCGCCGCACGCACGGCCGACACATCCGCTTCGCTGACGCCGCCGTGCGTGTCCAGGACACGCTTCACGAAACGCAGGGCAGCATCCGCCCGCGTATCGCCACCACGGCCGCGGCGGGCTGCCAGGCGGGCATCATCGGTGAGGCCGGCCATCTTTCCGATCGTGTTGTGAGCGGCGACGCAGTAGTCGCACTCGACAGCCTGCGCGATAAAGAGCGCCACCTGTTCGCGAAGCTGATGGGAGAGCGCGCCATTCCCGAGCGGGCCCGAAAGGCCCAGGTAGGCCTCAAGCACTGCCGGGGATTGGGCCATCGTCCTCATCATGTTGGGAGCCTTGCCGAGCTTGGCCTTGACGGCGTCCAGCAGTTCGCGCGCTTTGCCGTTCGCGGCGGCCGGATCGATCGGTTGGATGCGTGCCATGGTCGTTCTCCTCTTTTTTGGATCGAGGCACTCGCCGCCGCCAAACCCATTGCCGACTGCGTTACCTGCGATATTAATGTTTGATGGTCAACAATGATATCGGTTACTTGTTTTATCGATTTTGTTGGTAACATCGTGCCGATAGGCCGTTGCGTCACGCGGCGCAAGTGTTGGATAGGATTCTGCGTATGAGCGCCCCGACCGTCTATTTCATCGGAAACGCCACGTGCCTGGACTTGGTGAACTCTCGCGGGCCGGTCGAGGCACAAGATGGCGATGCGTGGATCGACGCACCCCACATCCTGACGTGGTGCCGATCGGCCGGCGTGCTCGAACCATCCGATGTGACGCGTGTTCAGGCCGTGATGCGGTCACCGGTGGAAGCGGCCCGCTTTTTGGCGGACGCGCGGCGGTTGCGAGAGGAATGTCGCGCAGCGTGCGAAGCAATCGTTAGCGGCGACGCGCTTGCGCCAGCCACGCTCGCACTTCTGAACGGCTATCTGAATGCGCGCGGCGCGCACTGCGAGCTTTCTTACGAGCGAGATCGGCTCGTGCGGCACGTCCGGTCGCCGCTCGAAACACCGGCACATGTGCTGTCGCTACTGGCCGACCATGCCGCGACGTTTTTCACGACTTGCAATCCCGCCCAACTGCGCCGCTGCGCGCGGCCCGGCTGCGCACTCTGGTTCCTCGATACCAGCCGCAATGGCCGGCGACGCTGGTGCTCGATGCAAGCCTGCGGCGCGGTCGACAAGATGCGCCGCTATCGCGCGCGGCGCGCTCAGGCGGGCTGACCGGGCGCTACTACTTCTTACAACAAAGAAAAAACGACCGGCGCAAGAGAGCGCCGGTCGCTCTGAGAATCTTCCAAAAAACAAGCGCGCGACTATCGCTTCCGCAAGAGCGATAGTGCCATTCCGCCGCACAGGAGCATGAGCGAACCCGGCTCCGGAATGTTCGGCTCGTCGAGCGACGTGCCGTATTGGAAGCTGACGTTATTGATCGAATTCACCGAGTAGCCGTTCGGCAGGCCGCTCAGAGTGAAAACGACGCCGTTCTTGATCAGCGGCTGGCTGCCCGTCACCGGCGTGTTGCCCGTGGACGGATTGTCACCGGCGGAAACGAGGCCGTACTGCAAGCCATCCGGGCTAGTCGGGCCGAACAGGTTGGTGCCCGGAAACAGGTCCGGCGGGCCGAAGAGATCGAGACCGGTCGAGCTGATACCGTAACTCGCTCCGAGCGGTGCCCCAGAAAGGCCGGACTTGTACGCCCACTCGCCGCCGACTCCGCCGCCCGCGTCGGTCGTGCCGCTGAAAAGAACGAGGTCGCCGGCGCGCAAGAACGCGCTGCTGCGCGTCAGCGTCAGCGGCGTGCCCGAATCAAAGAACAAAGCGGTAAGAACGTCGGCCGGTACGAGCACATCGTCCTGCGACGAATTCTCAAGCGTGACGATCAGGTTGCTGCCGCTCGTCGCAAAAGTCGCGGTTGCCGCCAAGTTGCCCTGCGACGCATCAAATGTGACGCTGTCCGCCAGCGCCGGCGCGCCTAGCAACAGCGCGCAACCCCACCCTGTGATGTAATTTCGCATCATTCGCCCAAACCCCTCGTGCGTGTTCGACACGTTTTGGCCCTCCGAAGGCCACGCGTCGAAGTCCCCTGTACTGTCAGCAAATGCTAATGCACAACCTGCGCGAATCCTACTCATGCCGCACATAATTAGTGAAACGACATGCAGTTATGGGTCGTTGCGCCGCGATTACCGGACATCGGACATCCTTGTCGCGGGCGCGCCGGACCGATATCCTCCCGCGCCGAAAACAGGAGCCCGAAATGTCGCTCGATGCCGCCGTCAAACAGGTCGAAGGTCAGATGGAAAAGTGCGTCGAGTTTCTGCGGCAGGAATTCCGCGGCATCCGCACCGGACGCGCGTCACCCGGCCTCGTGGAGACGATGCGCATCGACGTCGAGTCCTACGGCTCCAGCATGGCGTTGAAGGAGCTCGCGAACATCGGCGTGGCTGAGGGCAACGTGCTGGTCGTGAAGCCGTTCGATCCCAGCACGCTGCGCGACATTGAGAAATCGATCTCGAAGAGCGATCTGGGCATCAATCCGCAGAACGATGGAAAAGTGATCCGCCTGCCCGTGCCGGCGCTTTCGACCGAACGCCGCAATCAGCTCGTCGGGCGCGTCAAGCAACTGGCCGAGGCGCAAAAAGTCGCGGTGCGCAATCTTCGCCGCGACGCGAACAAGGTGCTGGAGACGGCGCAAAAGGCCAAGACCATGTCGGAAGACGACATGAAGCGCGGCCAGGAGCGCATCCAGAAGCTGACGGACGATTACGCCAAGCGGATCGATACCCTGATCGACGAGAAGACCAAGGACATCATGACCGTCTAGCAGGTCGCCGACGCCCCTTCCTTCAATCCAACACAGCGTCCGAATTTCGCACGGAATTCCTCGGGCGTCGTCTTCGCTTCGGCCGCGAGACGACCCAGCAACTCCGCATCATCGAAATCGCGCTGCTCCAGCCGGATCATGTAGGCCCGCGCGACGCGATAGAGATCGCTGCCGATATCGACCGTGCGCGTTTGCGTGCGCCCCGTCTGCGGGTTGATCATTTCGCTCAGCGGAATCGGCTGGACGTTGCCGTTCGTGATGTTCACCATCACGTGGCCGACGGTTTCATCGAGCAGAAGCTGCACGGCGAAATAGCCGAGCATGCGGCAGTAGCCCATGTCATACGGCGACGGGTCCGCCGAGCGCATTTCATATCCCAGCTCATGATCGACAAGCGTCGCCGAAATTCCCCTTAGCTTCAGTCGACGCTCGAGCTCGTCCTTCAGCAGGCGGGCAAGATCCACTTCGGAAAGACGCGGGTGGCCGGCCGCATCCAACGGCACCTTCTTGCCCATCAGCCGCTCGAGTTCGTCGGTATCGCCCAGCCGATAGGCCAGTCCCTCGGCCAGGACGGCCACGCCATCCGGGCGGCCCATGACGCGGCGCTTGATGATCGCGCCTTCGAGGATGTCGGCGAGATTTTCGATCGTCGTCCGCTGCGGAAACTCTTCGGGAATGAGCGTCAGCGTCGCGCCGGCCGAGATGCCGATTGCCAGCGCCAGCCAGCCGGCCGTGCGGCCCATGGTCTGGCAGAGATACCAGCGTCCCGTCGTCTGCGAATCGCGCATCAGGTTCTTGATGAGACCCGTGCCGATGTAGCGCGCGGTCGAGAAGCCGAAAGTGGGCACATCCCGGGGGAGTGGCAGATCGTTATCGATCGTCTTCGGCACGTGGACAACGCGAATCGCGCCGCCGGAAGCGTTCGAGACAAAGTGTGCGCTGAGCGCGGTGTCGTCGCCGCCAATCGTGATGAGGCCGTCCACGCCCATTTTGCGGAGATTGCCGAGCACGCGCTCGACTTTCTCCTCGTTCGGCGCGGCCGCCTTACCGGCCGCGATCGCCTTGTCATTCAGCAGGCTGGTGCGCGAAGTGCGCAGGATCGAGCCGCCATCGAAGTGAATCCGACCGACGCTCTGAATATTCAGGCCGACCGTGCATTTGGTCGGATCAAAGTCTTTGGAAGCGAGCCACTGAAAACCGTCGTAGAAGCCGACGACGTGCAGCCGGCGATTGATCGCTTCGATGGCCGCGGCACTGATGACACCGTTGATCCCCGGGGCGGGACCGCCGCCGACGAGAATACCGACGCGCGAGAGACTCATAGCTCCAGGCTCCAGACCGCAAGCGCTTGCAATGCCGTTTCGCCGCAATCAGCCCGTTTCAACAACCGCGCGAGTTCCGACTGCGCGCTGGGCCGACCGGCGGACGGCAAAACGGACAAGTATAACGTGATCGGTGAGGCCAGTGCCAAGGGGTTCGGGGTAGCCCGCCGCGCCGTTTGATCCGATAACTCGGGACTTGGGGAGGGTGTTTCGGGTTACAGCGGCAGCCGAGCCGCCCGATTGCGGGCCAGGGCTTCCTGAATCACCGGCAAGGGATGGTGCGTGCCGATGTTCATGCCCGGACAGTTCCGCGCGGCCATGTTCCAATCGCTCTTTTGGGCGAGATTTGAATCCCAGAACGGCCACGTGCGGCACTGCATCGGACGCACAGGGTGAATGCGGCAGATCGTCTTGCCGCTGGGGCGGCGCTCCAGAAACTCGCAATCGCCGTTCTTGAGCTCGAGCAGGCTGACGCGCGTCCGCGTTTTGCGCGTGTGCTTCGCCTCAAACTCCGCCGCGCTCATGCCGAGTGTGGCGGCGATTTCGGCAATTTCCTGTGGGCTGACCCAGACGTATCCCGGCGCGCCGCCGCAGCAATTCCCGCACTGCGTGCAGGAAAAGCTCAGTCCCTCGGAGTACCACGGGCTGTCGGGCGCAACTGCCATCAGGGAAACCCCTCCGCTTTCAACGGGCGATTCATGAGTTCCGTCAATGCCGTGAGCGGCGGCTTACCGCCAAAGAGCACCTGGGCCACCGCCTCGGTGATCGGCATTTCCACGCTGTAGCGATCGGCGAGTGCGAGCACGGCCTTCGTAGTCGGGATGCCCTCGATCACGCCGGTCGATTCCGCCTGCACCTGCTCGGCGGTGGCGCCCAGGCCGATCCGCTGCCCAGCCGAACGATTGCGGCCGACGGGACTAACACAGGTCGCGACGAGATCGCCCATGCCCGCAAGGCCGGCGAAGGTGTATTCGCGTGCGCCGAGTGACACTCCCAAGCGCGTGATCTCGACCAGGCCGCGCGTGAGAAGTGCCGCCTTGGCGTTGTCACCGGCGTTCAGTCCATCGAGAATTCCGGCCGCGAGTGCGATGACGTTTTTCAGCGCGCCCGCGAGTTCCACGCCGACCACGTCCGGATTCGTATAGATCCGAAACCACGACGTGCTCATGCACGTCTGCACCAGCTCCGCCACCGACGGCCGCGCGCACGCCACGACGACCGTGGCCGGCAGGCAGCGTGCAATCTCCGGCGCGACGCTCGGTCCGCTGAGGACCGCGATCGGGTTGTCGCCGACGTACGCGTCGATGACCTGGCTGGGGCGCGCGAGCGATTCCTGCTCGATGCCCTTGGTGACGCTGCAGATCGGGACGGCCGCAGGGGTCAGCGGGCCACACTGCTCCCACATGCCGCGCAGAAACTGGCAGGGCACGGCCGAGACGACCAGCTCGCAGTTGGCCATCGCAACTTCGAGATTGTCCGTCGGCCGGACGCGCTCCGAGAGCCGCAGCCCCGGCAGATGGCGACGATTTTCGCGGAGTTGGATGATTTCTCGCGCCAATTCGGACCGCCGGGCGTAGAGCGCCACCTGGTGTCCGTTCAGGGCGAGAATCTGAGCGCAGAGCGTGCCCATCGCGCCGGAACCGATGACGGTGGCTTTCGTCAGCAACGCGTCGCACCCCCCGGAAGCTCAAGTCCCAAGTCTCGCCAGACGCGCGCGAGTATAGGGGATTCGATGGGCGCCGACAGGATGGTGCGCTCGCGCAGAAAGATCAGCGCGGCGCTCGCGAGCGGCCGATCGAATAGGGCCGCCGCCGCGCCGGCGTAGAGCAGAAGTTGGCGCGTGTATGCCGCGCGGCGCTCGGCGCGTTCTTCGTCGTCGCGCATGCGGTCGGTCTTGTAGTCGATCAGATGCAGGCCTTCCGGTGAATCGAAGAGGCAGTCGATCACGCCGCGGACCATGACCTGCTCGTCTGCTTCCAGAACGCGCGCGAGATAGACGAACGGCATTTCGCGCCGGCACTCCGCGGAGCGCGTGCCGAGCGTACGGCCGATCGGCGTCCCGCCCAGCCAGGCGAGATCGTCGATGCCCAATAGCGCGGCGTCCTCGGCGTGCAGCAATCCCGCGCCGACGAGGCGATCCACCTCGGCGCGGAGCGCGAGCGGCGACCAGAGCGCGCGCAGATCGCAGTGCATCAGAAAACGGTGGACGGCTGAACCGCGCCGCCGGCCATCGACCTCCGTGCTCGTCTGCGCGAAACGCGGGATCGCGAGATTCAGCCGTTCGCGCGCCGCGCTTCGTACCGTGCCGGCTTTGGTCTTGGCTTGCGTGACGGACACGGCGGCCGGCTGCAGCGCCCAGTGCAAGTCCGGCGTCGCGCGAACGCGCGCGATGATCTGTTCCACGACCTCCGGTCGCGCTTGAAGCATAAGCTCGGGAGTGGATTCGTCGTTTTCCGATCGCGCGGACCGACGGGGTTGAGCGGCATCCGCTTCCTCCCAGTGAATCTCGAGCGCCGGAGGAGCAGCGCCTTGCGCCACGTTCAAGCCGCCGGCGACACTGGCGCGCACCAGCCACTCCAGGAAACTCTTCGCCTCATAGCGACTAATGAGCGGAATCTCGCCGCCGGGTTGCGCGCGCCATTTTTCCTGCTGCTTCTGCTCAGCCACGCCGATCACGAAAACTCGCTCCCGGGCACGTGTCAGCGCGACGTAGAGCAGACGCAGTTCTTCCTCGCTGTTGCGCTGCTTTTGTCCGCCACGCAACACGCCAAAGAGCGGGCTTTGGAGCGTCTTCATCGCCGGGTAATCGTTGAATTGGATCGCCAGCCCGAGGCGCTCGTCATGAATCAGCTTGCCAAACGGCGCGCGAAACTCGGCCCCCGCGTTCATCAGAAAAACCACCGGGAATTCCAAGCCTTTCGACGCGTGGATCGTCATGACGCGCACCGCGTCCGCCGACGTCGTCGCCGAGCCGGGCGGAACGGATTCGGCGGCCTCCATCGCGTCGATTTCCGCGACGAAATCGGCCGTGCTGCCCTGCCCGCCGTCGCACTGCCGCGCCAGCTCCTCCAGTGAGTGCATCATTGCGACCCGGTGATCCGCGCCGGAAAGGCCTCGGGCCCGCGCGACGAGTTCGCCGTCGCGCAGGATGCGACGGACGACGGCGGTCGCGGGCGACCAGCGCGCGAGTTCGCTCCATTCGTCCAGACGCCGCAGCGCGTCCACGACGCGCTCACGCAATTCCGTGTCGGCTCCGGCCTCCGCAAAGAGCTGCGTCGCGAGCCAGAAGGTCAACTTCGGGGCGATCTGGCGAATCGCGGTCAACTGCGGTTCGGTGAGTTCGACGAACGGGCCGCGTAAATAGGCCAGCAGCGGTAAGTCCTGGCGCCGATTCACTACCAGCCGCAGCGCCGCGATCACGTCCTGCGCTTCGATGCTGTCCAGCAGTGACTCGCGCCCCAGCGCGACGGCCCGCACACCGCAGTGACGCAATTGTGCCGCCAGCCGCGGGGCGTTTTGGCGCGCCGCGCGCAGCAGCACGACGATGTCGGACAATCGCAGTGGCCGCAGCGCGGGTTGTCCATCTGGACCCCGCTCAAGAATCTGCGTGCCGGCGTCGAGCAGGGCCCGAATCTCGCGGGCCGCGACGAGTCCCTCACGCTCGATCCGCTCCAGCGGAATCTCATCGCCGGGCGATTTCTGCTCATCTTCCTGCTCGGCCGCGCCGGGCAGGACGTGCAGCGTGACGCGCGGGCGCGCGTCGAGCGTGGGATTGGGCAGCTCCGCACGGCGCGCTCGGAGAGCCTGCCGCTCGTCGTAGCGCACGCCGCCGAGCGCAGGATCGAACAATCCAGCAAACAGGCCGTTCAGGGGCTGCAGCACGCGAGCATGGCTGCGAAAATTCTCGCTGAGGGCCAGCACGCTTCCCGTGCGCTCACCCTTTTCGTATGCATCAGCACGCGCGACAAAAAGTCGCGGCTCGGCCTGCCGAAAGGCGTAGATGCTCTGTTTCACATCGCCGACGTAGAAGCCGCCGCCAAGCAGCAGCGTCACGCGCTCGATCAGATCGACGAAGGGGCTGGTGTCCTGAAATTCGTCAACCAGGACCCAGCGGTGCCCGCTGAAGACTCTGTGCGAGCGGGCTGGGACGCGGCGTGCCGCTGCTGTCGCGCTCGATCATCAGGTTGTGAACCGCCCGCAGCACATCGTTGAACTCCAGCGCGGATTCGCGGCGTTTTGCCAGATCGAGCCGGCAACGGAATTCGTCCGCGAGTTCGAGCGTGATGCGCGCGAGTGATTGAGTCTGCGGCGTATCCGCGATCCACTGCTCGTATTCTTCGGGCGCGCCCAATTTCTTGAGGCGTTTTCCCCACCAGCGTTTCACTTCTTCGATGAGTTCGCCACTCGACGTTTGGAATTTGTATTCGTGGATCGCACTCATCACCGCAGTGACTGCGCGGCGCGTCTCCAACAGCGCGCTCCACTCCCCTAAACGCGCCCCGTAGGCATGCAGTGCGCTGCGCTCGGCATCACTCTGAGTGCGAGATAGCACACCGTCGAGCTGCTCCAACTGGAACAGTAGTTCCGCACGGATCGCGTCGGATAGCCACGCGTCCGCTGCGGCACGCTGCTCCGGGGACGCGCGGGACGGCGTCAGCCAAAAGCGCGCCAGTTACGCCGGGATCGACGAGTTGCTCCTCGTATTCGGCGATCTTTCGCACCCACTGACACAGAAAGTCATCGCCGGCGTTTGCGCGTCGGGTAAGCCATTCGCGCGCTGTGCGCATCAGCGGCTGATCGACGGTGTAGATGTCGCGCACTCGTCCAGCGTCTGCCGCCGCAGTACTCCGCCGTCGGCCGTCTCGCCCACGCGAAAGACGGACCGATGGCTGGCGCGCGCATCGGTGCCCGCACGCGCACACCATTTGTCGATCGTGGAAACTTCCGCCCCGTCCAGCCGGAGGCGCTGACGAAGAAGATGGGCTCGTCGTCGCCCGCGCCAGCTCATGGAGCCGGGCGATGCGATGCCGCATCTCGGCCGCCGCCGCGCGTGTGAACGTAACGACGAGCAGTTCGTCGACGTGACACTCGCGCGCGGGTCGGCAATGAGTTCGACGCAGCGCCACGCCAGCACTTCCGTCTTGCTGCTGTGCTGGCCGATGGTCATTGAGAGGCCGCGCCCGCGAGCAGTAACGACTTCGAGCTGCATCGGAGTCAGGTTCACGATGCGGCCTCCCGGCGGGCATCGGAAAACCACGCGCTCCAGGTCGCGCGGATCGTTGTAACTCAACTCGAAGCGGCAAATCTGGGCGAAATCGCATTCGCGGCAGGCGAGCGTACGCTCGACGACGAGCGGCGAGATGTCGTTGCAACCCTGCATGACGCCGGCCGCGCCACTCGTCAACATCGCTCGCGTTACCGCAAGACGATCATTCAGGTCGGTTCCGGTGATTGCGTCCTTGGACATCTGCGCGTGCAGCGTCCCGTCTTTGTTCATGCGAACAGCGACAACTTCGGAATGTCGGCCTGGCGTCAGCGCCGGATCGAGTGACGCACTCAGCTCGGTGCGAAAGAGGCCGCGCGGGCGAAACCGGTACATGCGGATTCTGTCCGCGCTGCCGTCGGTAACATAGCCTTTGTTTAGACCGACGATCGGAATACAGCGCGCGATCAGCCCGCCCGGCTGCCCCTCGCTTTCGAGTGCCAGCAGGTAAGCGAGT
This sequence comes from Phycisphaerae bacterium, assembly GCA_044225155.1. Lineage (GTDB taxonomy): Bacteria > Planctomycetota > Phycisphaerae > UBA1845 > Fen-1342 > CAYMBL01. Next base: position 17,352 of record JBGAJB010000004.1, on the reverse strand, counting down.
GCCTGCAACGGTTCGCCGATCAGAGCGTCCGCTTCGGGAAACTTCACAGCCTTGGACTTGTAGTCGTAAACCAAGACATACTGCCGGCCGTCGTGCTCCAACAGATCAATGCGATCCGCGCGTCCCTTCACCACGACGGTCGTCGCGTCATCAAGGACCAATGAAAGCTCGAGCTCACGCTCAGCAGCGACCGGCCGGGCAGTTCCCTTCCGCCAGCGGCCGCGGTATAGAGCACGAAATCTTCCAGGCGGCGCAGGTGCAGTTCGAAAGCTTCGACTCTTTGTGGGCGATGCGCGGCACGTTCGCGAATTTCGCCGAGTTCAGCCTGTCCCGCTTGGCGCAGCCATGCTTGCCAGCGCTCATTCTCGATTTGCCCGACGGGCGTTCCGCAAGTGATCGCTTTTCGCGTGACCTCCGCCACAATCAAGTGTGCAAAGTTGCCGAGCTCACGCGGCAGCGGCGCGGGTTGCGGCGGATCTCCGGCTTCAGACCATGCTGCGTGAAGCGTTTGAACGGACAGCGAAGTTGGGCTTCGACCATCGAGAACGTTTGGCGCGCGTCCGAAAGGGACACATGACAGCGCGATCCGCACTGTTTTCGTAATTGCGGCCACGAAGCAATCGGCGCAATGTTTCGGCCGTGGTGCGATCGCGCGCGAGCGTTCGTTCCGCCGCGAGGCATCTGCTGCGATAGGCGTGAGGACCGCCCCTTGCGAGCAGCGCGCCGAGTTCGCGCAGCGTTTCCGGTGCGGACTCTGACTCCACCTGCGCGCCCAGTCCTGGCAATGCCCCAAACACATCCGCCAATAGCGGCGATGGACGCAGCGCTCCGCCGTCGCTACCAGTGCGGGCATAACTGATCGTCACCAAAGTGCGCGTGACGGCGATGTATGCCAGCAGTCGCTCGTCGAGCGGATTGCCGGATTTCGCGGCCAATTCCGCCACGCCTGCCTCGGCCAGAGCCGCGCGCTCCGCGGCCGAGAGCACGGGTTCGGCTGCGGGCGGTCGCGGAAAAACGCCGTCGTTGAAGCCGACGATCCAGGCGTGCCGCACTGCCGGATGGCGGCTGCGCTCGATCGAACCGATCAACACCTGGTCGAGCATGGGAGGAGCGAAGCCGACATCTGACTTCAGCAGTGTTGGTGCTGCTGAGCAACCCGCGCAACTCGTCGCCGGAAATTCGCGTTTGGCCGAGCCATTCGTGCATGTCGTCGAGCGCTGCGCAAAACGTCTCCCACGCCTGCCGATGCGTCTCGGCCGCTTCGATGTCATTCCGCTGCTGGGCGGTATCGATCCAACGGGCGATGCGGCGGGGAACGCCAAGCTTCTGTAGAGCTGCATACAGGGCCGACACCCACTCGATGACGGTGGTATCAATGGAAGCGCTCGTTCGGCCAGCGGCAAGAGCTGCTTCGCCAAGCCGGCGCGCATCGTCGAGCCGTCGTGTGGGCGGCGATCCGCCGGTGCAGAGAACGACCATTGGGCCTTTCCCAGACGCCGGCTCCGCTGATCTCGTGCATCGCAATGCGGTTGGCGAGTCTGGCCGCCGCCTGCGGAGCGACCAGCTCTGACCGCAGCAGCGCGATCATGTCGGCGGCGGCGAAATCCGAGGCGATCGCGGCGAGCAAGCGCATCCACACATCTCACGATCGCAGGGCAAGTGATCGAGCGGCGATCGAGAAAGCAGGGCACGTCGTATTCATCGAATACGTCGGCCGCCAACTCGGCCAGCGGTTCGAGTTCGCGCACGATCACGGCGAAGTCGCGAAACCGAACGCGCCCGCCCGAATCGGTCACTTCGCGCCGAATTTGGCGCGCGGCGGCGCGCAATTCGTCGCGACTCGATTCGCACTCCAGCACGCGCACAGCGCCGGCGAGATCGCGATCCGTCGGCGCCGACAATCGGCCCAATGGAAACGCGAGCGCCTGCTCGATTCGCATCAACTCCAGAGACTTCGCGAAGCGCGGCAATGGCCGCGCGGGAAGTACAAGCGGTTCGGCGAACTCCAGTTCGCGGGCGCAGCGTGCAGAGCAGGTCGTACGTTTCGCGCGTCCGCGTAAACAGGTGCAGGTCGTTGGGCAGGTCCCGCAACCATTCCGTCTCGCTGTCGAGCAGCAGCGCAATCGTCGTTTCCTGCGCCACGCTCGCGAGTGCCACGAGCGTCTCCAACTCCTGTGCGGTGAAACCCGCGAAGCCGGTCGACCCCAGACTCGCGCTCCCGCGCAGCCAATCGGCCGATTGAATCCGCTGGCGGACAATTTCCAGGGCCGCGGCCTCATCCAATTGCTGATTTCCGAGCCATCGCTGATATGCTGCCCAGCAAATTGGCCGGCGCTGCGAAGCGCAGGCCGGTTCGAGCCATCCAGCTGCGACGCGGCGGTTCGCAGCTCGGGTGAGAGGGCCTCCGAGATCAACTCGTCGAAGAAGCGCCAATTGATCGAGAAAGCCGGGCGTACGGGCGGCCGCGCCGAACACGGGCAGCAAATCGGTCGGCTCTTGAGCCAGCCGGCGCAACACAAGCCGTCTGGCCGGCGCGGAGAGAATCCGCACGTCGGCCCGCGCATCGAGCGCGCGGCGCAGCAGCCGCTTGAAGCTCATTACATCGGCGTCGATCAGGCCGCGCCGCGCGCCAGCCGTGCCAGCGCCCGCTCGCTCTGAAAAGTCGCCTGCTCCGGCGTGAGGAAAATGAGCGGCGGATGACCGAGCGGCGGTGCGATCGGCGCACGCGTCTGCAATGCAGCCGCGAGTTCCTGCAAACAGGTATGAGTTTTCCCCGCGCCGGCCCGGCCGAGGAGAAATCGGACGCCCATGGGCGCATCTTGGCTTGCGCGGCCGGATTCGCCAATCGGCGGGGCGGCGGCGGCGTATCATGAGCCGGCTGTTTCGACGGAGGCCCGCGACTCATGGATGCCCGACTCAAGGATGCCGTCAACGCCGCGCGCCAGCGGCTGGACGCCCACGTGCGCGAGATCATCGCCTGGCACTTTGACCCGCAGAGCGGCGCGCCGTTCTGGCTGGACTATGCGTCGAAGCTGGGCTGGGATCCGCGCGAGCGCGTTCGCGGCTACGACGATCTCGATCTTTTTCCCCCGTTTCAGGACGAGTGGCTGCGCGGCGGGCCGGTGCGGCGCTGGGTGCCGCGCGGGCTGGCGGGCAAGCCGATCTACGTGTTTGAGACCGGCGGCAGCACGGGCGTGCCGAAGTCGCGTATCAACAGCGAGGATTTCCGCATTGACTACGAGATGTTCAGCGACACGCTGAACGACTCCTATTTTCCCGCGCGGGCAGCGACTGGCTGATGCTGGGCCGTCGGGGCCGCCGATTGCGGCTGGCAGTCGAGCATCTCGCACAACATCGCGGCGGAATCTGCTTCTGCGTCGATCTCGATCCACGCTGGGTGGTGAAGCTCACGAAGACGGAGCGCATGCGGGAAATGCACGAATACAAAGAACACGTGATCGATCAGGCGCTGACGATCCTGCGCGCCCATGACAACATTCGCTGTTCGTTCGCCACGCCGAAACTGCTGAGGCGCTGTGCGAGCCGCGTCTCGCTGCGGAAACTCGGCATCACGGGCGTTTTCTGCGGCGGTACGCAGATGACGCGCCAATTCCACAAATTCGCGCGCGAGGAGTTGCTTGAAAACGGACCGCACGCGCCGGGCGTGATCCCGCGCATCGAATTCTGCCCGACCTACGGCAACACGCTGATGGGCTTGGCGGTGCATAAACCGTTCGATCCGGCCGATCAACTATGCCATCATCTATCATCCGCCTCGTCGTGCGCGCGATGATCGAAGTCGTCGATCCGAAATCCACCGACGATGCGTCGTCCGCCCGCGAGCAGCGCCTGGTCGAATATGGCTGCACGGCGCGCGTGCGGCTGACAACGCTGACCCGCGAGTTCTTCATGCCGCGCTTTCTCGAGCCGCGACGAGGGCACGCGTACGCCGCCGTGCGAGAAATATCCGTGGGATGGCGTGGCGGACGTGCGGCCCTTCAGCGGCTTCGTGACCCCGATCGTCGAAGGCGTTTACTGATCCGCGACTCTGCGGCTCTGCAACCATTCGACTCGGCAACAGCATCCGGCGCCGAGAGCGGGAGGGCGAAGGCTCCCACCGAGCCTAGGCTTAGTGAACCACCGTCCCAAACCACCAATTCACCCCCAGGCGTTCACGGCAATGCCGACGACGATCAGCGCCTTCATGAGCGTGGAAAGTCGTGGCCGCAAAGGTGGCTGCGAGCGCCATCAGCACAATGAGCGGCGTCAGAAAGTCGAGGCTGAAGCGATAGCCGAATTGGACCCACCCGGTGTTGTAGTAGAGCAGCAGCGGAATCAGGAGGAGGCCCGTCGCCAGCCAGGCAGAGCGAGTCAGCCGGTCCCGGCCCTGCGCGTTGAGCACGAGCAGCAGCGCCGGTGTCGTCAGAAAAATGCTCATGCCGTGGTCATCGGGCGTGGGAAGGAAATTGCCGCGCTCGAACTTTGGGTGGCCGAGCAGCATCACTTCGAGATTGCGCGGAACGTGATGCAAGCTGAACTGGCCGTAGGTGAACAAATTGTCGAGCACGCTGGAATCGACTTTTTGCCGGGTGTAGCCAAAATCGAGCGCGTCGCCGAAGCGGGCGAAGTTGTACGACATCAGCAGCCCGGCCGCGACGGCGATCGGCACCAAGCATCGCAGCAGCCAGCCGATATCCCAACCACGCAGCCCAGCGCCGAGCAATTTCCACGTATCGCGCTCGGATGGAGACTCGTTCCAACCGCCATTGGACCCGGGCGGGGCCGTTGTAGCTTCAGAGAGGCTGTCGTCCCGTAACTGTCGTACTGACAGCGCTAGCGCGTGCAGCAGGGGAAACACGAATATGACATTCGGCCGGCCGAGCATGGCACACGCGAGCGCCAACCCTGACAGCCAAGGCGAGCCGGTCGAGACTGCCAGCGCCGCGGAGAGCAGCATGAACATCAGCGTGCAGATGTGCCCGAGAAACCAAACCTGTCCATCAACCGCGATCTGCCAGTGAATCGTCCCGAGGGCGAACATCAACGTGAGCCAGAAGCGATCGCCCACACAGAGCGTGATCAGGCCCCGCCGCGCAAGGCCTGCCAACAGCCACCAGACGAGCCACACATTCGCCGCGCCCACGACGATTGAGAACCAGACGGTGTTCGTATTCGCCAGGCCGGCCATGGCCACCCATGGCAGCATCAGGAGCGCCGGCAGCGGTGGAAAGGGCACATACCACTTGCCCTGGAACGGCGTCAGGTCGTGCTCGCCCGGCGGACGGGCGAGATCGAGCCTTCCATGCAGGAAGGCGTCGGCTAGATAGTTGAAATACGCGCCTTGGGGGGACTTTGAGTGCTGAAACGCCGCCGCCGTCAGGCCGTAGACTACGAGTGCCACGAGCACTGCGGCCGCGCCAAATCGCCAAGGGTGCCGATGAATCTTGCAGGCTGCGCCATCGGGCATGGTCATCATCGAAACTCACGCTCTCGACGCTACTCCGCAAACTTCCACGCCGGCTTCCAATCCTTCGAGAGCTTTTCGCCCCGTAAACCCGCCCGGATCAATTGTTAGGAATCGAGCCGTAGGTCAGCACCGTGTCGTGGAACTGCTTGTCCGTCATCTGGCCGCTGCCGACGATTTCGCGCTGCAGCGCGCGGAGTTGCAGCGCGCCGATCATGTAGCCGCACTGATAAAGCGGAGAATAGTCCGGTCCGACGTAGCGCCGCACCTCGCCGGTCGCGTTGGCGCGTCATCGACGCGTCGACCAGGTAATCGATCATCTGCTGGGGGGACATTTCGCCCAGGTGAAATTTCAGGCTGACGATAATGCGCGCAGCGGTGCATCCGCCAGAAGAGCATGCCGATGCGATCTTCGGGCCCGCGCGCGTAGCCGAGCTCCCACATCCGCATCTCCAGTAAACCGCCCAGCCTCGACAAAGAAAGGCGTGCCGAACATCTCGCGGTACGCGCGATAGCGCTCGGACATGAATCCCTGCAAATGATGGCCGGGGACGAGTTCGTGTTGCACGACAATGTGCGTGAAGTGACGGTTGTTCCCGCGCAGCGCCATCAGCTTGTCTTCGTTGGACATCGAGGCGGTCGGGTAAGACACGCCGACCGATTGGCCGAGATAGACCTGGAATGGCCAGTATTTCTGCTGGTCGGGCGTAAGCATGTCGCAGCGCCACATTTCCTCGACCTCGGGCGGCAATGTGACGAGGTCGTGATCCTTGAGGAATTGCATCGCACCGCGGGCCTCGTCGGCCACGAGACGATCCTGTTCGCCCGGCCGCACGTAGTCCTGCTTCACCTTGGCGAGGGCGGCCTTCCAATCGTCGCCAAAGCCCATCTCGGCCGCAGCCTTCTTCATCTCTGCGTCGCACCACGCGAACTCACGCTCGGCGATCGCGATGAGATCCTGCGGCGAATACGCGAGCATTTCGGCCGCCAGGTCGCCGAGGAGCGCGGTCTCGCCGATCGGATCCCCGATCAGCGGGTCTTCCGGAGCGTTGTGCAAGCCGGCGATCGTCTCGCGCAAATAGCGGGCGTAGTCGTCGAGGGCTTTCGACGCGGCCTCCCGGGGCTGCTTCATCCACCAGGCGAATTCGGGATCGTAGGACTGGTACTCGTCGGCCCAGGAATTCAGCAGGCGTTGCAACTCGCCGAGCGCGCCGGCCGCGCGCGCCGCGATGACGGGTGTAACCGTCAAAGGTCCGGCGGGAGAAGAAGTAGTGCTGACGTCCGGTTGCGACTCCGCGGGATTCGAGGCCGGCTTCGATTCGGATTTGGCGGAGCGGCCCTTTTCGATGCGCTCGCGAAGCACTTTGATCTCGTCCGGCAGGGCCGCCAGTTTGGCCGCGACGGCGGGAAAATCGACTTTGACGGCTTGTCGACGCTGGATTTCGAGGTCGAGCAGCATGCGGCGGCCGGGGAGTAAATCGTCCATTTCGGCCAAACGCTGACGTTCCAGCACTGCTCTCGATCGCTGGAGATCGAGGTAGCCGCGAAAGAGCAGCCAATCAATGCGGCCGGCAATGCCCAATCCGTCAAAGTCGAGTTTTTCAAATCTCGCCTGCCACTCGCGATGCAGTCGATCCAGACGGTCGAAGCGTTCCTCGGCCCAGGGCAGGTTGTGAAAGCGCTGCACGTAGGAACGGTCCGTCTGAAACCGCCGCAGAAACTCGCCGAGCCCCGGATCCTCGCTGTCCTGCGCAAGCGAAGGCGCTGCGACAAGAAGTACGAAGACGAGAAACGCGCCCAGCCATCTATGAGTAATCAATCGAGACTCAGAATGCAGCATTTCGTGAACTCCTGCCGATGCCGCAGCATACCGGCGCGAGCGCGTCTCTTGGCGGCGAGTCGAGCGCCGCAAAGCCCGGTCAAAGCGCTACTCCGGCCACCTTTCGAGCGCGAGCTTTCTGCCGGGCGCGCCCCATTTGGAGAGGTTGTCACGCAGCCAGCGTTTTCCGCTGTCATCCTCGCGCTCGAGCCAGGCGCTGACGAGCGAGCCGGCCTGCTCATCGTCCGCCCGGACCAGCCGCTCCAGAAGCCGGAAACGAGTCGTCGGCGAGATGCGGGTTTCGTTAATGTATTTGCGCAACTTGCGTATTCGCGTTGACGGGGGCGTAGTTTGCCAGGGAATCCGCGAGCCAATTCGCCGAGTCCCCCCGGGCCTCCGGCTGACGACCCGCAATGACTTCGTCCAGATCGGCGAGGTAGGCGGGCAGCTCCTGCGGATCGGCGCGCCATAGGGCGGCGGCGAGCCAGCAGCCGTAGATGTCGTAGTGACTCGTCCGTGGTTGAAAGAAACGAACGGCGTTTGCGAACTCCGCCGATGGCGTGGCGAAATCGATCAGGAGTCGCACGCACTCCAATGCTGGCGGAAGCCGAGCGGCTGCGCCAGTCGCGTCCGCCCGACTGGGCCGAATGGGAACAGGTGGTGCGAACGCGGGTCGAGGAGCATCTCCAGCGCGGTGAGGCGAAGTTTCCACGGACATTGCGGCAGAAACGCCGCGTATAGGGGAATCTCGCGCTGTTTCCCTAGAATACACTTCGCACACAGCCAGGAGCGATCCCAGATGCCCGCGACGTTCTCCACGTTTTCACGCCTCAAGGACAAGGGCATCGCCGCGCTCAAGAGCGGCGACTACGTCGGCGCCAAGCCGTACCTCATTCAAGCGGCCGAGTGCATGATCGAAATCTCGGAAGCCAACCCGGATGCCGCGCAGAAGGCCGAGCAAGAGGAGTACGCGCGCGAGCTGATGTCGCTGGCCAAGGATTGCGACAAGGGGCTGCGCGTCGGCGTGGGGAAAGCCGGCGGCGGTAAGGACCGCGCCCGCGATGGCGACGAAGACGGCCCCGACGCTCAGGACTGGGTTGTCCGGGAAAAACCCACCACGCGCTTCGAGGACATCGCCGGTCTGGACGAGGTGAAGTCCGAAATCTATTTGAAAATGATCTACCCCTTTCAGCACGCCGATCTCGCCAGCCATTACGGCATCGACGTCGGCGGCGGCATGTTGCTCTACGGCCCGCCGGGCACTGGTAAGACGATGTTCGCGCGGGCGGTGGCGTGCGAACTGGAAGCGACGATGTTCGTCGTCACGCCGGCGCAACTCATGAGCAAATGGGTGGGCGAAGCCGAGCAGAACGTCCGCAAACTTTTCGAAGCGGCGAAAGCGGAAAAGAAGAGCATCATTTTCCTCGATGAGGTCGAGGCGATGGTGCCGAAGCGCCGCTCCAACGACAGCACCGTCATGCAGCGCGTCGTTCCGCAAATCCTGCAGGAGATCGAGGGTTTCGATCGCAAGGCCGACCGGGCGCTGCTTTTTCTCGGGGCCACCAACGAACCCTGGAGCCTCGACTCGGCCATGATGCGGCCGGGACGGCTCGACGCGAAGGTTTACATTCCCCTGCCGGATGCGGCCGCCCGGTTTCGGCTGCTGGAGATCTATCTCGGAAAGCGGCCGCTCGATGACGATGTGGACTTTGCCGCTCTTAGTGAAAAACTGGCGGGATATAGCGGGGCGGATATCAAGGCCGTCGCTGAGCGTTCCGCACGACGACCTTTTTTGGAATCGGTTGGTGGTTCCGCGCCCCGTAGAATATCGATGGCAGATGTGCTGTCGGCCGTCGCGGAGACGCCGCCGTCAGTCAGCGCCAAGGATGTCGAGCGGTTTGAACAATGGGCGGCCGGGAACTGACGAGCTTCGGAACACGCGAGGTCCGCGCCTTCCACACGGCGAGGATCGCGGTGGTTTCTGGCCTGCGGCTTTCCAACGGCGTCCCGCAAGCTTGGTCCGCAGCGCCAATGCCGACAAATATTTCGGCAGTCTGCGCGAATACGCCTCCGAATACTGCGTGGGAGGGTTTTACCGATGGCGAATTACTCACAACGCTGTCCGTCCTGCGGCCAGGCAACGCAAAGCAACGTGGTCGGTCGGTTTTGCACCCGCTGCGGTTCGCAGCTCTCGGCGCCGCGCGCGGCAGCGCTGCCGCCCGGACAGTCCGGGCGTTCCATCGGTGCGGCGTACGCACTCTGGGCGCTCACGCTGGTTGGAGTGGCCGGCGTTCATCGCTTCTACGCGGGCAAGCCCCTCACGGGCATTCTGTGGCTCCTCACATGGGGCTTGCTGGGCGTGGGCTCGCTCTTCGATCTGCTGCTGATTCCGGGCATGATCGAGCGGAGCAACTATCGCAACGCGGTCGGGACGGCCTGGTAGCGTCACTCGACTCCCCGACACAATCTCCGCGTTGTGTCAATTCCCAATGCAATCATGAAAACCCGCCGCGCGCGAGATACTGTGCGCGCTGTGGAGTAGGGATCCGTGAATCAGCGTCGCCGACGGCCTCAGCCGTCGGGCGGCGCCGGGAAAAGATCACGCCGAGTTCCGGCATCGACTCCGCTCAACATCGCAAATGGCAGGAGCGACATGAAACGCTGATGCGCGCCCGGCGCAGACGGCGCGCTCTCTTCCGCGCGGCTACGATTCTGCTGCTGGGGTTGTTGTTTGTCGGGTGGTGGAGGCGCAACGAGGAAGCTGCGCCGTTGATCTGGATTACGGGCGCGGGAGTTTTTCTCCTGCATGCCGATCCACGGCCGGATCGGCTGGGACCGATCTAGCGTCCCTGCCCGGCGGCCCAGGCGTTCGGAGACTGGTCATGAAACGCAGCATCACCGACCGGTTCACCGATTCTGAACTCGTCGCGTTCGCGACGCGGTTGCGCGACTGGCCGCGCGGGCTGCTGACCGCCACCCTCATTCCGGACGCGTGGATGGGCGTGATCGAGCGTGGCGACGGGCGTCGCGCTCTTCTAGCCGCCGGCGATTCCCCGCGCGGCGAGCCGGACGACATGCTCGGCTTGGTGCGCAATCGGCGCGTCACCGTTCCCCTGCGAGTCAGCGCCGCAACGGCCAATTGCGGCAATCTCGTCGACTTGGATTGTGAACTGCTGCTGGTGTGGCCGGCGCGCGGCGATGATCTCGCCGCCCTGCTGCACAACGTGCTCTCACTCCCGGAATTGACGCTGGCGCGCCTGGCCGAACTCGTGGGCGATGGCGGCGGACGAATGGCATTGCAGAAGTTTGTGGCCGCGCGCCCGGCCGAACGTCTGGTCAACGAAGACCTGCGCGGAGAATTGCTCGACTTTCTCGGCGGCGCGATGCAGCGGTTGAGCTTTGATTGCGGATTCACCGTCGCCGAAGTGGCGACCGTGCACTGCACGAGCCGCACGCTGGCCGAGCGAACAGCGCGCGACCGCGAAGCAGATCAGCGGTTAGAGCATCCGCGCTGCGAGACGATCGAGACGGCCAGCAACGCGCCTGCCCGGCGACGACTCGACGATCTGAGCGAGATTTTTGGAAAGCTGCGTGCGGCGGCTCGCGAGCCGGACCAGCAATGGCACAGTCTGTTGCCCGCGCTGTCGCCGGGCGAGCGCACGCAACTGCTCGAAAACCTGTGGCGCGTCACCCCGGGCCGGCGAAGGCGCAAGCCGTGATCGTGCTGGCGGGCTATGAGTGCGCGTGGCTCGATCCGCAAGCGGCGAGCGTGACAAAACGCGTGACGCTGCCACGCGATCTGGGCGGACTGCGATCGTTCTCATTCGATCCGCTGCATCAGTGGATTCTGGTCGGGTCCGCAACCGGCGTTTGGGCGCTGGATGGCGAAGGCAACCTCGCCGGTCGGTTTGAAACACCATTCGACGGCGCGGCGCCGCGCACCGGCTTCAACGCGGCTGTCGCGGATCGCGGCCGCATCTTGGCGACCCACTCAACACTCGGCTGCTGGGCCTGGCCGCTGACAGCGGAGTCCACGGGCGCACCCGCTCCGGTTATCGGCGCTCCGCTGCTTCGTCCACAAAGCGGTACTCCTCGCACAGTGCGCTCGCCGGCCTTGTCGCCGGATGGCACGCTCTATTTTGCCGCCGACGACTGCGTCTATCGCGTCGCGCCCGGAAGCGACGCGCCGCAGCTTCATACTTCCGCCGACGCGACGATCCACTCGCTCGCCGTCGCGGAACGCACGCTGATCGTCGGAACGGAAAGCGGCACGCTGCTGCGCCAGGATTTGTCGCAACCGGACGATTGGTGGGTCGCGTTCCGCACGAACCGGCCGATCGAGACGATCGACGTTCGCGAATGGGATGATCTCACCGAGGTGCTCGTGCCGGCCGGAACGCAGGGCGTGCTCAGCATTTTCGACGCCCAGAGCGTCATCACGCCGCTGCTCGCCAGCGCGCATTCTCTCCGCTGCGCGTGGGCCACGGATGACCTTGTGATCGCCCTCAGCGACCTGCGGGATCGACTCGTGCTGTTGCCCGCCGCGCGTGCGGGGCGTATCGGCCTGGAAGTCTCGCTGGCGCGCCTGTTCGGCGGGGCGGTGCAGGATGTCTGCCTGACGTGGCAGACGCCGAACACCTGAGCCTGCGTCTTCACACTTCTGCAATGCTTCGTCGCTCAAAAACGTCTATAAACACACTATGAGCACGGGCGAACGCGAATACGTTCTGGGAACAAATGCGGCCGAGCTTGATCGGCTTGGCCTGCAACACCGTCTTTGGGCCGACGATGCCCGCGCCATCTGGCGGCGGGCCGGCTTTCGCACCGGGCAGACGCTGCTCGACGTCGGTTGCGGCCCCGGTTTCGCCACGTTTGAGCTGGCGGACATCGTCGGGCCGACCGGCGGCATCATCGCGATCGACGAGTCGCCGCGCTTCCTCGAAACGCTGCGCGGCGAAGTCGCAGCGCGGAAAGCTGGGAACATCGACGTCCGCCACGGCGACGTGCAAGCACTCGATTTACCGCCGGCGAGCATCGACGGCGCATACGCCCGTTGGGTGCTCTGCTTTGTCCGCGAACCGGAGCGCGTGGTGCGGGCCGTTGCCCGCGCGCTGCGACCCGGCGCGATCTTCGCCGTGCAAGATTACTTCAACTATCTGGCGCTGACGCTCGCCCCGCGCAGCGACGTTTGCACGCGGGTAGTGGACGCGATCGGCCGGCGCTGGCGCGCCCATCATGGCGATCCCGATCTCGTCGGGCGGCTGCCGCGTCTGTTCCGCGAAGCCGGTCTGACGCTGCGCGAAATTCGACCGATCGCGCGGGCCATCCGCCCGAGCGACGACTTCTGGCAATGGCCGACGACGTTCTTCCGCAACTTCGTGCCGACGCTTGTCCCGGAGGGATTTCTTTCCCAAAGCGACGCCGACGAATTCGCACGCGAATGGGTGCGCCGCACGGCCGATCCGGACACCTTCTTCTTCACGCCGCCGGTGTTCGACGTCATTGGCGTCAAAGACTAGGTCTGGCGCGCCTCAAGGCCGTCGGCGTCTAGTCGTCCGCACGGTGCTCGCCTTGGACGGGTGATTACCCGCACATTTTTTCGTTTCCGGCACAAGTTGCGCTTGCGATTCAAATGCGTCGCGTGTCTACTGGAGTTCGCCCGATGGCACCCGCGGGAGGCGGCCTTTCCCTTGAATCTCCGCGGCGGGCGGGGCGAGCATTCTGGGATGGGGGCAACCGAGCGAGCACGCCAAGTCCGGCTCGCTCACAGACGAATCGAGCGCGACCGTGCGCATCCTGATCATCGGAGACATCGTCGGCCGCCCGGGTAAGCACGCCTGTGGCACGCTGCTGCCGCGCCTGATCCGTCAGCACGACATCGAATGCGTCATCGCGAATGCCGAAAACGCCGCGGCCGGCAGCGGCATCACGCCGCAGATCTTCAGCAAACTCCGCCATCAGGGCATCGATTGCGCACGCTCGGCGACCACATTTACAAGCGTCACGACGCCCTGCCGCTGCTCGAATCAAACGACCGGATCGTCAAGCCGGCCAACCTGCCGGACGAAGCCGTCGGGCGCGATCACGCCCTTTTCGAGACGCGCCGCGGGACGAAAGTCGCCGTAATTTCGTTGCTCGGCCGCACGTACATGAATATGAAAGCCGACTGCCCGTTTCACGCCGTCGATCGCGTGCTCGACCACCTCTCGCGCGAGGTGCGCGTGATCGTGGTCGACGTGCACGCCGAGACCACGAGCGAAAAGATGGCTCTCGGCTGGTACCTGAACGGCCGCGTCAGCGCCGTAGTCGGCACGCACACACACATTCCGACCGCCGACGAGCGCATCCTGCCCGGCGGCACGGCCTATATCACCGATCTCGGAATGACCGGCCCCTACGACTCGGTGCTGGGCCGCGACAAGAACAACGTCGTCCGCTCGCTGGTCACGGGCATGCCCTATCCCTACGACGTGGCCAGCGGCGATGTCCGGCTTTGCGGAGTCTTGGTCGACGTCGACGCCGAAACCGGCCGCGCGACGCGGATCGAGCGGGTCATGGAGCGGGATGAGCTGGCCGAACAGAGCGGCAACGACCCCGACGGATAGCGACCTGCCCATCCGCCCTCACTAGTTTGGAGAACCCGGAACCCGGCTGCGGCGTACTCAGTACAACGACCCATCCGGAAGCCCCAGATGAATTCTCGAGCACCAAGTCGGCGGGCGATCACCCGCGCCGAGTTGATCGTTGTTTTGTTCGCGCTTGCATTCATCGTCCTGATACTGGCTCTTACGACTTGGAAGCGAGCGCAGTTCCTGTCACTTCGCGCCGTTTGCGCCTCCAACCTGCGCGGACTCGGGCAGGGTCTGCAAATCTATTCCACTCAGAATGGCGGTTATCTGCCCAATTTCCGGTTTGAGATCACAGGAAACGAGGACGGAGACTTTCGCCGGGCCAGATTTGAGTATGCCGGGTTGATGGGTTCGACCGAGCGGTTGAGCATCCGTGAATCCGACGAAACGGCGGCGGAGCGCGACATCGCCACGACCAGCCGTGCCATCTTCGCCCTCATGATTGCGGGGACCAATACGGTCGGCCAGGCGCCCTGTATTTCGAACGTCGATTTTGAAGATGATTTGCGGAACTATGGCCGCGATCGCGTAGTTACTACCAGCGAAAGCGAAGTGGCTCGTCCGGGACAGAACCGCTTCGATTTTCGCGGCTACGGCAGCCTGGGATATGGCATGCAGCTTTCATTTAGAAGCCGACCTAACCAGGGTCGCACGCCCAGTTCCAGAATGGTGATCTTGGCAGACAAGGGCCCCTATTTCGAAGCCGGCCCTGAGTTCGCCGACACGCACAGTCGTCCCGACCGGCGTTCGAGCATCCTGCCGCCGGCCGCGCTCGGTACGACTAAGGCGTCGCTGCTCGCAAAGTCGCCCGACGCCTGGCGGCCGTGGAACTCGCGGAATCATGAGGGCGAGGGCCAGAACGTGCTCTTCCTGGATGGCCACGCCGAGTTCGTCACCTGGCCGCTGGTGGGGCCTGACCACGACAACATCTACACCGCCGCCACGCGGAGCGACCCGACCGGCGGATTGATCGGGAAAGTGACGGAGCCGGGGACCGAGACGGCCCGCATCGCCCCGCTAACGGAAACGGACGCGTACATCGTGCCCTAAGGAAGACGCCGAAATGCGCGCGAGCGGTCATTGGAAACGATCAGCGCTGACTCAAGTAGAACTCGTCTGCCTCATCGTTGCCGGATCGATCCTCGGTTTCGTTTTGTACAGCGTCCTGGTTCCACGGCTCGGAGGGCGACAACTGCCGCCACGCGCAACTTGCGCATCGAACCTGCGCGGGATCGGACAGGGAATCCACATCTATTCGAATGACAACAACGGCTGTTTCCCCCAGTATTTGCACGCGAATCTCTCAAGCGACGGCTCGAACAGTTTTTCCCTATCCCCGATCGACTATGCCGGCTATCTGGGATCAACGCCACGGCTGAGTATCCGGGAGTCCAACCAGGTGGCCGAAACGCGGAGCGTGAGCAATCCAAGCCGCGTTGAATTCATGCTTGTCACAGTCGGAACCCAGACGGTCGGCCAATTCACTTGTCCCGCCAGCGACGATCAAGAGGACGATCTCCGCAACTACGGGAAGGATCAAGCTGTCATCGACGGTGCTGCTCATCCCGGCATCAGTCGATTTGATTTTCGCGGATACGACAAATTGAGCTATGGAATCAGCTTGCCTTTTGGAACTCGACGCACCACGAACGACGATGGGCGCCTCCCGATCATGGCCGACAAGGGGCCGTACTTCGAGGCCGGCGACGAATACGCCGACACCCGCAGCCGCCCGGACCGAAGATCGGCAATCGTGCCACCTGCTGCGCTCGGATTGATGCGTGCGGGTTTGCTGGGGCTCGATCACGAGAAGTGGCGGGCGTGGAACTCACGAAACCACAACGGCGAGGGACAGAACGTCCTTTATCTCGACGGCCACGCCGAGTTCGTGCGTACGCCGCTGGCCGGCATCGACCACGACAATATCTACACCGCCGCGACGCGGAGCGACCCGACCGGAGGGTTGATCGGGAAAGTAGCGGAGCCGGGCGGCGCGACGGCGCGCATTGCGCCGTTGACGGAGACTGACAGCTACATCGTCCCTTAGCGAAGTGTTCGAATGACGGCGAGAAAATCGATCTGGATCAGTGATTGAACATGAATTCCTGGCTGTTCAACAACGCCCAAAACAAGTCGCTCAGCACGCCGGCCGGATCTTGATTCGGCTCGGCCAGCATACCGGCGATCTGCTGCGTTTCGCTCTCGACCGGTTTGCGTGAGAGACAGAGCACGTACAGCCGTTCCGCGACCTGCGGCGGCGTCAGCCCGGCCGCGAGCAACTTTTGCACGACCTGACCTTGTGCAATCTTCTGGTGCACTGTGTCGCCGTTGATCAGGTGCAGCGCCTGCGAGAGGTTCGGCTCCATGACGACCTCGCACGTGCAGACGCTCTCGCGTTTCGCCCGACCGAAGGTCGTCAGGAAGTAATTCGACGTGTTGCCGTCGGCGATCTGCACCGCCCGCGCGCCGAGCGGCAGGCCCTGGAACTTGTCTTTCGTGCCGGTGACCTGCGAGATCGCGTCGAGCAGCACTTCCGCGCGGATGCGCCGCACGCCAGCGTGGGAGAAGTTCGCGCTGTCGGCCGCGTTGCTGGCGTTGGTGCGCGTCGAAAGCTGGTACGTGCGCGACGTGCAGATGTCGTGCACAAGGCGGCGCAGATCGAACTTATACTCGACGAGGTGATCGGCGAGCGCGTCGAGAAGGGCTTCGTTTGACGGCGGATTGCTGACGCGCACATCATCGACCGGCTCGACGATGCCGCGTCCGGCAAAATGCGCCCAGACGAAATTGGCCACGTTGCGGGCGAACATGCGGTTGTCGGGCGCGGTCAGCCAATCGGCCAGCACGGCGCGGCGGTCGCGACCCGCGAGATCGGGCGTCGCCCCACCCAGGAACTTCGGCGCCATGACGCGCCCGCCGACCGGATGCTTGATGTCCCCGCCGCCGCTGTTGAAAACGATCGTCTCGCGCGGGTCGTCACTCGCCTTGCGTCCGATCTGAGCGAAAAACGCGGCGAAGCCGTAGTAGTCGTTCATCGTCCAGCGGTCGAACGGGTGGTTGTGGCATTGGGCACATTGCACCCGCGTGCCGAGAAACGCCTGGGCAACGTTTTCGGTGAGCTTCAGCGTGTCCTGCTCGCCCTGGAAGAAGTTCGTGGCCGGACTGCTGAATGTTCCGCCGCCGGCCGAGAGCAGCTCCCGCACGATGCGATCGATCGGCACGTTCGCGGCGATGCGTTCCTGAAGCCAGTTGTAGTAAAGCAGCATCGCCTTATAGCTGACCTGCTCGCTGGAACGCAGTTCCAAACGCTCGGCCCATTTCAGCACCCAGAGCTCGACGAACTCCTTGCGCTGCAGGAGTCCATCGACCAGCTTGGCGCGCTTGTCCGGAGCGGGGTCGGTCGTGAATTTCTCGAACTCGTCGGCCGTCGGCAGGACGCC
>JBGAJB010000003.1:0-40253 GCA_044225155.1 Phycisphaerae bacterium | reverse complement strand
GGGTCGTGGTCGAGAATGACGCGAATTCGGCCGCCTTTGGCGAATACATCGCCGGCGCGGGGCGCGGCGCGGCCGATCTCATCCTGCTCACGCTCGGTACGGGCATCGGCGGCGGCGTGATCCTTGGCGGACGGCTGATTCGTGGCCACTTCGATAATGCCGGCGAAGTCGGCCACCTGATCGCTGCGCCCGGCGGACGACCCTGCCCCTGCGGCCAAAAAGGCTGCCTCGAACGATACGGCTCGGCGAATGCGGTCTCGCTGCGGTATGCCGAAGCGCTACACGGTGATGCGGCGCGCGCGCACGAAGACGAGGTGTCCGCGCATGAAGTGGCGAATCGTGCGTTGGCGGGCGATCCGCTGGCCGCGGCGATCTGGGACGAGACGTGCTATTACCTGGCGACCGCCTGCGTCACGTTGCAGCACGTGCTCAATCCGGAGCGCATCATCATCGGCGGTGGAATGGCCGAGGCGGGGGCGCAGCTCTTCGACCCGATTCGCGCGCATTTCAAGAAGCTCACGTGGCAGATCGCGCCGGATCATCCGGAGATCGTGCCGGCCGAACTCGGAAATGATGCGGGCATGATCGGAGCGGCCGCTCTCGCGCGACTTGGTGATGTCTAACATCGCTCGCCGTTCCGGCATGCCGCGCACGCCGATCGCCCGTTATTTCCCGGCAAACACGACCCGCACGCCCGGCTTCACCATGTGACCAAGCCGCACGGCATCCCAGTTGGCCAGCCGGATGCAGCCGTGCGAGCCGGTCTTGCCGATCAGTTCGGGATTCGGCGTGCCGTGAATGCCATAACCCGGCAGGCCCAGGCCGATCCAGCAGAGCCCAACCGGATTTCGTGGGCCCGCTGGAATCGTCAGCGGCTTTGAGATGCCGTGCACCTCAGTCCACATCTTTGGATCAAAGCGATAGGTCGGGTCAAAGGCAACCTTTTTGACGCGCGTTTCGCCGCGCGGGCGTTTCTCGTATTTCGCCGCGATCGAGCAGGGGAAAATTGCGAGCGTCGCGCCGCCGGCGTTCATCGCGCGCACTTGTTTGCGATCCAGTTCAATCCGGAGAATCGCCGCAGGCTTACCGTAAAAAACACGCGGAACGTTCGGCAGGTTGACGACCTCTCCGGCCTGAGCCTGATCGAGATTTCGTCCGGGATTGAGTCGAGCCAACATCGCCCGCGACGTATGGCCACGCTCGGCGAGCGCCTCCGAAAGCGACGCGTGTCCGAGGCGCTTCAGCTTCGCCTTCTCCGCCCAGCCGCGCGGATTGGGACCGACCGAGCGCACGTCGACAACTGTGATCGTGTATCGCATGATTGCGTCCTCTTCATCGATGCGAAGGGCCGCTCGCGTGGCGTCATCCATTTCGCCGGATTGCGACAGGCCGTGTACCCGCTGAAACTCCCGGATCGCGTTGTGCGTCTTGGCGCCCTCCCTGCCGTCCAGTAATCCCGGCGAGAATCCCGCGCGCTCCAGCGCGATCTGTGTCGCCAGCACGCTCTGCGGACCGCGCGCGGTCGCGGAGGAGACGCCGGCCATCAATCCCACCAGAGCGATCGCAATTCTATGAGTGCGCGGGCACGCGAATCGGGCTTGATGGCGCATCCGTGCGTCCATGAAAAAACATCCTACCGCGTACCCAACCAATCGTCTTTGCCGCCCATTTCCGCCTGGACCGTTCGAGAAGATCCGTATTTTACTTGATGGTTAATTAGCCTTGCATGCAGTTCCCCGGCGGAGTGGAGCTGTGGGGCCGCTGGGAGTTCCTCGAAATCGTTCGGCCGGAGCCCCTCGCGTTCCCCGTCTCGTTTTCCGACGAATTGGGCGAAGTCAGGAGCAACGCCATGCACGCCGGCTGGCCGCTGCGGATGCACTCGATCGTGACCTTCGCGCCGCACGCGGGCGTCGGGCGCGGCACACTCGTAAGGGTACTTTGGCGCGCGCATCAGGCCACGCCGGTCGAGCAGCGCATCTTCGACGCCGGGCACGACTCGATGCGTCAGGGCTGGGGTAGGACGTTCGACATGCTGGCGGAATATCTGGCCAAGCAGGCGGGATAAACGAACCGGTCGCGCAATCGAATCATCGAGCCAGCGCGGCTCGGTCGCGATATCGTGGCGCTAGGAATTGCGCGGCTCGGAGACCTTCCAGCCGCGCGCCTTTTCGTCCGCCTGGAGCACGTCCAGCGTCTTCGCGCCGGGCAGCGGCTGCTGCTTTGAGTTGACCTGTTCGCCGCTCTTGCAGAGTTCGCGGTTTTTTTCCGCCCACTCGCGATACGGCTCGGGCAACTCGTCCTCTTCGAAGATGGCGTTGATCGGGCACTCCGGCACGCAGAGCTGACAATCGATGCACGTATCGGGGTCGATGACCAGCATGCGCGGGTTCTTGATCTCGTGAAAGCAGTCCACGGGGCAGACCGCGCAGCAATCCGTGTAGCGACAATCCACGCACCGACCCGACACGACATGCGGCATGACGCCTCCTTCACCAATCGATCGAGCGCGGATCGTAGCGGACGAATCGAGTTTGTCGAAGTGATGCGAAGCGGTGGGAATCGTCCAGTCTGTCCGAGCCGCACGTCAGCCAGCGAATCATGGAGTCGCTGCAGACCGGAACGCGAGCACTCGGTCACGTCTCCGGTCAACGCTGACGCGATCCGATCGTCGAACGAATTTCTCCCTGCTTCGTTTCAGTTACAAGGCAGCAGATACCCGCTCAGGACAACTCCCAAGTCGGAAAGATCGACATCGTGATCGCCATCCAGGTCACCGGTCTCGTAGGTGGCCGTACGCTGCGTGCCGTAGTTGGCCAGCACGATGCCGAGGTCGCTGAGGTCGGTCAATCCGCTGCCGTTCGCGTCGCCGGGGCAGAACACAAACTGCGACGCCGCCCAAACGTTGATCACGCCATAGCCGCGCACGTCGCCGGCGTCGAATTGTCCGTTGGCGACATAGTCGCTCGCCGTCAGCGTCAGGGCCGCCCGAATCTGCGTCACTGTCCAATCGGGATGGGCCTCAACCAGCAGCGCGACAGCGCCCGCGACCAGCGGCGTTGAGAGCGAAGTGCCGCTCGCGTACGCGTAACTCACGTCGTCGTAGGGCCAGATCGTGTAGGTATCGACGCCGCGCGCCAGCACCTCGGGCTTCACGCGCCCGTCAGCCGTCGGGCCGCCGCTGCTGAAGTCGGCGATCGTGCCTGCGCTATCCACCGCGCCGCAGGTCAAAACGTCGAGCGCGTCGGCCGGCGCGATCAGCGATGCGCCGCCGCCGTGACCGCCATTGCCCGCGGCCGTGATGCACACCAGTCCGTTTTCCGTGGCTGTGTTGACGGCGACGGTCGTCACCGCGGTCCCGCCGTCGAGATCAGCTTGCGTGTACCAGTCGATGTAGCCGAGGGAGCTGGTGGCGACGTCGCCGCCGTTGGCCTCGATGAATTCCAGCCCGGAAACATACTGGTCCTCTTCCATCTGCACTTCCTGCGTCACGTCCTCGGTCTTCGTGAGAATGAATTGGGCGTCGTAGGCCGAGCCGACGAGCACATCCGGCTTGTAGGCGGCCAGCGTGCCCAGGATTAGCGTGCCGTGCACATGCTGGTCGGGGTTGTCCTGCGGTTCGGGCTGCGGATTCGGATCGCCGGCCACGAAGTCGTATTGGGCGATCACTGTGAGCGGGTGAACGGCGTCGAGAAACACTTCGTGCGTCTCGCGGAAGCCGGTGTCGAGGATGCCGATGACAACACCCGCGCCGGTGAAGCCCGCGGCGTGCATCAGCGGTACGCCGATCTGATCGAGTTGCTCCTGTGCGTAACCGTAGAACGCGCGCGTTCCGCTCGGCGGGGGCGCGGCCGCGGTGCGCGCGGGAATCGCATCGAGCCGCATCAGCCGGCGCACCGGCTGAAGCGCGCGAACGCACTGCAAATCGCGGAGCGCCTGCTGCTGCGCCGTCGTCGCCAGGACGCTGACGGCGTTGAGCCAGCGGCTGACGTGCGAGAGAGTTACCCCGGTGGCGCGGACCGCGTCCAGATCGGCCGCATCGACCGGCAGATCGCGCTCGTCCATGAGACCCGGGACGGCACGGCGCTGACTACGCCGTTCGATCGCGCGCGGCGACAGGTGAGAGGCCGCCCGCTGCATTTCGCACGCGGTCAGGTCGCCAGCGCCCTTGTCGCAGAAAAACACCCAGACTTTTTCCGGCGCGCCGGCCGCAGCCCGCCGATCAAGATCAGTACGTCCCACGGCACTTGCCCACATCCCCGCCAGAACGACGCCCCAATAGATCATTTCTCAATCCCCTGTTGAACGACTTGCGCGGCACGCGACGATCTCTCCGATCCATCATCGCGTCTTGGCCACCCGAATTGCAATGGCAAAATTCGCGCGGCCGCCTTTCGCACTTGCCTCCGGCCACGTCTGGCCGGACGATGTTCCTCGTACGTGCCGAATGCCCCATAACGCGCCGGGCGCGGCGGGCCGGCACAATTGCAGGGAAAACCATGAGCACGATCGCCCCCGTCACCGGCCGAGACCGGATCGTTCTTCGCGCGGCGCGCGAGCTGCGCGACGGCTTCTACGTGAACCTCGGCATCGGCCTGCCCACGCTGGTCGCGAATCACATTCCGCCGGGCATGGACATCGTGCTGCAGAGCGAAAACGGCATGCTCGGCATCGGCCCGTTTCCATACGATGACGAGGTCGACCCCGACCTGATCAACGCCGGCAAGCAGACCATCACCGAACTCCCCGGCTCATCCTATTTCTCCAGCGCCGAATCCTTCGGCATCATTCGTGGCGGCCACATCGACCTGACCATCATGGGCGGCATGGAACTCAGCCAGGAAGGCGACCTCGCAAACTGGATGGTGCCCGGCAAGCTGGTGAAGGGCATGGGGGGCGGCATGGACCTGGTGGCCAGCGCGAAGCGCGTGGTCATCATCATGCAGCACGCAGACAAGAGCGGAAAAAGCAAAGTGCTCAAGAAATGCACGCTGCCGCTGACCGGCGTCCGCTGCGTGCATCGCCTCATCACCGAGTGGGCCGTGTTCGATTTTGAGTACTCGAAGACGGACCACGCGAAGGGTCCGGTGCGGATGTTGCTGCGCGAGATCGCGCCGGATATCACGCTCGACAAGTTGCGCGAAATGACGGAGGCGGCGTTTGTGGTCGAGGGCACGCCGGCGGTCATGCTCGGGTGAAGCAACTGCATGGATTGCTTGGTCGGCGCTCCGTGGGGAACCGTCCACAATTCCTGATCAGTGCCCAATGCGCGCAGAATTCACAAGGCGCTGCATAGGCCTCGCGGGCGCGCGAATTCGATCCAAGAATGCGAGGATTGACTGGTGTCAGCCGCGGCGACATCCTGACATACGCCAACTCCACGACGCAGCAGGGCATTCATCCGGATTGGGTCATCGGCACGCTGGAAATCTCGGATGATATTCATCGAGTTTCCGATGCCCCGATTACATCGGTGGACATCGGCTATCGAGCCGGCGGAACCGACCCGCTCACGTTTCGGTTGCGATTCTATGAATTCGAAGGCCCGTACGGGACTTTTCCGCCGCCGCTTCTGGCGGAGTATTCTTTCCCCGATCTCCCGGCGACGCTGGGAAACCACTTTGCCCATTTGGAGCTCCCGGCGCCCTTGACTGTTCCAGCGGATATTTGGGTGGGCTTCCACTTCTCGGACAGCGCGGCCGGGCTGGCCTACTGGCCGCCATCGGTTGGCTCGACAAACGACTACTGGCTGCGGGACTACGATCTGGACGGCGTCGCAGAGACCCTTGAGAATGATTCCGGGCTTGATGCGCTTTACCTGAACATCTGTAGCGTTCCTGAGCCCCAGACCGGAATTCTGTGCGCTGCGACGGCTGCTTGGGTCATTTGCATGACAAGGAGGCGAGCATGATTGTTCTCGCGCGCTTGGCTATGCTGCTTGCAGTCGGGGGCGCGCTGTTCTCATCCAGGACTCGCGCTGACATCCTCACATACGCCAATTCCACAACCCAGCAAGGAGCATATCCCGCCTGGGTGATCGGAACGCTTGAGTTTCCGATGACATCCACCGCGCTTCTGATGCCCCGATTACGGGCGTCGATATCGGGTACCTGGCGATCGGCACTGCGCCGCTCACCTTTCGTTTGCGAATTTACGAATTTGAGGGAACGGACGGCCCGTTCCCGCCGCCACTTCTGGCAGAGTATTTTTTCCCCGATCTCCCAGCGACGCTGGGAAATTACTTTGCCCATTTAGAACTCCCGACGCCGCTGGCTGCTCCCGCGGATGTCGGGGTGGGGTATCACTTTTCGGACAGTGCGCTGGGCCTAGCGTACTGGCCACCGTCAATCGGCTCGACCGATGACTATTGGCTGCGCGATTATGATCTGGACGGCGTTGCGGAGACCTTGGAGAACGATTCCGGCATCGACGCGCTCTATCTCAATGTTTACAGCGTGCCGGAACCGCAGACCTGGATCCTGTCTGCAGCGGCAACTGGTTGGCTACTGCGCATGGGAAGGAGGCGGTCTATATGATGTTGCTCACGCACTTTGGTGTGCTGCTTGCGGCCACAGCAAACCGCCCGCCGCCACCACCGCCGCCGCTCTTCAGCGCGAGGGAAGTCGCGGCGAAAGGAATTGAAGACCCGCCGAGAAGCGTATGGGAGCCTTCCGTAGCGGCGATTCTCACTGGGCATTTCTGCTTTTCGACGTCGGCGATCGGAGTACCCCGCGAACAGGATTCTTGTACGATCGTGCCTCGGCGAGCGGGTTCCTAAGAGATAATCTGCGATGCGAAGGTTCTACATCGCGATCGCGTCAATTATCCCCGCTGGTTGTCTCGCAACTGCCCTCGCGATTCGACTTCTCGACCGCGAATCCTTCGTTTCGCGAGTGGTTGATCAAGCTGGAGATCACCTGGGCCTCGGAACCGTGACGCTCTTCCTGATTACTTCGACCCCCATCGGGATCGCGCTCGGTCTTTATGTCACCCCTCGCGACGCGATTAGCGCCGCCTAAGTGAAGTAGGACGAGCCGCGCTTGGATCCGCGTCACGGTTTCGTGGTCCGCTCCAGCATCTCCTTCACAATCTCCTCATCTTTCAGCGGCGACCAGCCGTGGCCCATGCGTGGGCCATACTTGATCCAGCCCTCGTAGGGCGGATTCGCGTGCGACAGGAATTCGTCGAGCAGATGCACGCCGCCGTCGAGGAAATAGTCGTCCGCCTCGCCCACCCAGACGTGCATCTTGCCGCGCAGCTTCGGCCCAAGCGTCGCCCAATTGTTTTGGAGCACGAGCCGCAGGTCGTATTTCTTCCAGTGCTCGACGACGCTGTGATCGATCTTGCCCGTCTTGGGATCCCAGAGCGGCACGGGTAGACCGTTCGCGCCGCGCGGGCCGTAGACCGCGTTCCACGAGCCCCACTGCTGGCCGGAGAGCGTCCACGAGTCGCCCATTCCGAGCATGTTCTCCATCGCGCACTCGTGGCGCACGGTGTACTCGACTTCCCCCGATTGAATTCGCTTGCTCGGCCGCTCAAAGCCGAAGCGATTCACGTAGGCGTTCTCGTCTTCATAGATATTGATCAGCTCATACGCGCGGAAGTCGACGCCGTCCGGATAACCCGACCAGCAGCCATTGAAGAAATCCGGATAGAAAACCTGCAGCGCCAGGGAGACCCAGCCGCCGGTCGAACCGCCGTCGAGCACACGCGCCCGCGGGTCGCCCACGCCGCGATATGTTTTTTCGACATACGGAATCAATTCCTGTGTGAGCGCGTCGCCGTATGGCCCGTTGTTGTCGGAGTTCACCCAATACGGGTCGCCGAGCGGCCCCGCGCCGTCGAGAAACAGGTGCAGCAGCGGAGCGTCACCGCCGCGTACGCCCGCAAACCGCGCCATGCCGTAGCACCGCGAACCGAAACCGCCGATCGTGACCCGCAGCGGATACTTGCGTTCGCCCTCATCGCCGAACGACTCTGGCAGCACCAGCGCCGCCCGCAAGAACATCGGACGGCCGTGGAACTTCGAGAGCAGCGGCGATTCCAGCCGAATGTATTTCACGCGATCCGTATCGGCCGGAGGTTTCTCGTCGGCGTCCATCTTGCTGAGCGTGAGCGAAACCGACTCGTCGCGGGCCGGATCGATGCTGAGCTTGCGCACGTCGCTGTAGAGATTCCCCGGCGCGCGCACCAGCAGCAGATCGCGATTACTGCGAAAGGCGGCTTGGACGTAGTAGTCGCCGGGCGGCACGTCCGCGAGCGACGCAACGGGGAACGTGATCGCCGAGGCGTCCAGCACGATCGACTTCGCCGTCGAAAAGTCGGCGTCGCGCGCGACCACCGGCGCAGCGTCCAGTCCCGTGTTGTCGATCTGCCGCCGTTGATCGCCGGCCTCGCGCTTGCCCAGAATGACGAACACGCGGCCTTGAGGCGGATTCGGCTTTACCTCCGGCGCGAGCCTTACCTCAAAGCGTAGTCGTGCGGGAGCGGCGGCTTGTGCTCCGCCGGTTGCCGGCGCGGGCTGCGCGCAGGTGCTGTTCGCGAGCAGAAACGGCGCGACAAGGAGAGTAAATCGAGCAATCAGTCTCACGCGGTCCTCCGATTTCGCCGCGCTCGCGATCCGGCGGGCAGCGTTTCAGGTGGAAATCGTCAGGCAGCCGGCCGGAACATTCAACCTTCGTCAACGCGCCCCTTTGACACCCCGTTGAGCGGTTCCTATCATCCGCGCGGTCTGAAAAAAGATAAGAATCCTCATTCACGGGAAGACGGAATGGCGCGGCGAGCTTCCTGCCTGTTAAGTTTTGTTTCTTCGTGGCAAGTTCTGGGATGCACCGTCGGCGCAGCGGTCGCGCTATTGATCGGCGCGCACGCCTCGCGTGCGGACGATCCGCCGGTCAATCTCGATCGCGCCATGGACAACTACCGCAAGCAGCGGCAGTCCGAAGTGGACGTGCGCTCGACCCAGGGGGCGCATCACCGCGAACTCTTCCGCATCCAGCAGACCGCAAGCGGGGAAGCGGTGATCACGCCCATCGGTGATCAGGGCGATCAGGCCGCGACCAGTCAGCCGCAGACCGTGCTGCTCAGTAACCCCGGAGATATACAGGTCGACCCGGTCGAGGTGCTGCGGGAAGTGCCCGATCCGAGCCAGGCGACCGAGACATTCGCCGCCCGCTACAACCGCGTTAAGGAAATCGCCCAGGAAGAGACACGCGTCATCGACAACTACGAACGCGTGATGAAGAAGGCCCAGCTGTACCTGTCCGAGCTCGGCCACGCGAAGCAGGCGCGCATCACGCTGGCGGAATGCGTGCAGCGCGCGCTGCGCAGCAACTACACGATTCGCTCGGCGAGCTACAACCCGTTCATCGCCCGCATGGACCTCGTGCGAGCCGAAGCAGTGTTCGACGCCGTCTTTTTCCTCAACGCGAACTACAACAATCAGGACCAGCCGACCGCCAGCGGCCTGTCGGCGAACACGTCGGATACGCGCACGGTCTCAGGCGGCTTCCGTAAGCTCCTGCCGACTGGTGCCACGGTGCAGACGAGCCTGGACGAGACGCGCAGCAAGACCAGCCTGCAATTTGCGACGCTGAACCCCGCCTATTCGAACGACTTCGTGACGACCATCACGCAGCCGCTGCTGAAGGGCTTTGGCCTCGACTACAACCGTTCGAACATCGAAATCCAGCGCGTCAACGAGCGCGTTTCGCAACATCAGTTCGAAGCGACCGTGCGAGATCAGGTGCTGGCGGTCGAGCAGGCCTACTGGACGCTCATGTTCCGCCGCTCGGATGTGCTGATCCTGGCCGAGGAGGTCGCTCAGAACTACGCGACCTACCAGAACATGGAAGCACGCAAGGATCACGACGCCAGCCCGGTCGAGATCAACAACTCGCTTTCGCAGTGGCAGCAGAATGAAGTGCAGTATCGCAATGCGGTCAAGGCCGTCCGAGAGGCCGAAGATCGGCTCAAAAACCTGCTCAACGACCCCGATTTCACCATCGCCGACGACGTCGAACTGATCCCGGCCGAGCCGCCGCTGGTCGCCCCGCTGACGCTCGATCAATTCGCCGAAGTTCGCACCGCGCTCGATTCGCGCAGCGAGATTCAACAGCTCAAGTTGCAGATTGAGGCCGCCCGCATCGCCTCGGCCCGCGCCAAGCTCGACACGCTGCCGCAGTTGGACCTGACGTTCCAGTATCGCGTGAGCGGCCTGGGAACGACGGCCGACAACGGCTTCGACAACCTGACGACGAATCGTTACATCTCCTACTCGGTCGGCGTGCAGTTCTCGGTGCCGTTCGGCCAGCGAGATGCCTGGGCCGCCCTGCAACAGGCGGACGCCCGCGTGAAGCAGGCGCTGGTCAATCTCTATCAGCAGAAGGATTCCATCGTCGAAGAAGTGAACAATGCCGTCCGCGACATGCAGGTCGCCTGGATCAATATTCCGACTTCGCTGAACGCCGTGCAGGCGGCCGAGCGCAACCTGCGTGCCCTGCAGGCCCGCACCGACCGCATCGATCCGAACTACTTGCAGACGGAACTGACGGCCGTGCGTAATCTGGCCTCGACGCGCGAGACGCT
Organism: Phycisphaerae bacterium; assembly: GCA_044225155.1. Lineage (GTDB taxonomy): Bacteria > Planctomycetota > Phycisphaerae > UBA1845 > Fen-1342 > CAYMBL01. The sequence continues at coordinate 29,669 of JBGAJB010000003.1, read as the reverse complement.
GCTGAACAACATCACGACGTACAACACGTCGATCGCGAATCTCGAACGGGCCAAGGGCACGATTCTCAAGTACAACAATATCGTCATCAGCAATGGCCCGACTCACCGATGAGTCGCCGCAGCCCGAATCCGGCGGAAATTACCGCTGGCTGCTGACTCCCTGGCCGGCCGTCGCCGTCGCGCTCCTGGTTTACGCCAATAGTCTGTTCGGCGGCTTCACGTATGACGACGTCCCGATCGTCAAGACCAATTCGCGCATTCGCAGCCTGACGAATCTGCGCGAAATCTGGCTGAGGGATTGTGGGGCGATCCGACGGCCGACTCCCCCTGCTCGATCCGTCGCGCGACCGGCTCTACCGCCCACTCACGCTGTACAGCTTTGCAATCAACTACGCGGTTCACGGCCTGAATCCGGCCGGCTATCACGCCGTGAATATCGCTCTGCATGCGCTGGTGACGCTGCTTGTATTCGAATTCGTGCGCGCTGGATCGGGAGCCTGCGCTCGCAAGCTGCGCCGCGCTGCTGTTTGCCGTGCATCCCGTGCATGCTGAGGCGGTGGCGGGCATCGTCGGGCGGGCCGAGGTCCTGGCGGCGCTCTTCATCCTCGCTGGTCTGATTGTGCTTTTGCCGCGGGGACCGCGTTCTACGGTGCCGTCGCCGCCGGGATGGATGACTTTCAAATTCGCCGCACTGTTGTTCCTGCTCGCTCTGCTCGCGAAGGAAACGGCAATTTGCTACGCGCCCGTCGCCGTGATCGTGCTTTGGAGCGTTTATCGCCGCGGACTCACAGCGCGCTGGTGGATTACGCGCGTGATCGTGCTGCTCTCGCCGCTCATGATCTATTTTCCGCTCCGATTCGTAGCGCTCGAAGCGCGCTTCGTCCGGGATCGTCTCGTAAGTGGACTCTTTAATCCGCTGAATGAAGCTCCGCTGACCGAGCGGATCGTCGGGCCGTTCACGATTCTCGGGCAATACACCCGTCTGACCTTCGCGCCGGCCCGGTTGAGCTCGGATTACGGTTTGGCGATCGTGAATCCGCCGGGTGGGCCGGATGTCATGACGCTGCTGGGCGTGTTAAGCGCCGTCGGGTTGATGGCGCTGCTCATCACGCCGTTTATTCGATCGAGAAAAGCTGCGGCGAGTGCCGACAATTCGTGGCTCGGCGGGAGCCTCGCCCTTCCGCGTGTCGAAAGCGGGACGGTGTTGGCGCTGCTTACCGCGCTCTTTGTCGCGAGCTATGTTCTCATTTCTAACACGGTCTTACTGATCGGCGTTTCATTGGCCGAACGGCTTTTCTATTGGCCGTCGGTGCCCGTGTTGATCGGCGTTGCGCTGGGCGCGCTGCGTTTCTGGGAGCGGATCGCGACCGCGGCTGACGCGGCACGCCGGGCGCGTGCCCCCCTGCTCACTGCGATCGGCGCGCTCTTGCTGCTTGCGCTCGGCGCGCGGGCGGCCATCCGCTCCGCCGATTGGGCTGACAATGAGACGCTCTTTCCCGTGGACGCCGCGGCCCACCCGGAAGGTGCTCATCTCAACTGCATCTTCGGCCAACTGCGCGTGAACCAGGCCGCTCACGCGCCGGATGCGCCGACGGCCGCACTGCTCGCCAATGACGCCGAAATCGCCCTACATCGGGCGCTCACCATCGCTCCGCGTTTTCCCCAAGCGCTTCAGGCGCTGGGCCAATTGCACATGCTGCGTGGTGAAGAAGCCGCGGCACGCGACTGCCTCGAGCGCGCCATCGCCCTGCAGCCCGGCAACGCGCTGGCGGCCGCAGAACTGGCGCGCCTGCGCGGCACGGACCAGGCCACCCTGGCCAGAGCCACCGCCCTCAAGGAAGCAATCACAACTCAACCCGGCAACGTGGCCGCCCGCGTTGAGCTTGGAAGAGCCTTGATCGGACTTGGCCAGAACTACGACGCGCTCGAAGAATTCCAGGCGGCTGACCGCATCGCACCGGAAAACGTCGAAGTGCTGCGCGGCTTGGCCGATGCACTGATTCTCAATCTGCAGCGTGACGATGCGGCGAGAGTGTTGCAACGTCTGGTCGCAATCGCGCCGGACGATTGGCAGGCGCACGCAAATCTGACCACGCTGCTGCGTGATACCGATCCGAAGGCAACGCTCGAACACGCGCGGCGCGCGATGGAGCTGCACCCGGACGACCTGCGCGTGCAGGTAAACCTCGCTGAGGCGATCGCCCTCAACGGCGACAAAGACGAAGCACTGCGCCGGCTGCGAGGGATCGAAAAGAATCTTCCGAGCGACAGCACGTGGCGGCCGATCATCGCCGACCGGATCCACGATCTCGCGACGCGCGGTCCCTGATGACGAGGCTCGACGTGCTGCTTTCCCGCCGCGCATTGAGGCGCGCAGCTGCGCCGCCCTCGGCCACGCCTTTTCCATCCGAGGTATGATCCGTTCATCGTGCGCAACGCTTCGCAAAGACGTTCGTGGATGGTCGTGGCGCTGCTAATCGTCGCAGCCCTCGGCGGCTTGGCATGGGACAAATCACGCGAGTTGCCGCGCCGCTTCGGCGTCGTCGAGGAAGGCCGGCTCTATCGCAGCGGACGCGTCACTCCGGAACAGCTCCAAACTTTGCACGAAAAGTATGGCGTGCGGACCGTGCTTTCACTGCTAAATCCCGACGTTCCCGAGAGTCAGAAGGAACGCGAAGCGGCCCAGAAACTCGGAATGCGCTGGATCAATATCCCGCTGACCGGCGACGGTGCGAGCACACCTGAAGATCGCGGGCACATTCGGTCGATTCTCGCGGATGATCGCAATGGCCCCCTGCTTGTGCACTGCGCGGCCGGGGCGAATCGCACCGGTTTGGCCGTCGGGATGTACAGGCTGTATCACGACGGCTGGAGCCTCGACCAGGTGCGGCGCGAGATGCTGGATTACGGATTCGAGAACGAGCCGCAACACGAGAATCTGCGCGCGGCGCTGGCGGAAGAGGCGAAGCTGGCAGCGGAAGCGAAAAAGTCCGAAGCGAAGCCCTGAGCGTCCTATTCGCCCTTCGCGCGACGAAAGACGGCCACGACGTCCTCAATCGGCACGACAAACAGGCGATTGTCCCCCTCGAAATCCACCGGGATGGCGTTTTTCGGATTGAAGAGCACGCGGTCGTATTGGCGAATCGGATAATCCTGATCGCGCTCGATCTGGGTCGAGACGGCCACCACGCGGCCTGTAATCGTGGGAATCTCAATGTTGCCGGGAAGCTGAATGCCGCCCTTCGTGGTCTTCTTGTCCTCGTCCTTGCGGATCAGCACGCGCTTGCCGATCGGCTCCACGACTTCGAGCGCCTTGTTTGAACTGGCTTGGGCCACTGGGATTCTCGCGTAAAATATCGATGAAATACCGGCCAACCGGCGAGGAATCTATTGCATCCTGATGACCTACGCAATCTGCTCCGCGAAGTCGCCGCGGGGCGCGTCGCGCCGGAAACGGCCGAAGAGCGTCTGCGTCAATTGCCGATCGAGCACCTCGGCTTCGCGCAGCTTGATCATCACCGCGCGCTGCGCTGCGGCGTTCCGGAAGTGATTTTCGGCGAGGGCAAGACGCCGGAGCAGATCGTCGAGATCTTCGCGCGCCTGGCGGCGGCCGGTGACGGTGTTCTCGCAACCCGCGTTTCGCCCGAGGCAGCGGCGCTCGTTCGCGCACGGCACTCAGATAGTGAACACCACGCGCTCGCGCGCATCGTGATGCTGCGGCCTTCGCGGCCGACCGCATCGTCAGCCCACGCAACGGACGACTTCATCGCGGTCTGTGCGGCCGGTACGTCTGATCTCTCCGTCGCGGAGGAGGCCCGCCTCACACTCGAATTCCTCGGCTGCCCGACGTCGACCTTATACGACGTCGGCGTGGCCGGTCTCCACCGGCTGCTGAATCAGGCGGAAGAACTGCGCCGAGCGCGGGTTGTCATCGTCGTCGCCGGCATGGAGGGAGCCCTGCCGAGCGTCGTCGGCGGCCTCGTCGCAGCCCCGCTGATCGCCGTTCCCACGAGCGTCGGGTATGGCGCCAGTTTCGGCGGCTTGGCGGCTCTGCTCGCGATGATGAATAGCTGTGCGGCTGGCGTCACCGTGGTGAACATCAATAACGGTTTCGGGCGCGGCCGTCGCGCGGCGAAGATTTGGGAATCCTCTCGGCAGCACTGACTTCAAAACCCGAAAAGAGCGGCTTTGCGCTGGACCATTCGCCCGATCAAACGGTTCAAATCGCCTATCATCCCGCTATGAACGCCAAGAATTCCGTTGAGCCCGGGCATGCTCACGATTGCGGATAAGACGTTTCGCAGCCGGCTGCTGGTCGGCACGGGAAAGTACGTCGGCCCGGATAGTCAGCCGGATTACGAACTGATGCGGGCCGAGGCCTCGGGTTGCGACGTGGTCACAGTGGCCGTGCGGCGCGAGCGACTCATTGATCGCGCCGGCCGGAGCTTGCTCGATTTTCTCGACTTGAAGCGCTACACGATCCTGCCGAACACGGCCGGCTGCTTTTCGGCCGATGATGCGGTGCGCGCCGCGCGGCTGGGCCGCGAGCTGCTCGAAGGCATGCGCAATCGCGGCGCGAGCTGGGTAAAGCTGGAGGTACTGGGCGATCGCAAGACGCTGCTGCCCGACCCCATCGAAACCCTGGCGGCCGCCAAGACGCTGATCTCCGAAGGCTTCCAGGTATTGGCTTACTCAAATGACGACCCGATTCTTGCCCAGCGCCTGAAGGCGGCCGGCTGCGTCAGCGTGATGCCGCTCGGGTCGCCGATCGGCAGCGGACAAGGCGTGTTGAACGCGAACAACATCCGTATCATCCTGGAGCAACTCAAGGATGGCGATGCGAATTATCCGGTGATCGTCGACGCGGGCGTGGGAACCGCGTCGGATGTAACGATCGCAATGGAACTCGGCGCGGACGGCGTGCTGCTCAACACGGGCATCGCGTCAGCCGCGGAGCCGGTGAAAATGGCGCACGCAATGCGCTGCGCGATCGATGCCGGCTACCTGGCCTTCCGCGCGGGACGGATTCCGCGCAAGCTGTACGCGAGCGCGTCATCGCCGGAGACGGGCGTGATCGCGCCGGCGCGACGCGCCTGAAAAACGCAACATGAAACCCTACGGCGGTGATGCGGCCGAGTTGGAAGGATTGGGGACGGCGCGCCCTGCGCCGTCCGGCTCGCCATGTCCGGTCGACCGTTTGCCGATCCGGCGTCGTAACCGCTTGTGCCTGCGCGTCATCCTGCTGGGAGCGCTGAATTTCCTGCTCTACACCGTCGTTTACGCCAGCATCGGCGGCGACGCGCACAACGGCTACATCCGTCATGATCGCCAGCTCAACGGCACGGTCCGCAAGAGCTACGTGATTCGCGGGCATTTCATTCGCTCGCCGAATGGTCAGGACCGCGATGTCAGCCGCGGCATGTGGATCTACAGCTACCTGCATTCAATTTCGGTCTGGGTAACTTCCGCGGCCATGATCATCAGCATGCTCGTGCTTGCCCGGCCGCACATCATCGCGACCATGCGGCATAGCTGGATCAACGGGCAGACGTTTATCGTCGCCTTGGTACCGTGATCGTGCTGGTCGCGGGGAGCGGCCGTCTTCACGTTTACCTGGGATTTCGTTGCACAACTCAACGGATAGCACGTCGCGCGTCGCGGGAGTGGCTGGCCGCACGACGGCCCGCTGGCTCGGCATCCCGGGTTACGAGCCGTGCGCCGAGCAGCGTGAGATGGCCGGGGCGATCGCTGCCCGCTTCGACGAAGGCGGGCACATCGCGGTCGAGGCCGGCACGGGCGTCGGAAAGACCTTTGCGTATCTTTTGCCGGCGATCGATCAACTGCTGCGGAATAATCGGCGTGTCGTGGTCAGCACCCACACGATCGCGCTGCAGGAGCAGCTTTTCCAGAAGGACATTCCGGCCCTGCGGCGCTTGGGCGTGAATTTCGCGGCCGAGCTGGTGAAGGGTCGAAACAATTATCTCGGCTTGCGACGCCTGAAACTAGCGAGCGAAAAACAGAAGGCGCTTTTCGGCCAGCCGCAGCAGCTGCGCGTGCTGCACCAGCTTGAAGACTGGGCGTATCACACGGATGACGGCTCGCTTTCCGATCTGCCCGAAGCGCCGCCGTTTGAAATCTGGGAGAAGGTGCGGAGCGAACACGGGAATTGCCTCGGCCGACGCTGCGCGACATACGAGCAGTGCTTTTATCAGCGCGCCCGGCGACGCGCCGAGGCGGCCGGTCTGCTCGTCGTCAATCACGCCCTGCTCGTCGCGGACCTCGCGCTGCGGCGCGAAAACGCGAATGTGCTACCCGAGCACGATCTGGTCATTGTCGATGAGGCGCACACGCTGGAGGGCGTCGCGGCCGATCACTTCGGCCTGACCCTTTCGAATAACCAGATTCAATATCTGCTCGCGAACCTGTTCAACGAACGCACGGGCAAAGGATTTCTCGGCTCGGTCGGCAATGACGAACAGAAACGCGCCGTCGTGCGCGCCCAATCGACGGCCACGCATTTCTTCGACGAACTGGAGCAATGGCAACGGAGCTATGGGCGCTCGAATGGTCGCCTCGTGCGGCCGAACATCATCGCCAATGAGCTGTCGCCGGCGCTGCGCGCGATGAATCAAACGCTCGATGAATTGAAGCGAGCACTGCCACGCCTCGAAGATCAGATGGAACTCGGCGCGTCGATGGATCGTGCCGCCGAGCTCGCCGAAGCGGCCGACGCGCTGCTCGAGCAGCGATTTGACCAGCACGTGTACTGGATCGAAAGCGAACCCGGGCGTTCGCGCCGCGTCTCGCTTTGCGCCTCGCCGCTCGCGCCGGGGCCGGTGCTGCGCGAGATGCTCTTTGATCGCGTACGCAGCGTCGTACTGACCAGCGCCACGCTCGCGGCCGATGGCGACGATGACTTTTCTTACTTGCTGGGGCGGGTTGGCGGCCCCGCGGCCGAGACGCTCCGGCTCGGCTCGCCGTTTCAGTACGAAGAGCAGGTGACACTGCACGTCGAAGCCGGCATGCCCGATCCGGCCGCCACCGAGCCATTCCTCGACGCGGCGTCGCGAGCCGTGACGAGCTACCTGCGCGAGACGGAGGGCCGCGCGTTTGTGCTGTGTACGAGCTACGCGATGCTTACGACGCTCGCGGAGCGTGCCCGTGACGACCTGCGGGCCGAGGGCTACACCATTCTCGCCCAGGGCGAGACGCTTTCGCGTTCGAAGATGCTCGCGCAGTTTCGCGAAACGCCGCGCTGCGTGATCTTCGGCACGGACAGCTTCTGGCAAGGCGTGGACGTGATCGGCGAAGCACTCTCGAACGTGATCATCGTCAAGCTGCCGTTTGCGGTACCCGATCGGCCGACGGTGGAGGCACGGATCGAACTCATCCGAAAATCCGGCGGCAATCCATTCAACGAGTTCCAGATTCCCGACGCCGTCCTGAAATTGCGCCAGGGCTTTGGACGTTTGATCCGTAGCCGGAATGATCGCGGGATCGTGGTGATTCTTGATCCGCGCGTCGTAAAAAAGCCGTATGGCCGGCAATTTCTCGCGAGCCTGCCGAAGTGCCGCGTGGAGATTTCACAGCGGCCGTGGTGAGGCCCGCGGACGATTTCACGTCATCTTCGACGAGCAAGTGCACTCCAGCTTTCCGCAGCCCGGGCAACCTTTCTTGACGTACTTGGCCAGCACAGCCTGCTCCAGATCGATCCCTTCGACGTTGGCCAGCGTCACCAGCCAGGCGAACACGTCGGCGAACTCGGTGGGAAGATTCTCGCGATCCTGTTCGGCGATCGAGCTGGCCAATTCGCCGAATTCCTCGGCCAGCCAGAGGAACGTTTTGGCGCTGCCGCGCTCGCGGTCCTTCTGCGAGTACATGCGGTCGATGAGCTGCTGGAATTCGCGAATGTGCATGAAGCGATTTCCGGTGCTGGATCAGCGCGGCGCTTTCCGCCGCGCGGCATTACGTCGCGCACACGTGCGGCGCGGGAATCAGGCAGATGAATTCGAGCGGCGTCCTGCCCGTATTGCGGAACTGGTGCATCTCGTTCGGCGGCACCCAGATCACGTCGCCGGCGCGCAGACGCTTTTCGCCCTGCTCTGACTGCGCCACGCCTTCGCCTTTCAGGATCAGAATCTCGTGCTCGTAGTTGTGCTTGTGGTGCGGCGTGTGGCCGCCCGGCTCGACCTCGAAGTGCCGCATGTGGAAGTTGCGAGCGTCCTCGTCCGGGCCGACGAGCATCCGCATCTGCGCCCCCTCGGATCCAGGCATGGTGACGGGATGCTGGGCGTGCTCGCTGAGTTGTTTCACTTTCATCGCTGTTCTGCCTTGCTCCTCTTTGCGGGCGGCGACGAATTCTGCCGCGCTCAGCCCGGAAATTCTACGCTTCCACCTTGCGCTTCATACGTATTTTCATACCGGCCGCCCACCTGCGGATTGTCAAAACGCGTGAACTGGCGGTTGAAGTGCAGCTCGATCGTGCCGACCGGGCCGTTGCGCTGCTTGGCGATGATGAGCTCCGCCCGATTGTCCTGCTCGGCATTTTCGTCTTCGCCAACTTTGTAATACGACTCGCGGTGCAGCAGCCCAATCAGGTCGGCGTCCTGTTCGATCGCGCCCGATTCGCGCAGATCGCTCATCATCGGCCGGTTGCCGCCGCGATCGGCCGGCTTGCGGTTGAGCTGCGCCATCGCCATCACCGGCACGCTCAGGTCTTTTGCCAAGGCCTTCAAGCCGCGCGAAATCTCCGAAACCTCGATCTGGCGGCTCTCGCTGCCCGGGCTGCGGAGAAGCTGCAGATAGTCGACGAAAATGGCGCGAATCTTGTGGCGGCGATGGGCCATGCGCGCCCGGGCGCGCAGTTCCAGAATGGTGAGGCTCGATGTGTCATCCACAAACAGCGGCCGCTCGCGGATCTCCTCCGCCACGGCTTGCAGCCGCTGCATGTCGCGCGGACTGTGCCGGCCGCGCCGCAAGAGCTGTGCGTCGACGCGGGCCCGGCTGCACAGGATGCGCTGCGCCACCTGCTGACTCGACATTTCCAGCGAGAAGAACAGCACCGGCCGGCCTTCGCTGAGCGCCATGTGCTCGGCCACATTCAGCCCGAAAGCCGTCTTACCCATCGACGGTCGGCCGGCCACGATGATCAGCTCGCCGGGTTGCAGGCCGCTTGTGATTTCGTCGAGCTGGAAATAGCCCGACGGCTCCCCCGTCAGCACGGAGCCGTCCATCTGCTCGATCTTGCGGAAGACCTCCTCGACCAGCGACGGCAGCGCCTGCGCGCCGCCCTCAAAGCCGCGCTCCGTTACGTCGAAGATGCGCTTGGCGGATTCGTCGAGAATTTCGCGGGCCGGGGCGCGATCCTGATAGGCCGTGTCCAGCGTCTGATTGGCCGCGTGGATCAGGGAACGCAGGAGAAATTTGTCGCGCACGATGCCGGCGTACTCGCGCGCTCTTAGCGACGAGGGCACGCGATTGATGAGATTCGTGAGGAAGCCGTAGCCGCCCAGCGCATCAAAACGCCCACGGCGCTGGAGCTCGTTACGGATGATGACGGCGTCGAGCGGCTGGCGGCCCGCCCAGAGCGCGACGACCAGCTCGTAAAGCTCGCGATGCTGCTCGAAAAAGAACGCGTCGGCGCCCGCCTCCTTGAGGACCATCACGGCGTCGCCGACTGCGCTTTCTTCCTGGAGCAGGCTGCCCAGCAGCGCCTGCTCCGCGTCGATGTCGTGCGGCAGCATGCGCCCGACGGGGTCGCCGCCGCCGTTATTGCTATTCGGTGTTCGATTCAGATCCGCCATCCGCCGCCTCGGATCCGCCGGCTTCGCCGACCGCGCCTTCGCGCACGACCCATACCTTGACCTGCACCACAAGCTCGTCGGTGAACTCGACTTTAACGGTGCGATTGTCCAGCGTTCGGATCGGCGGATCAAGGATGACGTGCTCGGGCAGCACCGCATAGCCGGCCGTCTGCAGCGCTGTCGCGACTTCCTTCGGGCCGACCGAGCCGTAGAGCGTGCCTTCGGGATTGGCCGCCGCCTCGATCGTGACGCTGGCGTCGACCATCTTCGCGGCGAGATCCTCGAATTGCTTCTGACGGCGGGCGCGCTCGGCCGCCGCGACGCGGCGCGTATCCTCGATCGCCTTGATATTTTCGTCGGTCGGATGCGTGGCGACGCGCTGCGGCAACAGGTAATTGCGCGCGTAACCGACCTTCACATCGACCACGTCACCGAGGTGGCCGAGTTTGCGAACGTCTTTGAGCAGCAAAACTTTCATGACACTCTCCATCTCCGCAGCGCCCGGACTTGCTCGCCCGAGATGCGCCAAATTCCGAATCCACATCCAGCCGCCCGCTACCGCAGAGAATCCCAACCGCGAGGAAAGGGCCTATCGGCGCCGCCCTCACTACCCAGTCCCTCGCCTCAGGCGCGGGTTCTGGTTGTCGCTTCTCTCGTACCGGGTCCGCGTGCGTGCGCTATGACACGTACGGCATCAGGGCCATGTGCCGAGCGCGCTTGATCGCCTGCGCCAGGCGCCGCTGCGCCGGCGCCGGCAGCCCCGAGCGCTTGCGCGAGAACAGCTTGCCCTGCATGGTCGTCATGCGCTGCAGCAGGCCCGTGTTCTTGTAGTCGATCTCTTCGAGCGCCACCTTGGGACCACGAACCTTGGCCGCTTCCTGATTCCGACGCTTGGCGCGCTTCTTGCGGGCCGCCGCCGTTGAAAACGATCCTCTGGACATCCTTCACCTCATCTTCGCGGCCGCAACTCGCGGCCGATGAAACTCAAAACGGAATATCGCCGCCGTCGCCACGCGATTCCTGGCCGCCCTCGTAATTCTGCTGCGGCTCGCGCGCCGGCGGCCGGTTGTAGTTGGCCGCATCGCGCCCGCCGCCCCCGCGCTCGTTGCCCGCGCCGGCGTTTTCGCGGCCGGCCGGCGCACCGCCGCCACCGCTCCGCTCTCCGCCGCGATCGCCGAGGAACTGAAATCCGTCGAGGATCACGGAATGGCGGCTGCGCTTCGAGCCGTCCTGCGCCGTCCACTGGTCGTATTTCAGGCGACCTTCGACGAGCAACGGCCGGCCCTTGGCCATGTACTGATTGATCGTCTCGCCCTGCCGCCCAAAGGCGGACACGTCGACGAAGCAAACGTCTTCCTTCTGATTGCCGTCCTTGTCGCGCCAGCGATGGTTGATCGCCATGCCGAACTCGCAGACCGCCGTGTTATTCGGCAGGTACTTGAGCTCCGGATCGCGCGTCAGGTTGCCGATCAGAATGATCTTGTTGAAGTTGGCCATGAGTCGCCTCCGTTACTCGGACGCTTCGTCACCGCCGCCCTCGAATTCTCCGCCATCGCGCCGGCCGCCGTCGCGCCCGCCGTCGAAGTCACGTCGACCGCCGTCGAAGTCGCGCCGCCCGCCGTCACGCCCGTGGCCACGGTCGCGATCTCGATCGCCGCGGTCGTCGCGCCGACCGTCATGCTGACTGGCGGGCTGGAGCGGCTGCTCCGCCGGCCAGGCCTTCAACTCGGCCAGACGCGCATCGGGCAGGAGCGGCTCGGACACGAAAATCGAGCGCAGCAGCACTTCGCTGAGCGTCGCGTCACGCTCCATCTCGGTGATGCGCGTCGGCGGAGCATCAAAGTACGCCAGCACGTACGTGCCGCGCTTGCGGCCCTTGATCTCGTAGGCCAGCTTGCGCTCGTCAAACTTCACGCACGCCAGCAGATTTGCACCGACGCGGTCGCACAGGCGGCGAACTTCCGCCTCCATGCCGGCCCACTCGTGCACCGCCCCGTTGTCAAACAGAAACATGCCTTCGTATCGTCTCACGTCCGATCTCCCATCGGGCCGCGCGGCCCGCGGTGTCTCCGTCGCTATGCTTCGCCCGCTCCGCCGCGGCGATTGAACTTGTTCATCGCCGCCGTGATGCTCTCTTTCACCCAGCACTCCGCGGCATCGGCCGCCGTCGTGATCGCCTCGGTGATCGGCTCGCGTTCGTCCGGAGCGAAGCGCCCCAGCACGTGCTCGACCGTGGCCGAGCGGTGCACCTTGCCGATGCCGATCCGGATGCGCGACACGTCCTGCGACCCGCAGCGCCCCAGAATGTCTTCCAGGCCTCGATGCCCGCCGGCCGACCCGCTCGCACGAATGCGAAGCTGTCCGACCGGCAAGTCCAGGTCGTCATAGACGACCAGCGTGTCTGAGAGCGCGATCTTGTAAAATCGCGTCGCGGCCTGCACGCTGCGGCCGCTCAGATTCATCAGCGTCTGCGGCTTGAGCAGCAGCACGCGCTCACCGCCGACCGCCGCTTCGCCGCACACGGCCTCGAAGTCCTTGTCGTACGTCCCGGCGACGCCCCAGCGCCGCGCGAGTTCGTCCGCCACGCTGAACCCGACGTTATGCCGCGTACCGTCGTAGCGCGGCCCGGGATTTCCCAGGCCCGCGATCAGCTTCATTTCTCGGCCTCGCCCTCCTCCTCCTTCGCCTGACGTCCGATGACCTCGGGCTCGGCCACCGTGGCGCCCTCAACCGGCGCAGCGGCCTCGGCGGCGGTCTTCTTCGTGCGGACCAGCACGACCACGTCCTCGGGCCCGTGCGTGGCCTTCACGTTGGGAGGCAGTTCGAGTTCTTTGACATGAACCGAATCACCGATCTTCAGGTGATCGACCTTCACGCGAATGTGATCCGGAATTTCGAGCAGCGGGCACTCGACGTGCAACTCGTTGATCACGATCACCATCTCGCCGCCGTCCGCCACGCCGACCGGCGTGCCGCGCAGTTCAATCGCGACATCGACGCGCACGCGCTCGTTCTCGTCGACGCGCATCAGGTCGACATGGAGCGGCGTACGATTGAGATGGTCGTACTGCACTTCCTTCAGCAGGAAGGCCGTCTCCTTGCCGCCCAGCTTCAAAGAAACGACGTGCTGCATCTTCTCCAGCGCCAATTCGAGATCGTGCTGAGAGAGCGAGATCGTCTCCGGCTTCTCGCCGTGGCCGTAGATCACGCCCGGAATCATGCCGCGGCGGCGCAGACGCTCGTTGGCGTGCCGCCCAGCCGTCTCCCGCGTTTCGCCCATCACACTTGCGATTTGCATCGCACACACTCCTTACCCTGCGGCCGCCCGAACTATCGCGGCCGATTTCGCCTCACTTCATGAACAGACTGCTGACCGATTCGTGCAGGTGAATGCGCCGAATCGCCTCGCCCAATAACTCGCTGACCGTCAACACCGAGAGCTTCGTCAAACGCCGCCGCGCCTCTTCGGCCAGCGGGATCGTGTCGGTGATGGCCAAATGATCGATATCCGCGCTGGAAAGGCGGTCGATCGCCGGGCCGCAGAGCACCCCATGCGTCGCCGAGACGATGACACGCGCCGCCCCGCGTTCGCGAACGATCTTGGTCGCCTGTAGCACCGTGCCCGCGGTCGCGATGATGTCGTCCACCATCAGCACGGTCTTGCCCTTCACGTCGCCGATGATGTTGTACGAAACCGCCTCGCGCCCGTTGAGACGGCGCTTGTCGATGATCGCCAGCTCGCCGCCGAGACGTTCGGCATAGGCACGTGCGCGCTTGGCGTTTCCGATGTCGGGACTGACGAGCGTAATCGGCCCGCCGCCGATCGATTCGAGAAAAGCCGTGATGACCGGCTCGGCGCTGAGATTGTCGACCGGTATGTCGAAAAAGCCCTGAATCTGCGCCGCGTGCAGATCCAGCGTCAGCACACGGTTCGCGCCGGCCACCGTCAGCAGATTTGCGACGAGCTTGGCCGTGATCGGCACGCGGCCCTCGTCCTTGCGATCCTGCCGGGCGTAGCCGAACTAGGGAATGACGGCCGTGATACGCTTCGCGCTGGCGCGCTTCAAACAGTCAATGTAGATCAGCGTTTCAAACAAATGACGATTTACGGGATTGCAGGTTGATTGAACGATGAACGCGTCGCGCCCGCGCACGTCCTCGAACAGCTTGAGGGAAATCTCCCCGTCGGGGAAATCCTCCAGCTGCGCGCGCCCCAGCGGAATGCCGAGGTATTGCACGATTTTCTGCGCCAAGTCCGGGTTGCTCCGCCCGGCAAAGACGCGAAGATCCTTCATCGAAGCGCCGACTCCCGAGAAACCACTACCCGGCCTGGATTCGAACCAGGACAGTCAGGACCAAAACCTGAAGTGCTACCGTTACACTACCGGGTATCAACCCACTCGCACGCGCGCGCAGCAGGTCTTCAGTCCTATTCGCCACGGACGACAAACGTAAGTCGCGGTGCGGAGCCGTTCGGGAGCCCGCATCCCTCGCCGCGAAGCCGAGAGACCCGCTGCGGCCATCGGCCGCGCACTCCGTTCGAACGGACAAAGCCGGTCGCGTGGCACGACCAGCAAGTCAGCAGCGTAACGCCGCCGGGCGGGATGTCAACGATTCGAACCCTTGTGACGCGGACATGCCGGCAGTACAGTTCCCAATCTGCGCCATCGCGCGGGCGATGGGCCGTCGAATGTGCCCGACCACGGGCCGGACAGTGGGAGCTTTTGCATGCAATTTCGCAGCAAGCGTTATAAGAAAGACAGCGAAAAGCGGCCGGAAAAGCCGCTCGCGGTCGTGGACGCGGTCAAGCGTCTGAAATCCTATTCCAAAACGAAATTTGATCAGTCGATCGACCTGGTCTGCTGGCTCGGCATCGACGCCAAGCAGGCCGACCAGATGATCCGCGGCTCGGTCAGCCTGCCCAAGGGCATCGGCGCGAGCAAGAAAGTGATCGCTTTCTGCAGCGACGCCGAGGCGACCAACGCGAAGGCGGCCGGTGCGGTGGAAGCCGGCGGCGACGAACTGATCGATAAGGTCAATAAGGGCTGGGCCGACTGATGTCGCCATCGCCCACCCCTCGCTGATGGGCAGGATCGGCAAGCTCGGTCGCGTGCTGGTCCGCAGGGCAAGATGCCCTCGCCCAAGAGCGGCACCGTCACGGCCGACATCGTCACGGCCGTGAAGGGTACTTCGACCAGCAAACCGGAGTTCACAACGACGCGGGCGGCAACGTCCACGCGATCGTCGGAAGAGATGAGCTTCACCCGATGAGGATCTGGCGGCCAACATCGAAGCTTTCATCGGCACATCAACGCCATGGAAACCGGCTTCTTCCAAGGGTCTGTACCTGGAAGAGGTACCTTCAAACACGATGACGCCCTCGGTTGAGATTGACGTCGCGCACCACGCCGAAGAACACGAGGAGTAAGGCGATGAGCAAGCCAGTCAGAAACACGCATGATCGGCAGCAACGTTCCATTTACTCAGGCGCGGACGGCAACGCCTGTGGTCAGAACTGGTCAGGGCAAACTGCGCGGTCTGACGACCAACGAATTCCGCCGCGCGCTTCGCAGCCGCCACATGCGCGTCGACATCGTCAAGAACGCCCTCTTCCGCCGGGCCGTCTCGGGCGGACCGCTTGCCAAACTGGGTGATCAGCTCAACGGACCGGCCGCGGTATTGACCGGCGGCGAATCGGTCACGGCGCTTGCCCAACTGGTCGAAGAGTGGCAGCCGAAGATCAAGGGTTTGAAGATGCGCGGCGCGGTGCTCGAGGGCGAATTCCTCGATGAATCGCGCATGCCGGGCCTCGCGAAGATGCCGACGAAACGCGACCTGCAGGGTCAGGTAGTTTCGGCCGCTCTTTCGCCGGGCCGCAAGCTCGCGTCGGCGATGCTGTCGCCGGGAAGCAACATTGCGAGCTGCCTGAAGACGAATATGCAGAAGGAAACAAAAGGGCGAAGCGCTGCTGGTCTAGTTTGACATTGGTTTCAGCGGCTCCGGACTGCTCCGCCATCGCGGCGGATCAAATGAGACCAGCGGGGTCTCGGCTATTCGGGCGGCCTAATCTCGGTTGGAGTTTTGTCATGGCTGATGCGGGAATCATGGAGATCGGCGACAAGATCGTCGGACGGCCTGGTGCAGGCGAGGACTATACCTGACCTCGAAGGAAAAAATACCGAGATCGACCAGCGGCCGGCACCGACATGTGATGATGGCTGCTCCGGCAGCGAATCCGGCGGCTGCGGCTGCAGCAGAAAGACCGAGTTGCGGTGAAGTCAAGAGCAACGGCGACGAAGCTGCAGGTCATCAAGGTCGTGCGCGAGGCGAAGGCCGACCTGGGCCTGAGAGGGGGCCAGGCCACTATTCGACGAGCGCGGGAAGCCCTGCTCGAAAACGTGAGCAAGGAAGACGCCGAGAAGTGGAAGAAGAAGCTCGAAGAGGCCGGCGCGGTGGTCGAGATTCAGTAGGCCTGGCCGCAGTTTTTGCTTGAAATCTCACCGGCCCGGTTGCTTCGGCACCCGGGCCGGCGGCCTTTCAGGGCAATCTGAGACGGATCTAATTCGCATCAGCCGATGTGCAGCTGGAGGCCCCGACCCGGCTACGGCTGCAATTTCCTCTTCGATCGCAGGTCCACAGAAATCTCTCGGGAGTTCGAGCAATTCGGTGAGACGGCGATGCCGGGTGCATCTGCACCCCAACAAAAGCAGCATCGCATCGGACGCCAGCGCGACCCAGCGGGAGTTCATTGATCAGTTCCGTGAGCGCCAGCGCGTCCTGGCTTGCGGCAGGGCGGCTATACTTCGCCTTCAGGGTTGATGCCGATCTGGAAATACCTGCCGCGGATGCGATCACACCTTCGAGGAGTTGATCCGCACGGCGAGTGATGAACGCGCCCTGCGCTGCCCGCAATGCGGCGGCAAAACTGTTCAGCGACGCCCGAGCGTCTTCGCGGCTCTGACATACCAGCGCCGGGCAACCCCCTGCCGCCGCGGCGGCGTTGCAGGACGCTGCGAGCGATCCGAACGGGCCATGATGCTCGGGATTGGGGCACCCTATGGCTTCCAGCGAGGCGCGTGCAATCTGATCAAATACGCACGCACCGTCATCGCGGGACTGCTCGCCTGGGTGCTCCCCAGCCGGACATTTTTGGCTGGGACGACGCGGGCTGGCAGCCGTTTTCTTCGTCGCCATCACGCTGCCTACATGGCCGGCGCGGCGATTGGCGGCGTGAAATGCTCGGTCAATCCGGTCACGAATCGCTGGCTATTCCTCGCTGAGCTGGGCGTCGGCGGCTACGTCAGCCTTCTTCGCGGCTCAGCGCGACGACCTGGCTGACGCCCGTGTCGAATCTCCCTACATGACTACTACCGGGAGACCGAAGTCGCGACGATCTATCTGGCCGTCGCCGGCCTGCTGAACGTGCTGGCGATCCTGGACGCGCTGGCTGATGCGTGCAGATCGACCAGCAGCTTTTTCATCATGAACTTGCGGCGGGAGAAAAGCCCGCGGCGGGGCGGCACGCAGGTTTCTGCTCCACAATACACGTGCTGCTGACGGCGTGGATTCCGTTCGTGATTCCCCTGACACTTCCGCCCGGCAGCCATCTCTGGACGCTCTTTCCGCTCGTCGCGTGCATCGCGGTCGTTTATCGCGGCGCGCGCCCAGCGCTCAGTGATCTGCCCCGCGCGACCGCGCTCACGTTCCGTAAGCATCGTGCTGGGAATGTGGGCCATCGCCCTGGTTGCCTACGGCGTTCACCAGGCCGTGCTTCGGTTCGGGTAGCGAGTACTAGGGCCGCGCCTTCCCTGCCGCTCGAAACCTCGCTACGGAATTTCGCTCAGCCGTTGTTCTGACCAACAATGAAACGCTCGGCTCAGCAATGGCTCCTGTTCCTCGCGCTGATGTCCGGACTTCTGTTCCGGTGAGTTCGACGCGGGGAGTCGAGTCGGCCGAGCACGCCTATTGTTGACCACCGAGCGGATGGTGAAACGGATGTGCCGGGGCAGGTTTGGGCGGCATTACTTCCCGCAACTCAAACTGACCATCGAAATCCGCCGGGTCAGACTCAGCCGGCTTCGCCCAGGAAACAATGGTCTTGACTGTTCCGAGTGCGTAGCCGCCGCCCGTCGCCCTGAATTGATGTTTCCATTCCGTGTAGTTGTTCGACGCATCCCGATATCCCGTCGGAAAAATATAGATTACGCGATGCTCGACCGGGCTGACGTATAAGTAAGTGACCGTCGGACCCCCGGACCCAAGTTCAGGTAGGGGTTGTGAGCCCGCCGGGAGATCGCCGCCATCCATGTCACAGCGGATCTTCATCGTCTTGAGCATGGCCTTGGCGGCCAAAGCCACCAGCGAAAACGAGTCGACCTCCAACTGCAGATCCGCCAAATCGCCCGCTGACGCGGCCTGAAACTCTTGAACAGGGTGCGCGTCAAAAATTTCTCGGCCCGGATTACATCGTCAAACATGAGCGACGAATACTCAACATCGTAGACGAGCGTGACAAACGCATC
Organism: Phycisphaerae bacterium; assembly: GCA_044225155.1. GTDB lineage: Bacteria > Planctomycetota > Phycisphaerae > UBA1845 > Fen-1342 > CAYMBL01. The sequence goes on along the minus strand of JBGAJB010000003.1, from coordinate 11,344 downwards.
GTTCACAATCATGGCCTATCTTCCTTTCTTCTAGGTGAAGAAATGGGACGATCGGATTTGGCGCAGCGGAAGCCCGTATCCGCTGAGACGCCGACCCGACTTTCGCTGTCGTCGCGCGGATCAATGAATTGCGGCAGCCAGATCGAACTGGCGAGATTGAATTGCGCGGGACTTACATACCAAGGTCCGCCCTTAATCACGACGCCGCGGATGCTGTCGAAGGAGTCGGTCACTTCCGCGACGTTTCCGAGCATGTTTAACAGGCCGAGTCCCGTTCTGGAGGCGTTGTCCAGGTTTGTCGCGGTGGCGTTCTTGCGGTACAGCTCGATTCCGCCCTCCGAACTGGCCGAGTAAAAAGCATTGGCGGCGCCGGGTTCAGCCGCGCGGTCGCCGGGAGCGGAACCCCAGGGTAGAGCCGGCATCCGTCCGGCAGCAAATCCACGCCGCCTCCACTCGTCGGCCGTTGGCAACCGCTTGCCATGGGCCGCGTACTCGGCGTCGGAATAGGTCACACCCACGACCGGCAGCGCAGCAGTGCGGGATCGAACGCGTCATGCCAAAAGTAGGGTTTACGCCAGCCGGTGGCCTGCACGAACTGTTGATATTCGGCGTTCGAAACTTCCTGCAGATCGATCCAGAAGGCCGACAGCGCCACTTCACGCGCCGTTTCGCCCTCGCCCAACGCGTGCTTGCCCGCGGCAATCAACACCATGCCGGTTGTGACCGCGGAAGTGGGACGGATTTGCGGCTCTATTTCGTAGCGTTGTCCGGGACGCAGTGCGTTGAGTGTGCGTTCCGCGAAACCACCGGCGGAACGCGATTCGACGACGACGCGATAACGCCCGGGCGGAACCAGCCGCTCCACGTTTGGTGTAATGCGAAGTACAGCGCCGCCGCCCTCCAACGGCGCCACGGTGATCACCGCATCCGCACTGCTCGAACCAACGCGGATGTGGGCCTGATGCGGGTGCTGCTGCCGAACGATGATCGTTTCCCAGATCACGCCGCCGGCCAGCAGGATTACCGTGACGCCCGCGAGCGGTCGACGGTAACCGCGCACCTTCGCGCCTTCGGTCTTCGCCACGCCTTGCGGCCGCGCGAGGTGGAGTTCGGCGATGAAGCAGCAGGTCGGCGGCGCGCCGCTGTGCGGCCGTCTGATACCGATCGCTCGGCAGCTTCTCGATCGCTTTGTGACAAATCGTCTTCGCCGGGTCGGGGGGAACAGCGCGGTTCAACTGTCGGATGTTCTTCGGTTGAGCCTCGGTTAGGGCGCGAAATACTTCTTGCGGTGTCGCGCCGTCGAACGGGCGAACGCCGGTTAACGCTTCATAGAGCACGACGCCCAGTGAGAAAATGTCGGGGCGATGATCGATCTCCGCTCGCTGCACGCGGGCCTGTTCCGGACTCATGTAAGAGTAGGACCTGTGATGTCGGTCTCTGAACTCAAGGTCTGCTCGGAAAGAATGCGCGCGATTCCGAAATCGGTCAGGCGCGCGCGTCCTTCGCGATCGATCATGATGTTGGAAGGCTTCACGTCACGGTGTATGACGCCCTGGCGATGTGCGTGGTCGAGCGCTCACGCCGCACGTGGATACGAACGCGCGATCGTCCGGATGCAAGCGCGGTCTACCTTTGACGAGGCGAGCGGCGAATCCGGAATCGGGCGCGCCTCGGCATCGGAACCGGCGATTTGCGTTCTGGTCTCGCTGTCAATCCTCCCCTCAAGCAACTCATCGCGAAGCGTCTTGCCGTCGACATACTCCATTGCAATGTACGAATGCCCGCGCTCGTCACCCGTGCGAAAGATCTGAACGATGCCGGGATGCGAAAGACGCGCGGCGGCTTGCGCCTCCTTCCGAAAACGCTCGGAATAGTCGGTCTCCGGTGCCACACCGGCCGGCAGAATCTTCAGCGCGACCGCTCGCTTGAGCACCGTGTCTTCGGCCAGGTAGACAATGCCCATTCCCCCGCGCCCGAGCACGCGCACGATCCGAAACTCCCCGACCTGGCCTCCAACCGCGTCAGACAATTCGGGAAAAGTGTCGACGGCAAAGGTCGCAGAAATTGCCTGAGCCGCTGTGGCGGTTCAGCAAACGCTCGACGCGTTGTGCACTTCGGGATCCGACAGTTTCATCCAGGAATCGCGGCCACTCGGAGGGCGGCACTACGGCCCTTGCGCGAATAGCTCCTTGGTAAGCTGCTCTGAATCCGCCATCCCGATCGCTCGCTCCCTTGTGCCGTTCCGGCAAGTGCAAGCCGCAGGCGCTTCGAATCGCGCTCGATATTTCGTGGGGCGCCGGAAGACGGGCCATAAAGGCTCGGCCAGCGCATCCAACAGCCAGGCCTTCGCGAAGTTCCACTCGCGCCACACGGCCGATTCGGACATGCCCGTGATCGCGGCCACGTCTTCCACGCGAGAGTCCGGCAAAGAAAATGAGCAGGACGATGCCGCCCGTGTCCGGGGTGTTTTGCCCAATCGATCCAGCACATCATGTGGATGCTAAAATCCGTGGCCTGCGTCAGATCCAACATCGGCATCCAAATCGACCTGTACGCCTGCCGCCGCGTTTCTTAGCCTGCTGACGGGCGCGCTCCGGAATCCACGAGAATATCGCCACGCACGCGGCTGCGGCGAAAGAAATGATGCGATTCTCCCACGTGATTTTCTTGCCGTTGAGACCGCAGATAGGCCTCGTGGACGAAGTCGTCCGCATCGGACGTGGTTTTCGATCAGCCCGCCAGCCAGTTTCGCGCGATTTTTCCAGCTCGACGTACACCAGGGCCATCAGCCGGTTCGGGGCGTCCGGAAGCCCTTCGCCCATGCCGATCAGCATGAGCCATGTCGCCGTTCGCCCTGGTCGGCATGGGGGCCTCCGTAGCGTTCTCGCCATTTTCGCGCAACTTCTCAGCCGGCTCCGCGGGCGCAACCCACGAAGCGAACCGCTCGCCCACTCGCCCACCGTGCAGCCATGACAGCGCCAGTACAGATGAACAGCAGAATAGAGCCAAATACGCTTCATCTCGAAGATTCTCCGGCCCCCACCAGAATAACCGACACAGCGGGAAGTTCACGCGACGATTAGCGCTGACGGGCGCCAGTCTCCGCAGCAATTCCGGTTCTTACCCGCCGGGCTTAACAAATCGCCGCACGTCACATTGCCCGCTTCTCTGACACGCTCCGGAAACCCAGCGAAATTGACGACCTTATGGGAACCACCGCCGTGCCCCATAAAAACCCTCCACATTTTTTTGCTTTATGTTTGCAATCACCATATACCCCGTGCTAACATGCAGGCAAACAGGTACGAGTGGCTACGGCCGTCGGAGGGTCCACCACTCGGTTTGTTGAGTTACACCCGGAACGTCCCGGAGTAGAGCGACCGTCCGACGCGGCGCGTCCGGGTTATGTCTGCTCATATCCCCATTGGAGGAGGAGCGAAATGTTGGTCCGAGGCGAGCCTAATTCAGGCCGGTATCGTTCTGTATTCACCGTTTTCACTTCGCGCACATTGCAGGTCGGATTTACTCGGCCTGATGTTTGCCGGCAGCGATGGTAGTCACACCGCCGACGATCGATCGATCGACGGAACCGGCAACAACCTGCTGCACAACAGTTGAGACGCACCACGACGAACAGGCGGGGCAGCGGCGGCACTACGCCGACGGCTGGGGTTCCATGGCCGGTCCTCGCGGCGGAGCTCGCGCGTCATCAGCAACGCGATCGTCGCACAGCCCACGTCGATTCTGAACAATCGCAACCTTTTCGACTGGGTCTGGCAGTGGGGTCAGTTCGTGGATCACGACCTCGACCTCACCAGCGAAGGGCAACCGCGGAAGACGATGAATATCTCCGTGCCTCGTCGGCGATCCGTACTTCGATCCGGGTAACACCGGCACGCAGACGATCGAGCCCGCTCGATTTACGATGGGGCCACCGGCACCGGTCCGGGCAACCCCCGCCAGCAGATCAATCAGATCACGGGCTGGGTCGACGGCTCGAACGTCTACGGCTCGGATGCGGGCCGTGCGTCGTGGCTGCGCACCGGCAGCGGCGGTCAGCTGAAGACCACCGCAAGCGGTTATGGCGATCTGCTGCGCAATGACGGCACGCAGGCCAACGCCATGGGATGTCCACCAGCTTCTTCGTCGGCGGCGACGTCCGCGCGAATGAGCAGGTCGGCCTGACGGCGACGCACACTGTCTTCGTTCGCGAGCACAACCGCCTCGCGGGTCAGATCCAAACGGCGAATCCCGGCTGGACGGATGAACAGGTCTATCAGGAAGCCCGCAAACTCGTGGGCGCTGGAGATCCAGCAGATCACCTACAACGAGTTCCTGCCCGCCTTGCTCGGTCAGTCGCTGCCGGCCTACTCGCTACAACAACAACGTCGATCCAACGATTGCCAACCGTTCTCGACCGCTACCTACCGCAATCGGCCACACCTACGCCGTCGCCGACCTCCAGCAACTGAACGACGACGGCTCGCCGACATTCTTCAGGCGCTGTCGCTGGCGGATTCGTTCTTCAATCCGACGCGCATCACCGCCGAGGGCGGCATCAGCCCGCTGATCAAGGGTCTGGCGTCGCAGCAGATGCAGGAAGTCGACTCCAAGATCGTCGATCCGGTCCGCAACTTCCTCTTCGGTCCTCCGGGAGCCGGCGGTTTCGATCTCGCCTCGCTGAACATTCAGCGCGGCCGCGATCACGGTCTGCCGGACTACAACACCCTCCGGGTTGAGTACGGCTTGGCGCCGGTCAGCAGCTTCGCCGACATCACGTCGGACGTCGCCCTGCAGGCGGCGCTGGCTTCAGTCTACGCCAGCGTAAACGACATCGATCCGTGGATCGGCGGTCTGTCGGAAGATCACATCGCGGGCGGCAGCATCGGCGAGCTGTTCGCGACGATCATCATGGACCAGTTCGTCCGTCTGCGCGACGGCGATCGTTTCTGGTATCAGAACTCGCTGACGCCCGAAGAGCTCGACATGATCTCCGGGATGCGTCTGTCCGACATTCTGGCGCTGAACACGGGGCTGACTTCGCTGCAGAGCAACGTGTTCTTTGTGCCGGAGCCCTCATCGCTCGTGCTTCTCGCCGGTCTGGGCGCCGCGGCCATCGCGCGCCGCCGGGCGTAGTTCACGAGTAAAGCGCCGCTTGGTCGCACCGCGTACCGCGCCGTCACTGTCTCAGACAATGGCGGCCGGTACGTCTTTTTTTTCATGCACTTCGCGACGGCGAGCGAAATTACATGTCACCAACAACAGGCGCGTAACCGAGCGCGGCGTCGAGCCAGCCGACCACTTCCTGCTGATAGGCATCGAAATCAAGCTCGATCATCTGGCCATGTTTGCCGCGCATCTTCCAGAAATCCTTCGGCGCGGCGGCGGCATCGAACAGGCGCGTGCCTGATTCATAAGTCACCACGTCGTCGTCAACCGAACACATGATGAGCTTGGGCTCTTCCACGTGCGGGGCCCAGCGGAGGATGTCGAACTCATCGGGCACCTGCGGCTGCACATAGAGATCGGCGATGTTCCAAAAGAGCGCGATGTCGATCCCAATATGGCGCAGGTACAACTCGGGCTCGTCCTTCAGGATCAGGGGCGCTTCGATGATCACCGCGGAAAGTTCCTTCGCGGCCGCGGCCCGAATCGCCGTCGGTGCTCCCGTGCTGATTCCGAAAGCGATCACGGTCGGGCTCTGCGATTGCGCGTATTCGATCGCCGCAAAGCCGTCTTCGACGAGATTTTGTAACGTGACTTGGCCACCGCTTTCGCCGAAGCCTTCGTAATCCATCAACAGAACGTCGTAGCCCTTGGGAATGAACACCGGCAGACCGAGCAGGTAACGCGACTTGTTCTTGTCCGAGCCGGGGATGATGACGACGATCCCCTTCGGCTCATCCGCATACACATGCCAAGCCGAAATCGAACGGCCCTCTGCGACCGGGATGCTCACGTCGTCGTACAGATAGCCATACTGAGCCGGCGTGCCGACGATATTCGCCGTCGGCCGCAGAAAGATCTGCTCCACGGGCACCGGCGGCTCGCTCTGACAACCCACAACGCACGCGACGAGGGCAGCGACGCCGCCAGCGAAACGCTCTTTGCGCATGACGACCGCCGGAAACTCAGCCTGCTGGTGGGGAATCGCCCGCTGCGAGTGCCTGGTAATCTTTTCGAATCAGTGGAAATCGGACTTGAAAAGCGCCGTTCACTTGCTTAACCTGAAGTCACTTGCCTCGTACGGCCCATCCGATGCGAGGGAGTGGGGGCCAGGTCGAGCATTCGCCCGTTTGCTTTTTTGCCGAGGCGGCATAAAATTCATTAGGACGTGCGACACTTGGCTGGCCTCAGTGTGGCTCGCCCGGAACAACCGCGCCACAGTCTTCGGATGACTGGATAAAGGGCAGGTCGCTGCGGCGACAGGCTCGTTAACAAGTAAGCCGACGTGTTCGAGTGCCTTCGAGGCGCTCAAACAGGTCGGCTTTGTTGTTTTTCGTCGATGTAAGGCTGAGCAGACCACCCACGGCGGCTTGATCAGGCGAAGGTCGCCGGTGATCTATCGCAAATCGCGCATACAGGAGGTTCGAACAATGGACGCACAAAAAGTCTATGCCGAGCCGCAAAGGGGGCACGCCTCACTAGGTCGGCCGCTGCGCACAATCAGCTTCATTGTCCCTGTCGTCGTGCTGGGCGGCATCCTCTTCCTGAATTTCGGTCGTGAATCCGAGTCGCTGAAATTGATCGGGGGCGCGATCGGAGTCGTGTTTGCTCTATTGTGGGGCATCTTCGTCTCCGGCATTCGCATCGCCGCCCAATGGGAAAAAGGCGTGGTGCTTCGCCTCGGCAAGTTCCGGTCGCTCAAGGGGCCGGGGATTATGTACATCGTGCCGTTCGTCGACAGCGTGCGGTTCGTCGATCTCCGACTCCTGACTCTGAATATTCCCAGCCAGCAAGTTATCACCAAGGACAACGTCCCCGCGGCTATCGACGGAGTTCTCTTCTTCCTTGTGGCCGATGCGGAGAAGGCGGTCATTCTGATTCAGGACTTTGCCTTTGCCATCGCTCAGTACGCGCAGGCGACTCTAAGAGACGTGGTAGGCGGGCTGTCGCTCGACGAACTTCTGGCGGAGCGGGAACAAATCCAGAAGCGGATTGCCGAGATCGTCGAGGGACACGTCCGAGACTGGGGACTGCATCTCGATTCCATCCGCCTGCAGGACATCGAGATGCCGGAAGACCTGAAGCGCATCATGTCGCGGCAGGCCTCTGCGGAGAGAGAGAAGCGAGCCACGATAACGAAGGCAGAGGGTGACAGGATCGCGGCGACGAATCTCGCTGCCGCCGCCGTCATCATGGAGCAGACGCCCGGAGCCATGCGCCTGCGTACACTCCAGACGATTGACAGCCTGGGGGCTGGCCCGGCTAACACGGTTGTCATGTTTCCCATGGAACTCACAGACGGTGTCAACAATATCGTTAAGTCCGTCTTGAAGGGCAACGACAACGTCGTCGGACAAGTGCGAGACCCATTATTGACGCGTTGATCAGATAGTTGAATGTTCGTTCGCCAAATGCGGGATCGGTCAGCGAAGCGGAGCCCGACCATGAAAGCGTTGGTTTACCTCGGGGCTGGAAAGAAGGCGTTGCAGGACGTCGCTGTTCCCAAGCTTCAGGACGCGACGGACGCCATCGTGCGCATGACGCACACCACGATCTGCGGCACGGATTTGCACATTCTGAAGGGAGACGTCCCGGAGGTGACGCCGGGCCGAGTACTTGGACATGAAGGTGTCGGTGTGGTCGAGTCGGTAGGTCCGGCCGTGAGCGCCGTTCAACCCGGCGACCGCGTGATCATCTCCTGCATTTCAGCCTGCGGCATCTGCGAGTATTGTCGGCGAGGAATGTACTCGCATTGCTCGACTGGCGGCTGGGTGCTCGGGCACACGATCGACGGCACGCAAGCCGAGCTGGTTCGCACGCCGCATGCGAACGTCAGCCTTTATCGCGTACCCGAAGGCGCCGACCACGAAGCGCTGGTCATGCTCTCGGACATTCTTCCAACCGGATATGAATGCGGCGTGCTTAATGCCCGCGTGAGTCCGTCCGATGCCGTGGCGATCGTCGGGGTGGGCCCCATCGGCCTCGCGGTTCTCTTGACAGCCAAGCTGTATTCACCGGCCGAGTTGATCGCCATCGACACTGACCTCAACCGGCTGGAGGTGGCACGCGCCTTCGGGGCAACGGCTGTAATCGATAACGGCAACGGCCGCGCCGCCGAGGAGGTGATGCACCGCACAGGCGGGCGCGGCGTGGATGTGGCGATCGAGGCGGTCGGCGTGCCGGCGACGTTCGAGCTCTGCCAGGCGATCATCGCTCCCGGAGGGCGCGTCGCGAACGTAGGCGTGCATGGCCGCGCGGTACCACTGCACCTCGAATCGCTCTGGTCGCGAAACATCACGCTGACGACGCGACTCGTCGACACAACGACGATGCCGGTGCTGCTGCAAGCGCTCATCAGGGGGCGGATCGAGGCGACGCGACTGATCACACATCGCTTTAGATTTGATGCGATGCTTGATGCATACGGGATATTCGAACAGGCGGCTTCAACGAAGGCGCTCAAGGTAATTGTGACTGCCTGACGCTCACCAGGCAGAACGACTATTTCGGCGTAGAAATGGAGTCGCCATTATTGGAAGCGCAATCTCGAGGCGGCCGGACGGAAATGTAGGAGTCAATACATGCATAAGGAGAACGTCACGATGTCACACAAATCCAGCCGCACAGTGAAGCGAGAACCTGAAGTGATGGACACGGCACGAGCTGCCGCGCCGGAGGATCAGGTCCGCGAGCGCGCGTACGAGATCTTTCGCTCGCGCGGAGGCAACGGAACTTCCGGCGACTCGGTGAGCGATTGGTTCAAGCGGAACGAGAACTACGCGAGTCCGTCCGGGGTCGATTGGCAAACGCGCTGACCAGCGGATCGTAGCCAGACGGATGCACCCAGCTGAGCTGACACGCAGTATTCATGGAAAGTGACCAGACTAAGAGGGCCCTCGATGGATATCTCCGTGTCGCAATGGGCTGAAGCAGGCTTGCCTCTAGCTCGGACGTTTCTTGCGATGGGGCAACAAGGCTGTCCCATTGCACCCGAGCGGCTCGCGCAATTGACAAATCAACCGGAAAAGGATGTACAACTGCAATTGCATGATTTTCTAGTCCGCCACGCCTTTGCAACACGCGGCAAAGACGGTCTCTTTTCTCTTACGCCAGCCGGATTGGCGAAACTTAACGGGGACGCCCCGCCACCCCCGACAGTGGCGCGGCGCGTCCGGCGTAAACCGTTGCCGCGCAAGACTCCGCCTGCTGTCAGTAATCGACCAAACGCTACCATATGAGTTGGTTGCGCGATTTGGGATACCTGTCGGGCGACGGTGACGGGCGTTGGCGCCCAACTAAATCTCAGGTCGGTGGTTCGTATCGCGGTCCAGAAATGAAAACGGCGCTGGAGCTTGGGCCAAAACCGTCCTCATTTCCCATCATCGCGGTCGGAGGGCGGAGGCCGCATGAGACACGTTGAGATTCACCGTTCCCACCGCATTGGATGGCTGCGAGCCGCGGTCCTCGGCGCCAACGACGGCATCGTCTCAACCGCCAGCCTGATCGTCGGCGTCGCAGCCGCAGATTCCAGTCGCAGCGGAATCCTGGTCGCGGGCATCGCGGGACTGGTCGCGGGCGCGATGTCGATGGCTGCGGGCGAGTACGTTTCGGTGAGTTCTCAGTCCGACACGGAAAACGCCGACCTGGAGCGCGAACGCGTGGAACTCGCCAACGATCGTGGGTTCGAGCACGCGGAGCTGACGGCGATTTACGTCAAACGAGGGCTCGATGCCGAGCTGGCGAGCCAAGTCGCTACGCAATTGATGACCAAGGACGCCCTCGGTGCTCACGCGCGCGACGAATTGGGCATCACCGAGGAATTGAGTGCGCGACCTGTTCAGGCGGCTTTCGCGTCGGCGGGCACATTCACGGTCGGGGCGGCACTCCCGCTCCTGATCGTCGTTGTCTTGCCGAAGTCCGCGCTGATCTGGGGTGTATCGATCGGTTCGATGTTCTTTCTCGCGCTGCTCGGCTCGCTCGCTGCCCGTGCGGGCGGATCGCCGATCTGGAAGTCAGCCGTCCGCGTGACCTTCTGGGGCGCCCTCGCGATGGGCCTCACTGCTGGAGTAGGAGCGCTCTTCGGTGCGACGCTTTGATCGGGGTTCGCGGCCCGCGCGCAGAAATCGGCCCGTAATGCTCGGAACGAAGCAGGCGCGTAACATGCTCGGTTCCGATCGAACCGCACGAACTGCATGAATGGCGTGTCAGACCAGTGGGCGGTGCTTTCGACCTCGCAAGCGAGGTAACCGATCATGCTCAGCGTTCGCCAGAAGCCGGCCGCGGCGTCGACCATCGCGCTGCCCAAGGGACTTTTTGCAGCCATCCGCCGCCAGCCAGCGCCAATTCGCGTTTCGCCGATTCTGATCGAGTCGTCCGCTCTTCCATCTGACGCGCTCTACGCTCGCTTTGAGTCCCGGCCCGCCGGTTTGACCACTGAGCAGGTTGCGGCACGGTTGGCCCAGCACGGGGCCAATGTGGTCGCGGCCGACGGCCGCAAGTCGGTCTGGCTGCTCCTGTGGCACGCCGTGATCAATCCGCTCGTACTGTTGCTCGCGGCGCTGGCGACAATTTCATTCGCCACAGGAGACCTGCGTGCGGGAATTGTGATGTCGCTGATGATCGGCCTGGGCGTCAGCCTGAAGCTGATTCAGGAAGCCAAGGCCGACCATGCCGCTGCGAAACTCAAGGCGATGATTTCCGTCACGGCCGGCGTCTGGCGGGATGCCCAACTCCAGGAACTCCCGGTATCGCAACTGGTCCCCGGGGACGTGGTCAAGCTGGCGGCCGGAGACATGATCCCCGCCGATGTTCGAATCGCTACTGCCAAAGACCTGTTCGTCATCCAGAGTTCGCTGACCGGCGAATCGCTCCCCGTCGAGAAGTTCGACGTCGACAAAGGGCAGCCCGCCAAGTCGCTGCTTGAACTCGACAACATCGCCTTCCTGGGAACAAGCGTCGAGAGCGGGTCGGCGCTGGCCGTGGTGGTCGCAACGGGGCAAAACACGTACCTGGGAAGCATGGCGGCGTCGCTCGCCGAGCAGCCGACGCAGACAGCATTCGACCGGGGCGTCGCGCGCTTTACCTGGCTCATGCTGCGCTTCATGGCGGTGATGGTGCCGCTGGTGTTCGTCATCAATTGGGCGACGAAAGGCAGTTGGCACGAGGCGTTCTTCTTCGC
>JBGAJB010000281.1:0-4433 GCA_044225155.1 Phycisphaerae bacterium | reverse complement strand
AAATGCGTGCTTCACGCCCGCGCCAGGCAGCGAACTTCTAGGTCGACAGCCACGCCGCCAGCAAATCAACCGACGCCCGCAGATCATCCTTGTGCACGGATTCAGTCACCGTGTGGATGTAGCGCGTCGGAATGCTCAGCGTGATCGCCTTCGAACCAGCCCGCGCGCGCTGCACCGCTCCGGCATCCGTCCCGCCGCGTGGCAGCACTTCAAGCTGATGCGCGATCTTCCTCTTCCGCGCCACATCGAGAAATTCCTCGAACAGCCCGCGATGGCTGATGCTCGCGCCGTCCATCACCTTGATCGCCGCGCCTTTCCCGAATTCCGTGATCGCCTCGTCGCGCGTGATCCCCGGCGTGTCGCACGCCAGCGTCACGTCGATCGCCACGCCGATGTCCGGATCGACCGCGTACGCCGAAGTGAACGCCCCGCGCAGCCCAACCTCCTCCTGCACGCACGCCACAAAATACGTGTCGTACTTCAGGCTCTTCAGCGCCTTGCGCACCGCGTGAATCCCGACCCACAGCGCGACGCGGTTATCCATGCTCTTTCCAACGATGGCATCGCCGAGCATGTGCGTTTCCTGCAGCAGCGTGACCGGGTCGCCGATCTGCACCAGCTTCTGCACTTCCTTGCACGGCAGGTAGAGGTCGACAAAAAAATCCTTGATCTCCGGCATCTTCTTCTTGTCTTCTTCGGTCGCGATATGAATCGGCCGGCCGCCCGGATTCAGCACGCCGATCAGGTCCCGCCGACCCTGCACCAGCACCTTGCGCGCGAAGAGATTCCGCACGTCGAAGCCGCCCGCGTTCTGCACCCGCAGACAGCCGAACTCGTCGATGTAGCGCACGTAGAAACCGATTTCGTCCATGTGGCAGGCCAGCATCACCCGCAGCGGCCGCTCGCCTTTCTTGGGCTTTGCGACCGCCCGCTTGAGGCAGATCAGGTTGCCCATGTTGTCGACGCGCGTTTCGTCCCAGAGGTCCTTCGTCTCGGCCAGCACGAGCTCGCGCACCCGTTCTTCGCGCCCGGATACGCCCGGCATCTCAGTCAGGCGCTTGAGCAACTCGAACTCACCCCAGGAATTTGCCGTAGCCATGTTTGCGGTCGCCCTGTTCTCGGTAGCCATGTTTCGTGCGTTGCCTTTCATCCGCGGATGCGGTCGATGCGAAGCTTCGCCCCGCAGAGTCTCATTGCCCCAGTGGCTCGACCCTTCTCTTTATCCTCATCCGTGCGATTTGCGAGAAAAACCGCTCCAGACGCTCTCGAAAAAATACCGTAGCATGCGGCCGCGCGGACAAACAGCCGGTCCGCGCCTACGAACGTTCTCAGTTCGCTCCCGGAGTCGCGCGGTCCAACCGCGGCCGGTCGAATCGAGAAACGGCACACTACCAGACGATCGAGACGGGGGACACTTGGTTCAAATTCTGACGCCTTTTTTAAGTATTTGGCTGGCCTCCGCCGCCATCGCCCAGGTTTCCGAGGCTGACACGCGCCTGGCCGATGCGCTCTCGCGCGCCGTCGGCAATCCGAAAGGCCAAAATGGCATCGCCGTGTTCGACGTCGCGACCGGCCGCCTCATCTTCGAGAGCGAGGCTCAGCAGCCGCTCAAGCCCGCCAGCGTCCTGAAGCTCTTCACCACCGCAGCCGCCCTCGACCGCTTCGGCCCCGATTTCCGCTTCGCGACCGATTTCTTCCTGCGCGACGGCGAATTGATCATTCGCGGCGCGGGCGATCCCGGCCTCGGCGACGAGCGTCTCGCCCAGCGTGTCGGCAAGTCGCTGCACTACGAATTCGACGAGCTGGCCGACGCGCTGCGCACGCGCGGCGTGACCCACCTGCGCACGGTCGCCGTCGACGACTTCATCTTCGATCAGGAATGGCGACACCCCGACTGGGACGCCGATCAGCAGCAGGCCTGGTATCAGGCCCCCGTCGGCGGCCTGAACTTCAACGACAATTGCCTCGACTCGGCCGTCACCCTGCGCGGCGGCGCCGCCCAGCTCACGCTCCATCCGCCGCTGCCGCCCGACTTCATCGACAATCACCTGACCCCCGGCCGCAAGCATGCCCCGCTTGTCACGCGCCCGCGCGGCGACGGCGTATTCCGCTTCTCCGGCACGGTCGCCAGGAGCGGCGACTTCGAGCCGGTCGCCGCCAACGAGCCGACGATCTTCGCCGCCCACGCCATCGCCCAGGCGCTGCGCGAGCGCGGCATTACCGTCGACGAGCGCATCGTGCGCCGTGACACGCGCGCCCAACAGTTCACGCCCGCCGAGCGCGTCTATTCGCACGTCACGCCGCTGACCGACGTGATCTGGCGCGCGAACACTGTCAGCCAGAATCTCTTCGCCGAATGCCTCGTGAAATCCCTCGCCGCCTATGGCCCCGACGGCCGACCCACCGGCACGCCAGGTTCCTGGGAGTCCGGCACGCGCGTCGTCCGCGACACGCTCGATCGCCTCGGGTTGGACCTGCGCGGCGCGCAGCTCCGCGACGGCAGCGGTCTCAGCCACGACAATCGCGTCACCGCCGCTCAGATCGCCCGCCTGCTCGTCGCGCTGCACCGCCATCGCTTCGCGGAGCGCTTCGCCGAATCTCTCGCGCAGCCCGGACAGGAAGGCACGCTGAAAAATCGCCTCAATGACGCGGCGCTGAAGGGCAGACTGCGCGGCAAAACCGGCACAATCCAGGGCGTGCACTGCCTCGCCGGCTACGCCACCCGCCCCGACGGCCGCGTCCTCGCCTTCGCCCTCATGATGAACGGCGCGCCTTCCAGGGAACTCGAGCTCCGCCTTTGCCGCGCGCTCGTCGCGCGCTAAGTTCCCCGCCCCGATCGCGCTCCAGTTTGTGCGGATCCCGGATCCCACCTGTCCGGATGGCGGCCCCGCGGAAACAGTGTCGTTTATGATCACGATCGAAGACGTGAGCAAAGCGATCTTAATCCCTGCCGGAGAACTGCATGCGCGCGGAACCCATTCTCGCCAAGCTGAACGAGCTGCGACACGAAGCCGAGGACGACCGCGAGGACATCGAATATCTCGCGCTGCACCACGCCTTCTGCTTCATCTCCTACAAGATGTCCGAGTTTCAAAAATACCTCGACGAGGTCGCGCGCGATGAATGACCGGATCTCCGCGACTCACGACGATTTCCCGCCTGCCCCGCGCGGCCGCGTCCCCCTTCGCCGTGGACGCTCTCGATTCGCAGGCCCGTCCCTCGCGCTGCTCCTTATCCTCTCCGGCTGCACCACGCCGAATCCGAACTGCTCGCCATGGTCAATCGCGAGCGCACCACCCACGGCCTCCAGCCGCTGCGCCTCGACACGCGCCTCGCCTCCGCCGCCCGCGAGCACACCTACGTCATGCGCCGCAAGATCGAACGCTCCGGCCAATCCGGATTCCAGCACCAGGGAAGCTGCGGTGACCGCATCCGCCGCGTCGGCTACGAATGGCAAGCCTGCGGCGAAAACATCGCCTACGGAAAAAACCAGTCCGTCGCTGAGCTCCACGCCGCGCTGCTCGAATCCCCCGAACACCGCGCGAATCTGCTCTCCGAGAAATTCCGCGACATCGGCATCGGCATCGAGCAGACCGCCGACGAAATCTGGATCACCCAGGACTTCGCCGCGCCGCTGGCCTCAGGACCTGCGCACTAAGTCGAACAAACGTCTAACTCTGCAGCCGCTGCTCTCAGCCGTCCGCGGACGGGTAAGTAAGGAGCTTTGCGGAGTCTCGGACTGCCCACCGGGCCGGCCGCCGAGTTCGCCCGCCGCCTGCTAAGATATTGCGCAAATGAACCCGTTCACCGTCATCGCCGAGTCCTTCACCAGCCTGAACAAGAACAAGGTCCGCACGGCCCTGTCCATGCTCGGCATCGTCATCGGCGTCGCCTCCGTGATCGCCATGGTCGCCGTCGGCGAAGGCGCCCAGCGCAAGGTCGAGCGCGAGATCGCCTCCATCGGCGACGACTGGCTCATGATCATGTATTGGGGCATGCAGACCTCCGGCGTCCGCAAGCAGGGCGGCATCCCCCGCACCATGACGCGCGAGGACGTGGCCGTCATCGAGCGCGAGTGTCCCGCCGTCCGCGCCGCCAGCCCCACCAATCGCGTCTCCGCCCAGGCGATTTCCTCCTATGGCAACTACCAGACCGGCGTCCAGGGCGCCTATCCCAATTTCTTCGACATCCGCCGCTGGAACGTCACCGACGGCCGGCTCTTCGGCGCCGAGGACATGGCCCTCACGAACAAGGTCTGTGTCATCGGAACGACGGCCGCCAAGGAACTCTTCGGCGCAATCAATCCCGTCGGCGAGACCATCCGCGTCAATCGCGTCGCGTTTGAAGTGATCGGCCTGCTCGAAAGCAAGGGCGTCGTCGAAGGCCGCGACTACGACGACTGCCTGCTCTTCCCCTATACATCCTTCGAGCGC
>JBGAJB010000280.1:0-4441 GCA_044225155.1 Phycisphaerae bacterium | reverse complement strand
GCTTCCGGATCGACGGATTCGTAATCATGATCTCGATCGCGGGCACCACCGGCGTGATCGGATTCACGCTGCGGATCAGCTTCTGGCAGATCACGCTCTTTAAATTGAACTCGAGCGCCTGACGCATGGCGCGGCGTTCGCTCTCCGGGAACAAGTCGAGAATACGCGAGATTGTCTGGGCCGAACTCGAGGCGTGAATCGTACCGAAGACCAAGTGGCCCGTTTCGGCGGCATGGACGGCCGCGGCGAACGTTTCCAAGTCGCGCATTTCGCCGACCAGCACGACGTCCGGATCTTCGCGCATCAGGTACTTCAGCGCGTCGTGGAAATTTCCGACGTCGATGCCGACTTCGCGCTGATTGATGCGCGATTTTTTGTCGGTGAATAGATATTCGATTGGATCCTCGACCGTGATGATGTGGATCGCTTCGCGCTCGTTGATCCAGTCGATCATGGCCGCGATGGTGGTCGACTTGCCGGAGCCGGTGACGCCCGCCAGCAGCACGATGCCTTCCCGAAAATCGCAGATTTTGGCCATCGTCTCCGGTAGATAGAGCTGATCAAACCGGCGAATTTCGCGCGTCACGCGGCGGGCGGCAAACGAGAGCTTGCCGCGTTGCAGGAACGCATTCACGCGGAAACGGTCGGCGTCGCCCGGCGGCCCGACGTCGTGCGCGAAGTCGATGGCGCCCTTCTGCTCGAACAGAATCTTCTGCTTCTCATTCAGCAGCTCATACAGGCCGCCGAGCAGCTGCTCGTGGGTCAGCGACCCGCCCGTGAGCGGGCGCAGCGCGCCCTTCGAACGGCCGCCGGCGATGCCCTTCACCCGCACAGCCGGCGGAAAGTCGGCCTTCAGGTGCAGGTCCGAGAACTTACCCTTGATCACGGCCTTGAAATACTTGTTCAGGAAAGGCTCGCCCTTCAGCGTGGGCGGGATGATCTTCGGGGCGGACGTGCTGGCGGCGGTATCCGTTGCGACCGCCGAGAGATCGGTTTCGTTGGAATCCAGGGCGATATCTTCTGTCATCGATCGCGTTCCTTTTTCGACGCTCGCCGTGATCCGCAAAATGAGGTCGGAGTGGCCTTCGACGGCCGCCCGCGCCCCCGCTCGCGGCGTGCGACCGGCGGCTCCCGCGCGGCCCACGACTCGAACCGAGTGAGTTTAGCGAATGGGCGGTCCGCAATCCAGAAAATCTACGACGTCGAAACGTGACGGGCACCGCGCCCATTTCGGACTTGGGGGCCCTGCCGACGTGCGAAATCGATCCCGCGCGGCTTCGCGCAGAAGGCCTACACCACGCCTTGGTCCATCATCGCTTCCGCCACCTTCAGGAAGCCCGCGATATTCGCGCCGATAACGTAATTGCCCTTCGCCCCGTACGCGTCGGCCGTTTCCAGGCACACGCGATGGATGCGGCTCATGATCTCGCGCAGGCGATGATCGACATCTTCCCGCGACCAGCCGAGGCGCATCGAGTTTTGCGTCATCTCCAGGCCGCTCGTCGCCACGCCGCCGGCGTTGGCGGCCTTGCCCGGGCCGAAAAGCACCCCGTTTTGCTGGAACACTTCGACTGCTTCCGGCGTACACGGCATGTTCGCGCCCTCGGCTACGAGCTTGCAGCCGTTCGCGACCAGTGTCTTGGCGGAAGCAGCGTCGATTTCGTTCTCCGCAGCAGTCGGGATGGCCGCGTCGCACGGCACTTCCCACGGCCGCTTGCCCGGCACGAACTTCACGCTGGGGAACTTGTTCGCGTATTCCTTCGCCGGCTTGCGATGCACCTGCCACAGATTTTCAAGGAAGCGGAACTTGTCGCCCTTGATCCCTTCGGCGTCGTAGCAGTAGCCCTCTTCATCACCGATCGTGACGACCTTTGCGCCGAGTTCGTTGAGCTTCTGAATCGCGTAGCAGCCGAGATTGCCGTAGCCCGAGCACGTAACCGTCTTGCCCTCGAACGTCTGGCCCTGCGTGGCGAGCATCTCCTGCGCGAAATAAACCGTGCCGAAACCGGCCGCTTCCTTGCGAATCAGCGAGCCACCCCAGTTCAGGCCCTTGCCGGTGATCCAACCTTCGAAGCGGTTCACGAGCTGTTTGTACTGGCCGAACATGTAGCCGATCTCGCGGCCGCCGACGCCGACGTCGCCCGCCGGAACGTCGGTGTCCGGTCCGACGTGGCGAAATAGTTCGCTCATGAATGACTGGCAGAAGCGCATCACCTCGTTATCGCTCTTGCCCTTCGGCGAAAAATCGCTGCCGCCCTTGCCGCCGCCCATCGGCAGCGTCGTCAGTGCGTTCTTGAAAGTCTGTTCGAAACCCAGGAACTTGATCACGCTCAGGTTCACGTTGGCGTGGAAGCGCAGGCCGCCCTTGTAAGGGCCGATCGCGCTATTGAACTGCACGCGCATGCCGCGATTCACGTTCACTTCGCCGCGATCGTCGATCCACGGCACGCGGAACATCACCACGCGCTCCGGCTCGACCATGCGCTCCAGGATGCGGGCCTTGCGCAGCTCCGGCCGGCGCTCGACCACCGGCATGACCGACTCGACTACTTCGCCGACGGCCTGCAGAAACTCGCGCTCGCCGGGATTGCGGGACTCGACCTGCGCCATGAACTCTTTGACGGCATTCGACATTGGAATTTGTGCCTGATTTTCGAGGACGGTTTTTCGCGGAGCGCGGCCTCGGCCGGTACGTCCCGGCCCGACGAATCGGGTCGCAACTCGGCGGCAACGACGGCGGCGGGGACCATCGCCCTCGCGTTCGCACGCCACTTTGCCTTTATCAAGCCGGGCTGCCCGCAGTCCGAAGCGGGTATAATAGCGAGAGAGCGGTGAAAACGGCCAACCGGAGGTCCGCGTGGAGATTTGGAAAGAGTTCGATCAGAACGTCATCTCGCACAGCGCGGCCCATCACCTGATGGCGGTGGATGACCTCGTGAAGCGTTTTGGCTATGCCCGCGTATCGGACGTCGCGCGGGCCCTGAACATCACGCGCGGCAGCGTGTCGATCTCCATCCGGCCGCATATCGAAGCGGGACTCATTCTGCAGGATGAGAACCACCATCTGCGCTTGTCGCCGACGGGCGAAGCGCTGGTCGCGGGCATCAAGACCAAGCGGCGGCTGATGGAGCGACTCTTCCACGACGTGCTCGGCGTCGCGCCGGACCAGGCCGAGATTGACGCCTGCAAGCTCGAACATCTGCTCAGTAATGAAACTGCGCAACGGCTCGTCTCGTTCATTCGCTTTGTCGACTCGCGCCATCCGGCCGTGCTGGCGCTGAAAGCGGCGTGGGCCGCATCAGAATCCGAGTGTGCGCACTCGCCTTCGTCGTGCGCGACGTGCCAGACGACTTGCATGGCGGAAACGGTTCGCACGGGCTGAGATTCCGGCTCACCGGAATGCCGTCGTTGACATTCGCTAGGCCGGAGTCGTTCTCACGCACACGTTTTTCGGCTCCGTGAAAAACCGCAGCGCTTCGTCGCCGCCTTCCCGGCCAACACCACTCTGCTTCACTCCGCCAAACGGGACGCGCAGGTCACGCACCAGCCAGCAGTTCACCCAGACCGTGCCCGCGGCCAGATTGTCCGCAACACGATGGGCGCGCGTGATGTCGCGTGTCCAGAGAGAAGCGGACAGGCCGTAGGGTGTGCCGTTCGCGATGGCGAGCGCTTCTTCCTCGCTCTCGAACGGGATGATCGAAACGACCGGGCCGAAGATTTCTTCCTGATTTACGCGGCAGTGGGGAGCGAGATCGGTCAATACGGTCGGCTCGAAGAACCAGCCCGCGCGACAGCGCGCGGGCAAGCCCTCCGGTCGACCGCCGCCGCACAACACCTTTCCGCCTTCGCGGCGCGCCAGCTCGACGTAGCTCGCGCACTTCTCGAACTGCGCGGCCGCTGCGACGGCGCCGATGTGAGTCTCAGGGAGTAGCGGATCGCCGATGCGCAGCGCCCGCGAGCGCGCGACAAACGCCGCGACGAAGCGGTCCAGAATCCGGCGCTCGACCAGCAAGCGCGACCCGCACAGGCAGATTTGCCCCTGATTCGCAAACGCGGTTTGCACGCTCGACGCAACAACATGATCAAAATCCGGCCAGCCGCCCTCATCGGCCACATCGGCGAAAACGATATTCGGATTCTTCCCGCCGAGTTCGAGCGACAGCTTCTTGAAAAGCGGAGCGGCGACGCGCGCGATTTCCGCGCCGGTCTTCGTACCGCCGGTAAACGAGATGGCGGAGACCTTGGGGTGCGCGACGAGCGCCGCGCCGGCTCTCGCGCCCAGTCCGTGCACGATGTTCAAAACGCCCGGCGGCAGGCCGGCCTCGGCGCAAAGCTCGCCGAGTCGCGCGGCCGTCAGCGGGGTGACTTCGCTCGGCTTGGCGACGGCCGTGTTACCCGTTGCAAGCGCCGGCGCGATTTTCCAGGTCAGCAGATAGAGCGG
>JBGAJB010000279.1:0-4474 GCA_044225155.1 Phycisphaerae bacterium | reverse complement strand
ACCCGACCCGAAAGATTCGTCGCGGCGCTGTTGGGGCTTCGGGTAGAATGCAAATGGCGGTGTGACACCATGAAGCAAATCGTCTTGCTGATTGCAATGCTGTTGCCGGCTTCGGGGCTCGCCCAGAGCGTCATCGACTACGACAACACGTCGTTCCTGCAAGACATCAGCCCATCGATCCCGACTGAGTCCGCCGATGACATTCACCGCGTCTCTTCCGAGCCAATTTCCGGACTGGATTTTCGATATATCTCTCACGCCGCGGACGACCTGAACCTGTATTTGACCGTATACTGGTACGATTTATTTGCACCGCCGCCTCCTTCCGCATTGTTGGCGACTTATCTCTTTTCAGGGCTGCCGTCCAACGGGGAGTACACCCAGCATCTCGACCTCCCCAGCCCGCTGGCGGCCCCGCGCGACATCTGGATCGGCTTCCGGTTTGTTTCGGCGACGCACGACGTGATTCAGATCCGTCTGGGCGGGCTGCCGACCGTCGGTTCATCGATGGATGGGTTTGCCTACAACAACGATGCGGACCCCGCGCTGGACGGAATTTTTGACACGGGCGGAGCGCTCGAGAATTTCTACCTCAGGGTCTACGCCATTCCCGAGCCAACCTCAATCGCGTGCTTCGCGGTTGCACTTTGCCTTGTCGCCAAGCGCCGACGGCAACGGGAATGCTGACGGTCGCGACGTTGCATCGCGTTGTCGGCACCGCGAAAATCCTGGGCCCGCGTCCGGCCGCAGCGACCGGCAGCACCACTCGTTACTTAGAGTGCGTCAGTTTGAACCGCGCGGCGTCCCCAGCCGAGGCCCGACCGTAAGGGTGGGCTTTTCTTCGCGGCGGAAATGACCCCTCCCTTACGGTCGGGGGTCTGCCGGGTGCGCTTTCGTTCAAACTGAGCCTATCCCACGTGGACCGCGTTCATTGCTCGCGCTGCATTCCGTGCGTACGCTCTACTCATGGGAGAATCGGCGCAGTTCATCCCGTATTCGGTCGAACAGTGGACCGCTCTCACCACCAAAGCTGTCCTCATCGAGCGCCCGGATCGGGGGCTGATTCAGGCCGAGGGCGCGGATCGCCAGGCGTGGCTGCATAACCTGATTACGAACGACATCAAGAATCTCCCTGCGAGGAAATCGGCGTATGCATTCGCGGTCGACGTGCGCGGCCGCGTGCAATTCGATCTGAACGTTCTCAATTTCGGCGAGCGGCTCTGGCTCGACGTGGACGCGGCCTATGTCGCGCGCGCCTGCGCGCATCTCGATCGCCTGTTGCTCAGCGAGAAAGTTATCTTGCGCGATGTCTCCGCCGAATGGCGACGGTTCGGCGTGCACGGCCCCGGCGCGGGAGACGTGGCGGCGAAGCTTGGAATTGAGTGGAATGACCTCGTGCCCGGAACGCTGACGGAGTTGCCCGGGTCAGCATGGCTGTGGCGACACGACGCGCCGCTCCTGCCGGCCTTCGATTTGTTCATCTCGGCTGCCGGTTCACCGCAGTGGAGCTCGCGCTTACGGGACGAACTCGGATTGCCGGTCGTCGGAGTCGAAATCCTGGAGCCCCTGCGCGTTGAAGCCGGCATTCCCCGTCTGGGCCGCGATTTCGACGAAACGACGGTTGCCCCCGAAACGGGCCAGATTGAGCGCGGAATTAACTATCGGAAAGGTTGCTATCTAGGCCAGGAAGTCATCGAGCGCATGCGCTCCCGCGGCGTGCAAGCCCGGCGGCTCGTCCGGCTGCGGGCGCCGGCCGAAGACGGGGACGCACTGACCGCTTTGGCCTTGCCCGCCGGGCTTTGGAGCGGGGATGCGGAGGTTGGGCGGGTCACGTCGCTGGTTCGGCACCCCGGGAGTGGCGAAATCCTGGGACTGGGATTCCTGCGGTCCAGTGCAGCGGGAGAGGGCCTGCGGGTCGGGGATGCGCGCATTGCGGTGGCGCTTGCATCCGCGTAAGAGTTCTGGTTTGCTTCCGTTCGTAAGCCGCGCGGAGTCAAAATTCACGCGGAAATCGACGAGGACAGAGGGAGCGAGTTCGGCTTCCTGTCTGACTGACGCGAGGGATGTCTCAAGAATGGGCAATCGATCGATTACGGTCGCTGAGCTGGCCACGCAGATCGGCGCGCGTTTCGAGGGCGACGGGGCCCGGGTGCTCCGCGGATTCGCCACGCTGGCGCTGGCCCGCGCGGACGAGCTGGCCTGGTTGGGGGACGAGAAATACCTGCCGGAACTCGAAGCCACGCAGGCCGCGGCCGTTCTGGTCTCGGAGAAATTGAACGTAAGCAGCGGCCGCACGTTGCTGCGGGTGGCCGATCCCGACCTCGCGCGCTGCGAAGCACTCCGCCTGCTCGCGCCGCCCGCTCCGCTGGTTCCGCAGGGGATTCACCCCAGCGCCGTAATCGCGGCGGGGGCGACGATTGATCCGACGGCCTGCATCGGCCCGCAGGTGGTGGTGGAATCGGGCGCGAGCATCGGGCCGCGCACACAACTGCACGCCGGCGTTTATGTCGGACTCGATTCTGTGATCGGCGCGGATTGCCTGCTGTGGCCGCGCGTCGTCGTGCGCGAGCGGGTGCGCCTGGGTGATCGCGTTACGCTGCATCCGCAAGTGACGATCGGCGCGGACGGTTTCGGCTATCTCTTCCGCGGTGGAAAACACATCAAGATTCCGCAACTCGGAACGGTCTCGATTGAAGACGATGTGGAGATCGGCGCCGGCTCGACCGTGGACCGGGCCCAAAGCGGGGTCACGCGCATCGGCCGCGGCACGAAGATTGATAACCTCGTGCAGGTCGGACACAATTGCGACATTGGCGAAGGTTGCATGATCGTCGCGCAATGCGGAATTTCCGGCTCCGTGACGCTGGAGCCATTCGCCGTCCTCGGTGGGCAAGTGGGCATTGCCGACCACCTGAAGGTCGGCCGCGGAGCGCAGGTCGCCGCCAAGTCCGGCGTGATGCGCGACGTGCCGGGCGGCGAAACATGGTTTGGCTACCCGGCCGGTCCCATGCGTGACTACTTCCGTGTGTTTTCCGGCGGCAAGCGCGTGCCGGAAATCCTGGCCAAGATGCGCGAATTGCAGAAACGGATTGAACTGCTTGAGTCCGCAATGCACGATCAAGGGTGAAGCGACGCTGAGCGGCCGCGGCCTGTTCACGGGCTACCCGGTCAACGTGCGCTTCAAGCCGGCCCCCCCCGATGCGGGCGTCACCTTCGTGCGCACCGACCCGGCCAAGCCGATTCGCGTCTCGGCCCGGCTAGAGAACCTGACAAAGCGCAATCGGCGCACCTCGCTCAAGAACGGCACGGTCGAAATCGAAACGGTCGAACATTGCCTCGCGGCGGTGCGCGGCCTGGGCATCGACAATCTCGACATCGAACTCGACAACGCGGAGCTTCCCGGCGGCGACGGCAGCAGCCGGCCATTCGTCGAAGCGCTCTCCTCGGTCGGCGTCGAGCCGCAGACGATTCCGCGCAAGTGCCTGAACGTCCGCGCGCCCGTTCGCGTCGTCGACGGCGACGCGGAGCTCGTCGCGTGGCCGGGCGTCGAGGATCGGCTCGACATCGTTTACGAGCTGGATTACGGCCCGGAGAGTCCGGTCGGGCGGCAGGTGCAGACCTTTTCGCTCGATCGTGCGAAGTTCGAAACGGAGATCGCCCCGGCCCGCACATTCATCACCGAACAGGAGGTTGCCGGGCTGCGCGCGATGGGGCTGGGCGGCCATCTCACGTATCACGACCTGTTGGTGATCGGTCGGGACGGGCCGATCGAGAACGAATTTCGTTTCCCGGACGAGTGCGTCCGCCACAAAATTCTCGACCTGATCGGCGACCTGATGCTCAGCGGCTGCTTCGTGTGCGGCCGCGTGTATGCCCGCAAATCCGGCCACAATCTGAATCACGAGCTGGTGCGCAAGCTGCTGGAGCAACAGGCCGAGACACGGCTGCAGAACAAGCTCGTCGCACCACCCAAACTCGACATCCGGGCGGTGCAGCGCGTCCTGCCGCACCGTTTCCCGATGCTGATGATCGATCGGGTGCTGGAGATCGACGGCGATCGGCGGGCGGTCGGCGTGAAGAACATCACGATCAACGAGCCGTTTTTTCAGGGGCACTACCCGCGCCAGCCGATCTTGCCCGGTGTCCTGCTGATCGAGGCAATGGCGCAGCTCGGCGGCATCCTGCTGAGCCAGAAACTGGAACACACCGGCAAAGTCGCGGTGCTGCTCAGCCTCGATCGCGTGAAATTTCGCAAGACCGTGACGCCCGGCGATCAGGTGATTCTCGAAGCCGAAAGCCGGCGCGTGCGCTCGAATTCCGGCGAGGTTTTCTGCAAGGCAAGCGTGGCCGGCGAGCTGGCGGCCGAAGCATCGATCCGCTTCATGCTCGTCGATTCGGAGCCGGCGTGAAGCGGCGGACAAGGGGAACATGACCGATATCCACTCCCTGGCTTACGTGGACCGCGGCGCGCGGC
>JBGAJB010000278.1:0-4478 GCA_044225155.1 Phycisphaerae bacterium | reverse complement strand
TACGGCTCAAGCTCCACCAGCACGTCGCCGACTTTCACAATCGAGCCCTCGTCCACGTGGACAGCCTTCACGCGGCCGCCGACGCGCGATCCGACGCGAATGTCATGCGATTCGATCGAGCCGGAAATGAAAAGCGGTTTGTGGCGCTGCTGGCTCCAAAGCAGCGCCGCCACGATGCCGGCGGACGTCAGGATGATCGCGACTATGACGCGCGCCATTCAAACCCTCTTACGCCTTCAACGGACGAATCGGGAGTTTTACCCGAGCATCGGCCCAGCCGGTTGACCGTCCGTCGCGGCCAGCGAATCCATCCCGGCTTGCGCGACCGCCGCCTGCTGGCGCTCGACCATCTCGCGATAGAGCCCGCCGCGTGCCATCAGGTCGCCGTGCGTTCCGGTCTGTACAACGCGACCATCCTGCAACACGACGATCTGGTCGGCGTGCACGATGGTCGAAAGCCGGTGCGCAATGATAAACGTCGTGCGGTTGCTGACGAGATCCGCGAGCGCCGCCTGAATGAGCTGCTCACTCTCGGTATCAAGATTGCTCGTCGCCTCATCCAGAATCAGAATCTGCGGATCGGCCAGGATCGCCCGCGCGATGCTCACACGCTGCGCCTGCCCGCCGGAAAGACGCACGCCGCGTTCGCCCACGATCGTGTCGTAACCATCGACAAAGTTGGAGATGAAATCGTGCGCGTTCGCCCTGCGGGCGGCAGCGGTGATTTCCTCGCGCGAGGCGCCCGGCCGCGCGTAGGCGATGTTCTCGGCGATTGTTCCGTCAAACAGGAAAACGTCCTGCGAAACGAGTCCCAGCATCAGCCGGTAGCTGCGCAGCTTGATGTCGCGCAGGTCGATCCCGTTCAGCCGGATCGCGCCGGCGGTGGGGTCGTAGAAGCGCGCGACGAGACTCGTGATCGTCGTTTTGCCCGACCCGCTCGGCCCCACGAGCGCCAGTGTCGTTCCGCCGGGGACGCGCATGCTCACGTCGCGCAGCACGGGCTGGTCGTCGCGATAGTCGAAGCTGACCCGCTCGAATTCGATCTCGCCCACCTCGGTCGGCGCTGCGACCGCGTGCGGCCGATCGGGCATTTCTTCCGGCTTGGCGAGCAGGTCGAAGACGCGCTCGAGCGACGCCAACCCTTGCTGCATCTCGCCATAGGAACGCACGATCGACGAGACCGGATTCAGCAGCATCATCAGGTACATCTGGAACGCCACGATGCCGCCGACCGTCGTCGCTCCGCTGAGCACCAGCGATCCGCCGAACCAGATGATCAGCAGCGATGCCAGCGGAATCAGCAAACCCCAGCCGCTCCAGACCAGGTTTTCGAGCAGCTCGGCGAGCAGGTTCTTGCGGATGACGGTGTGGTGGTGGATGCCGAAGCGGCGACCCTCGGTGCGCTCGCGCGAGAAGGCGCGCACGACCCGAATCCCGCCAAACGTCTCGACGACGCGCGCTTCGATCTCGCTGCGATCGTGGCGGATGCTGCGATAGATCGGGCGAATACGGTGGATGTACGCGATGTTGAGCACGACCAGCGCGGGAATCAGCACGGTCGCCGCCAGCGAAAGCCGCCAGTTGATCCAGAGCAGCAGCGCCAGCGTGGAGATGACTTTCGTGGCGGCCACCACGGGCGTGATGACGGAAAACTGCAACATGCCCGTGACGCGGTCAATGTCGCCCGACAGGCGCGCGTTGATGCCGCCGGTCTTCATCTCCGCCAAACCCGGCAGCGGCAGGCGCAGCAAGTGATCGTAGAGCCGCCGCCGCAACCGAAAGACGATGCGCGCGTTGAGCTTGATCGTGTTCCAGTTGCGCAGCAGGTCGAGTCCCTGTTGCAGCAAGGTCGTCAGCAGGAGCACCGCGCCGATCAGGTGCAGGATCGACGCGTTCCGGCTGGGCAGAATCACGTCGATGATGTACATCGTCGCCCACGGCAGCAGCAGGCTCAGACCGGCCGTCGCCAGCGCCAACAGGATGATGAGCGCGATCGACGGAACAAACGGGCGCAGCCAGCGCCGATATTGGCGCAGGTATTCCTTCCGTGCGGCCGGATTGCGCGGCGCGCGCGACTTGGGCGCACCGCCGACGGCCTCGGGATCGGTGCGCAGATGCGACAGATCTTGCGCGCGAAATTCGCGGTATCGCTGCTTGGAGGATTTCATCTTCCGCCAGCGCCCAGGGAAAAAACCGGGCCGTAACCCAACTGCGTCAGCAACTCGTCCTCGCGCGCGTGCATTCGCGCGAAGCCGGCGGCCGTGTGATCATCATATCCGGCCAGATGCAGAATGCCGTGGACGACGTAGAGCATGAGTTCGCCCCTGCGCCGCGGGAGCGGAGCGCTCCGCCCGGCGGCGCGACGGGCAACGTCGGCGCAAACCACGATCTCGCCGAGCAGGCGTTTCTCACGTCGTGCGCTACCGAGGTCGAACGTAATCGCGTCGGTCGGGCCGGGCTTGTCGAGGAATTCGCGATGAATGCGGGACATCGCGGCCGCGCCGACGACCGTGATTGAAAGAGTGCCCTTGGAGAACCCCTCGGCGCGCGACACCGCGCGCGCCGAGCGCTCGATTTCTGGGAGGGAGATCCAGCGCGAACGCGGGCGCCAGCGAACGTCGATCTCCAGCGCCCGCCGCACGATCAGGGATTCACGTCGAACGTAGTCGTAAAGCTGCCGCCCCCGCCGCTGTAGGTCAGCACCAGCTCTCCGCCGCAGAACACGCTCAGATCCTGCGTCAGCACGATCTGGCGGCCCATGCCTTCCGGCGCATTGAGGTTGTCGCCGAACGAGCCGCCCAACGTGCCGATGGTTCGCGCGTTGGCGCAGGTCACCGCGAAGCTGTCTTCGCTATTGGGGCCGAGGATGCCCAAGGTGCCGACGCCATAGGCGGTCAGCTTGTTCTCGGCCGTGAAAAGGCCGTCCACGCCCACGCTGTCGGGCGAGGAGTATATCTGCGGATCAAGCGTTACGTCGGACGCGTTGATGACGCGCACGGTAATCACGCTCTCGCTCGATCCATTGTCGTTCCCGTTTCCGTCGCTGATCGTGATAACGCAGCCGCCCATGAGCGCCGACAGCAGCACTCCGCCGCCGAGCGCCTTCAGCATGAGCCGCGCAGAAAAATCTCGTCCAGATTGTGCCACGTATGCCTCCCTTGCGGATGAGTCCGCGGCGTCCTGCCGCGGGGACATTATTCGCTTCCGCCGGGAGACCGGCAAGCCGCGCGGGCCCGGGCGGCCACGTGGATTGCGCGGAAGGGCAAAAAAACGGCGGGCATCGCGCTCGAGCACGCGACACCCGCCTGCGACTTTCGTCGCCCTCTTTGCGGAGAGGATTATTCCGTCGGCTGGTAAACGTTCGCGTCCACGAAGTTGCCAACGTGATTGCCCAGGGTGATTCCTTCAGTCTTGTCGCACATGAAGTGAATTCCCAGGTAGATACGGCTCTGACCGTTCTCTTCCTCGGCCTGCGACAGGCTCGTAAACGAGCGCGGACGCAGCGGACGGGCCAGCCCGGAGTTGTCGAGGGTTACACCGTTCAATTCGTCAGAGACGAACGTGAAACCGACGTTGTCTGTGCCCAAGTAGTTGCGCAACACCTGGAAGATCGCGCCGCCAAAGCTGGCGTGGCCCGAGGGGTACGCCGGGAACGGAGGCGTAAAATTCGGTCCATTGCCGTTGCTCAGCGGAGCGCCCAGCGGCGTCCAGGTTTCGTCGCCGACGGTGGAGTCGTTTCCGTCGCCAAGTCCGGTCGGACCAGTGCCGGAATCTGACTCGCGAATCGCGGTCACCGGACGCCAAGCCGCGTAGTAGTACTTCGACTCCCACGCGGCAATGCCGTTGTCGGCCATCGCGACGTGGAGCACGGTCATGAGACGAGCATAATTGAGGCCCGTGATTCCCCGATCCGAGGCGATCTGGTTCGCGATCTGGTTGTAGAGCCGCGGCGGAGCGCAGAGGCTCGGGCGACCGTCATATGCCCAATAGATGCCCACCTCAGTCTGATCGTCTGTGCGTGCGGTGGGAGTAACGACGCCGTCGCCACCCACGTTCTTTACCTCGTCATACATCCCGGCATAGAACGATCCGGTCATGTCGGGGAACGGGGCAACTCGGAATTGCGAGGCACTGTGCAGCACAAAGGTCCTGATGAGATAGGCATGCGCACCCAGTGACCCCTGTCCGGGATTGAGAGGATCCACTCGCCAAGAGCCTGGCAGATCGCTGAACGTGTAAGGCTCATTCGACTGGTCTCGCCCGTCATCTTCGCGCAGCGCAAGAATGGCGGCGGCCGTCTCCGCGCCGAGAGCGACGCCATTCGACTTGGCGGCGCCGTCTGCGATTGCGTCTAGGTCTTCAGCGAGCAACCCGTCCAAACGGGGCTTATGCGAAGGAAACATTCCGACTAGCGCATCGTGACCGGCTTGGGCGATCGCTGCCGGCACCGAGACGCTCGTTTCCGAGGTCGTCACGCC
>JBGAJB010000277.1:0-4480 GCA_044225155.1 Phycisphaerae bacterium | reverse complement strand
GAGGAAATCGCGGCATTGCGCGGAGCGCGGGCAGACGCCGCACAGGCGGCGTGTTTTGCCCGAATGTCGCCCCAGCAGCGATTGGCCTGCACGTTTCGTTGGACGAACCTGACGCTCGAACTGGCGCGCACCGGTATTCGTCGAAGTCATGGCGACTGGGACGATTCTGCCGTTGAGCGTGAGTTGATCCGTCGCTTCGGCGGAAGTCCGTCGCGTGACGTAAGTGTCGAGAATGGCCTCGACGATGAGCCTTTCATGGAATCTCCCGGAGAAATCGGCGCCATTCTCGCCACGCTGGAAACACTCGGCGTTCGCTATGCGTTGAGCGGAAGCCTCGCGAGTTCGCTGTGGGGCGTACCGCGCGCGACCTACGACGCCGACTTTCTCGTGGAACTGCGCATGGGCGATGTCGACCGTTTCTTTCGGGCGCTGGATGGACCTGATTGGTATGTCGATCGGCAGAGCATTGTCGAGGCCGTTCAGTCCGCCGGCGAATTCAACGTGATTCACGGCGCCTCCGGCACGAAGATCGATTTCTGGGTGCGGGCGCCGCGTACGGCGGACGGCATTCGGTTGCTGCGCCGCCGCCGCGAGGTGATTCTTGGAGTACCGGCTTGGGTGCTCTCGCCCGAAGATACGATTCTCGCGAAACTCGAATGGATGAAAGCCGGCGGCGGGGAGCGCCAATTCGCTGATGTGGTCGGAGTCCTGCGGGCGCAGGGCGTCGCCATCGATCGGGAATACCTGACGAGAACGGCCGCGGAATTGGGTGTCGCCGAGGAACTCGAAAAGGCGCTGAACGCTGCCGCCGGGTGAGGAAGGCCCGGGCCTATTCGGGACGCGCGATTCCCAGTTTTTTCAGCCTGCTGCGCAGCGTGTTCGGATGCAGGGCGAGTTTCTGCGCGGCGCCGTTCGGGCCGTCGATCACCCATTTCGTGGCCCGCAGCGTGGCCAGGATGTGTTCGCGTTCGACGGATTCGAGAGTTCCGCCGGCCGACGGGGAATCCGCATCTGCCGTGGTTACGGTGGCCGGCGATGCGCTGAGCAGGGCGGGATCGATTTCCAGCAGGCGCGCGGCGCCGGACAGAATTACGGCTCGTTCCAGGACGTTTTCCAATTCGCGCACGTTTCCGGGCCAGCGATAGGTCATCAGGCGCTGCATCGATGCTTCGCTGATGCCGTCAAGCGTTTTGCCGATGCGCGAAGTGAACTTTTTCAGCAGGAACTGGACAAGCAGTTGCACGTCGCCGGCGCGCTCGCGCAGCGGCGGCAGGTGAAGCGGGAAGACGTTCAGGCGGTAGTAGAGGTCTTCGCGGAACTTTCCGTCGCGGATCGCGGCCGGGAGATCGCGATTGGTGGCGGCGATGACGCGGACGTCGGCGCGAATGGGCGTACCGCCACCGACGCGTTCGAACTCGCGCTCCTGCAGGACGCGCAGCAGCTTCACCTGCACATCGAGGGGAACCTCGCCGATTTCGTCGAGAAAAATCGTGCCGCCCGCGGCCAGCTCGAAGCGGCCGACACGCCGCGCGATCGCGCCGCTGAACGCCCCTTTTTCGTGGCCGAATAGTTCGCTCTCCACCAGGCCGGTCGGCAGGGCGGCGCAGTTCACTTTGATGAGCGGCTTGTCGCGGCGCGGGCTGGCCGAGTGGATCGCGCGTGCAATCAGTTCCTTGCCGGTGCCCGTTTCGCCGGTGATGAGCACGGAAGCGTCGGTGGGTGCGACGCGGGCCACGAGGTCGAGCACGCCCATCAGCGCCGGACTGCGGCCGACGATCTCCTCGAAGTTATGAACGGACTTGATTTCTTCCTGGAGATACAGGTTTTGCGCCTGAAGACGCGCTCGTTCCTGCTCCGCGAGCACTTGATCCGTGATATCCAGGAACATGGTGCGCGTGTACATGCCGCCCGGGTCCGGCCGCGACCACCACTGAATCCAAACCGGGTTGCCATTGTCGCGCCGCCGCAATTCCAGAACCACGCCGCTGGTGTCGGTGCCGCGGCCGACTGACTCGAACGCTTCGCGCATGCGGCGCTGGGCGTCAGGCGTGTCCGGGGCAAATGTGCGGCCGTAGGTGCCTTCGATCTGATCGGGGCGTAGGCCGAGCACGCGCATGGCCGTGCGATTGGCGCGGATGAAGCGCGAGTCGAGGCCCTCGTGGACGTAGGCGATCGGGGCCTCGTCGAAGAGATCGCGAAAGCGCTCCTCGCTTTCGCGCAGGCGTTTTTCCGCGCGCAAGCGCATCAACTCGGCCGTCGCGCGCGCGGCGAAGATCCGGAAAATGAATGTCTGGCGGGGCTCTTCGGGCATCGGCCGATCGTCGAAGACGGCCAGGTGCCCCAGCGTCGCGCCGGCCTCATCCAGCAGCGGCACGCCCAAGTAGCTTTCGATGCCCATCTGTACCAGCGGCTTGTCGTCGGGGAACTTGCGGCTGACGCCCGTCGCGTGGTGGCAAAGCTTGCCGCGCACAACGTCCTCGCAAGGCGTGCCCGGCAGCGACCACTCGGCGTTGTCGACGATGGCGCCATTGGACCAGTAGGCTAGCGTGCGGGCGCGATCGCCGCTCAGGAATTCAGCGATGAACGCGTGCCGGGCGCCGAGCGTGGCGGCCAATTGCTCGACGAGTGAACGAAAGAACTGCTCGCCGCTCGCTCCGGCCGTGCCGGCAACGATCGCGCGGAGCGCGGCGATTTCACGGGTTTCGAGGTTTGGGTCGGGCGAAACGCTCACGGGCGGGGATTGTAGCTTGCGGCCGCGGTCGCGCAATTCCCCATCAGATTTGGCCGTGTGTATTTTGCGTCATTCGGGTCCACGCCCGCGGCGTTGATGGATTTCGCGAGGCGAGCCGCCGGAAGTATTTTTTGAGGATTCGCCTGGCCGTTCTGATGGGATGCCTCAGCCCGTGAGCAGCGAGCTCGCCATCTCGTCCAAAAACCGGTGATTGCTCTCCAGCACCCAATCGAGCGCGCGGATCTCTTCGAGCGAACACCAGCGAAAATCCTGTACTTCGTGGGGATTCGCGACAAAATCATCCGAGAGCAGATCGGCCAGCCACCAGTGCAGCACGAGGCCGCCGTCGGGGCGTGTGAACTCCCAGATTTTCTTGACGGCTCGGATGCGCCCGCCGATTTCCTCAACGAATTCGCGCTCGACCGCCGTCGCCTGCGACTCGTCGGGCTCGATGCCGCCGCCGACAAAGCACCACGCGCCGCCGGCAAGGATGCCCGCGGCGCGGCGAATCATGAGGAATTTGCCGTCGCGAACCACAACCGCCACGACACCCTGACGCGGCTTGGCTGTCATTGGCGGAGCGGCCAACGAGGGAATGGGGTCGGGAATGTCGCGCATCGGGACATGATATCGCGGGATCTGCGTCCGCAGTCGTTCGGCTTATTGCCGCCAGTGGGCGGGCCGTACGAAAGCTGGGGAGAATGCAAAAACACACGGGGCGCGCTTGCGCACGCCCCGTGCGTTGCAACTAGTCCGCAGGTAACTCCGCGTTACTCGCAGCCGGTCTCGGCCGTCACGGTCTGGCCCGAATCGAGCGTCAGCGTGACGACGTGCGTTCCTTCATGGACGCGGTTCCAGCGCGTGTTGATCACGCCGTCCGGGCCGAATGTGAGCGTCTTCGCACGCTCGCCGTCCAGGTCAAGCGTAACGGTCGTGCCCTCGCGGCCGTTCAGAACGCGGACGCGAATGCGGAAGCCGTTTTCGAGCGGCGTGCAGCTCGCTTCGAGCGATGGAACGACGCCATCGAACACTTCGAACGAGTCGGAGTAGATCGTGCCGCCGCCATTGTTGCTGGTGGACATGATGTCCACGGTGGCGAGGAGGCTGCCGATCGGATCCGTAGTCGGGTTGCTGCCGGCGGCCTGGAACGCGAGCCGGGCGGCGAGGAACGATTGGGGAGCCATCGCGCCGGGCAAGTCATACCAAGTCACCATGGCCGCCGTCGGGGAGTACATCGGCAGCACGAGGAACGGCGCGTAGGTCGGCACGTTACTCGGCGAACGGAGATAGGTGTCGACGGACATGCCATCGTCCGGGAACGGCGGCGTCCAGGGTCCGAGGGCGTTGTCATCCGGCGTGACAATGGTGGAGTTGTTGAACGTCGCGATCGACAGCGCCGAGAGATTCCAGTCGTTCGTAGCGCCAGTGGCGATGTGGAGGTCGAACGAGTGGATGTCTCCGCTCGAAGGACCGGCCAGCAGCACGTGATTGACGGAGGCTCCGGTGATGCCGTCGTAAATCGTGAACGTTGAGAACGAGTGCGTCGTCGTGCCGGTCTGGCTCGATTCGATCTCCACCGTCGCGATGGCCGTCCCGACCGGGGCGAGCGTCGGTACGACGCCGAGCGGCACGCTGAGCGCGATGCGCGCGCCCATGAAGTCCGGCGGCGCGATTGCGGTCTGGACGTCTTCCCAGCGCACGTTCAGGAACGTGTCTGTGAACGTGCCGTCAAGACGCTGCGGCTTATAG
>JBGAJB010000276.1:0-4485 GCA_044225155.1 Phycisphaerae bacterium | reverse complement strand
CAGTCGATCAGCAGCCGCACATCGCCGGCTTCCACGTAAAAGCAGTTGCCGTTGGAGCCGGATTGGAGCGAGCAGGTGATCATGCGTCGAACAGCATCCCTCGCCGCCCGCGGCTAGCCGGGCCTAGTTGGCAGCATACCATGAGCGGCGGGACCGATTGAGCGCTGAGCATGCTTCGGCGGAGTACGGCAAGAGCATGCCCCGCAAGGCTGCTCGCTGCCATCTCGGCGACATCGCGAACTGAGTGAGGTGATTTGAAGCTCTCGGAACTTCAATACGAACTTCCTGACGCGCTCATCGCGCAGCAGCCCCTGGAGCCGCGCGACGCCGCGCGCCTTTTGATCGTGCAGCGCGCATCCGGGCGGCTCGACCATCGGGTGTTTCGGGAGATCGGCGACTACCTGCGTGCGGGCGACCTGCTCGTCGTGAACGATACGCGCGTGATTCCGGCGCGTTTTTTCGCGCGCCGCGAGACAGGTGGACGCGTCGAGGGACTCTTTCTGCGCGAAGCGGAAGATGGCTGGCGGGCGCTGCTGAACCCGGCCGGACGAATTCGACCCTGCGAGCGCTTGCAAATCGAACTTCCCGGCGGGGAAATCGGCACCGAAGCTTCTCCGGCTGTGATCGCGATCGCGCGCCACGAGCGCGGCGAATGGACGATTCGCCCTGATCCGCCCACCGATCCGCGCGCGCTGCTCGAACGCGTTGGTCATGCGCCATTGCCGCCCTACATTCAGCGCGGCGAGGGTCCGAGCAAAACCGATACCGCACGCTATCAAACGGTTTACGCGGCCAGCAGCGGCGCGGTGGCTGCGCCGACCGCCGGCTTGCACTTCACGCCGCAATTGCTGGACTCGCTCGCGGCGCGCGGCATTCAACGCGCGGCCGTCACGCTGCATGTCGGATTGGGCACGTTCAGTCCGATCGAAGTGGAGGACCTCGCGGAGCACAAAATGCACCGCGAATGGTTCAGCATCTCGGCGGACGCGCTTGCACGCATCCGCGCGACGCGTCATGCGGGCGGGCGTATCGTCGCGGTCGGCACGACATCGGCACGCGTATTGGAGTCGATCAATCTGGCGGAGCACGCAGCGCGGTCAGGCTGGACGGACATCTTCATTCAACCGCCGTATGAATTTCGCAACGTGGATGTGCTGCTCACAAATTTCCATTTGCCCGGCAGCACGCTGCTCGCGCTCGTAATGGCGCTGGCCGGCAGCGACCTGACCCGCGCGGCCTATCGCGCAGCGATCGAAGGGGGTTATCGGTTCTACAGCTACGGTGATGCGATGCTGATTCTCTGATCTGGTGCTGATTTCTCGCGCCCGCGCCGGATTTCGGCTGCAAAGCGCGCGACGCTTCGTTACTATCCAACATGTTCGATGGGTCGATCGGAGCGGCCCTCCCCGTCCGTCGTCGGCGGACGCCGAGGCTCGCCCCGTCACACTGAAAACCGCGTGACGCATGTTGCCGCAGAACGTCAAATTGCTCGGCATTGAGTCCGGCCGTGGGGGTCGCACCCCCGGGGCCGAGAACGGTCCCTTCGTGCTGCGCGAGCGCGGCCTGGTCTATCGGCTGAGCCGGCTCGGGCACGATGTCGAAGACCTGGGCGACATTCCGGGCGTCTTCGAGACGCGCTTCGCGTCATGGTCCGGGCCGGGGCTGAATCACCTTCCAAACATTCTCCAGGTAAATCGCCATACGCATGCGTGTGTGCTGGGCACGCGCTTGCGCTCGCCGAAAAGTTTTCTAGTCGTCATCGGCGGCGATCACAGCCTGGCGATCGGCACGCTGGCCGGGCTGGCCGATGCCTGCGAGCGGCTCGGCATTCTCTGGCTCGATGCACACGCCGATTTCAACACGGCCGAAACCAGCCCGTCGGGAAATATTCACGGGATGAGCCTCGCGGTCGCGTGCGGCCTGGGACATCGGGATCTGCGGCGCATCGGGCGGCGCGACCCGATCGTGGACGACGAAGATGTGCAGCTCTTCGGTCTGCGCGACGTGGATGCGGGGGAAGAGGAGAATCTGCGCCAGACGCAGGTCAATCGCCTCACGATGAGCCAGTGGCGCGAGCGCGGCATTACGCCGACCGTGCTGGCCGCGTGCGAACAACTGTCGCGCCGCTGCGATCACATTCACCTGAGTTTTGACATCGACGTGCTCGACACGGCCATCGCGCCCGCGACGGGAACGCCAGTGCCGGGCGGCCTGAGCGCGGACGAAGCGCTCGAACTGCTGACCGCCCTCAATCAACAGGGCCATATTCGCTCGGCCGAGTTTGTCGAATTCAATCCCGAACTCGATACGACGGGCGACACGGCGGAGATCGCGATTCGACTGATCGAGACATTGCTCGCGACGCCGTGAGTTGATTCCGTATAATCGCCGCGAACCGCATGCGACTGCCCCGCATTTCGCTGGCCGTCAAATACCGCATCCTGTTCGGGATCGCGGTGGCCCTGATTCTCGGCGCGGCGCTTTACGTGCCGTGGCTGCGCATGGAAGCACTGGCCGAGGAGCAGCCTTATCGGGAAGCGCGCCGCGCGGCGGAGGATCACTTCCGACTGATGCATGCCCGGCCGGCGGGCACGCCGCTCGCGCCGTCGACGATTTCGCTCGAAGTAAGCGACCAGGAGCGCGGGCAGGAGGCGCCGCGCTATGTGCCCGCGCCGGGCGACCCGGAGCGCATCGACGAGTTCGTGGCGGCCATGCGCGATGCGCCGTTCGTGGCCGAGGCGCTGAGGTTCTTCATTCGTCATCCCGCCTCCGAGCGCAAGTATTCGCTCCAGTGGCGTGAGGGCGGACGCTACTTCGCCTATGTCCAGGCCGTGCGGGTGCGAAAGAGTTGCCTGGATTGTCACGCGGGCGGTGGAGCGACGCTCGCTCTGCACGAAAATCAATTGGCCGGCATGATCCTCGTCAATCTGCCGTTCGCGGCCGGCGATCAGCAACTGGTGTTCAATCGACTGGTGATTACGGCGGCGGGTCTTCTGGCGGGCATTTTCGCGATCCTCGTTTTTTACGTGATTACGCACCGCTTCATTCTCGCGCCGATCGAAGAACTGCGGAGCGTGGCCGGGCGCGTCGCGGGCGGCGATCTCGATAGCCGAGCGCGGATCGACACGGGCGATGAATTTGAGCAACTGGCGCGCAGCGTCAACGAAATGCTGGAGCAGCTTCGCTCGCAACAGCAGGAGCTGCGCCGCGCAAACGCCCTGCTCGATACGAAGCTGGAGGAGATGGCGGCCGCCAACGTCACGCTGTACGAATCGAACCGCGTGAAGAGCGAGTTTCTGGCGAATGTTTCACATGAGCTGCGCACACCGTTGACCAGCATCATCGGCTTCGCGGAGCTATTGCGCGAAGGGCCGTCGCTCGATCCGAATACCAAGCAGGCCCGCTACGCCGAAAACATTCTGATTTCCGGGCGCATCCTGCTCGAAATCATCAACGACCTGCTCGACCTGGCGAAGATCGAGGCCGGGCGCGTTGCGCTGCACATCGAGGAATTCGACCTGGCGCAGCTCGCCGGGACGCTGATCGATTTCATGCGCCCGCAAGCGGACAAGAACAAGCTGGAGCTGATCCTGGAAGCGGAGACGCCGCTGCCCGCGATGCAGAGTGATCCGGGGCGCGTGCGACAGGTACTGTTCAATCTGTTGTCGAACGCGGTGAAGTTCACGCCCGAGGGCGGACGCGTCGAACTGCGCCTGCACCGCGCCGACGACGCTCACGTTCGCATCGAAGTCGTCGATACCGGGCCGGGCATCAGCCCGGAAAATCAGAAGCTGATCTTCGAGAAATTCCGGCAGGTTGATCAGTCGGCCACGCGCGAGCACCACGGCACCGGTCTGGGGCTCGCGATCGCGCGCGAGCTGGCCGAACTGATGGGCGGACGGATCGGCGTAAAAAGCGAGCCGGGTGCGGGGGCGACGTTCTGGGTGGTGCTGCCGACACACGCGCCAGAGGCGGTCTCGCGCCAGGTTTCCCTGATCTGAAAATGGCAGGCCCGGTGCGCATTTCCGAGTGTCGCACGCGGCTCGGATTGAGCGGCCCGAGGCCGCTCGCTACAGTCTCCGCGTGATCGTCGGTGTCCTTTCTGACAGCCATGGCCAGGCGGCGCGGACCGGCGCGGCCGTCGCCCTGCTACGCCGCCTGAACGCCGAAGCGCTCCTCCACTGCGGGGACGTGGGCTCGGTCGATGTGCTGGAGCAGCTCGCCGTCATGCCGGCCTGGTTCGTATTCGGCAATACAGACGCGAACCCCGGCGAACTGGCGCAGGCCGCGCGGCGACTGGGCCTTCCGATTCCCACGTCGGTCCCGGTGCGCATCGAACTCAGCGGGCGCGTGCTGCTGCTATGTCACGGCCACGAAGCGGCTTTTGAGTGGGTGCTTCGCGCTGCCCAGGCGAAAGAGGGCAATCAGCCGGGCGGGGAGGCGGAGGAGCTGTTGCGGGATGCTCACTATGTGCTTTACGGCCAC
>JBGAJB010000275.1:0-4527 GCA_044225155.1 Phycisphaerae bacterium | reverse complement strand
GTGGCCGGTGGTTCGACGGTCTCCGCTTCGGCGGTGGCAGGTTCGCCCGCCACCTCGGTCGCGGTGGCCGCGGCTTCTGATCGTTCGCTCGGTGCGCCTTCGCCTTGCGCCACTTCCGGCAGGCTATCCGTCGCCACAAATTGCGAGGGCTGCGCACCGGGCGGCGGCAGGCCGGCGGCGATGGCCGCAGCGCGGGCCTTTTCAAGCGCTTCCTTCTCTTCTTCCTGACGGATGACCGCTTCGCCGGCTTCTTCGACGACGCGGTCGGCCAGCTCCTTCGAGATTTCGAGGCTCTCAATCAGCGGTTCCGGGCCGATCTCGTCGACGTCCGCAACGCTCACGCAGCCGATCGCCACGAGTTTGTCGAGCAGCACGTCATCGACGCCCTCGACCTTGCGCAGCGTCGACTCCAGCGTCTCCAGATTTTTGTTGTATTCGGTGGGCGTGAGGATATCGACGTCCCAGCCGGTCAGGCGGGCCGCGAGACGCACGTTCTGGCCGCGCTTGCCGATCGCGAGCGAAAGCTGATCGTCGTTGACGACGACCGTGGCCTTGCCGAGTTCGAGGCAGAGCGCGACTTCCTGCACTTCGGCCGGCTTGAGCGCGTTTTGAATCAGAATCTGGCTCGACTCGTTCCAGCGGACGATGTCGATCTTCTCGCCGCCGAGTTCGTCGACGATGTTCTTGATGCGGCTGCCGCGGACGCCCACGCACGCGCCGACCGCGTCGACTTTCGTATCGATGCTGCTAACGGCCACCTTCGTGCGATAGCCGGCCTCGCGGGCCAAGGCCCGAATCTCGATGACGCGCTCCGCGACTTCCGGCACCTCCAGCTCGAACAACCGCTGGATGAATTCCGGGTGCGAGCGGGAGAGGATGATCTTCACCTGGTTGGGCAGCTCGCGCACTTCGAGGATCAGCACGCGCATGCGCTCGCCGATGTTGTGCGTTTCGCCGGGGATCTGCTCGCTGCGCGGCAGGAAGCCCTCGGTGCGGCCGAGATTGACGAGCAGGTTGCCGCCTTCGTTACGCACGACCGTGCCGGTGACGATGGTGCCGCGCCGCTCGGTGAATTCTTCGAGGATGCTGCCACGCTCGCGCTCGCGCGTGCGCTGGATGATGAACTGCTTGGCGGTCTGCGCGCCGATGCGGCCGATCTCCTGCATGCCGATAGTGCGGCCCTGCACGACGGCCGAGATATCGCCGGTCAGGTGGTCGAGCTTCACCTCGGCCTCTTCGGTCTCGTAGGCCTTCTTGAGGGCGTTCGCGATCGCGGTTTCGAGGTCGTTGAGGAATGCCTCGCGATCGATGTTCTTGTCGCGGCAGATGCTGTCGGCGATGCGGAGCAGGTCCTGGTTCATGATTTCGATCTCCCGCCGGAAAGTGCCGACCACGCGGGTCGCCTTCCGGCAATCTCGGTTGCACTATTCGGTTTTTCAGACACTGTCGTAAGCTGGGGCACTCGGCCCATCCCCCGCGGCCCTTCGCTGTGCTACTCGCCCTTCGCTGTGGCACCGGTTTCCAACCGGTGAAGCGATTTTCTTGGGGCAGCGGTTTTTCAACCGGTGCACCGATCGACTCGATTCGGCCGAGCAACAAAAAAGGGCCGCGAACTGCGACCCCGCCGCGCCGCCAGTAAAGGCGGCCCATCCGGTTTCGATCAGCGGCGACGTATCGCGCGTCGATCGTATGACGGATCATAGAGCGCCATGCGGAAACCGAAAAGTCCGCCGGATCAACCCGATTTGCGACTGAGTGAATTGCCTTCGCCGAAATATGCGAGCCAAGTCTACCGATTCCCCATCCGCATCAACTCGCGCTCGCGCTCCTGCTGTCCCTCATGCTCGAGGGCCAGCAATTGCTTCGAGATTTCCTTTTCGATCCGAGGCCACTCAAGGAACAGGTCTTTCGCAGGGCGCGAGGCATTCAACTCGGGTGCGTCAATCGTGCTGAGCTTGCGGAATCGTTCGGCCAGGTTCGGATGCGTGCTCCAGGCGCTCTGCGCCTGCAAGAACGCCTCATTCTCCGCCTGCGCCCAGCGCTGCGGATTGACCGCCGCGTAGCGCTCGCGAAAGAGGTCGTAGATCGAGTCGGGCGGATGCTCGCGCTGGCCCGCATCGCTGAGAATGCGGCCGATGCTCAGTTGGGGAATGCCGCCCAGGCGAATCGATTTGCGCAGCATGTCGCGCGTGCGCTGCGGGCCGCAAACCTGGGCCGCGATGCGGTCGGCCCGGAACTCGCACTGACGCTGATCGAAGAGGTAGAGCAGCACAAAGACCTTGAAAAAGCCGAGCAATGGCAAGTGGACAACCCAGGTCACCCAGGAGAAGTTTTCGAGATCGTCGTCGTGGATCGAGAGTGCCGCGCCCATCGCCAGGAAAAACCGGTGTGAGATCCGGCCGGCGATCGTGTCACCGGTGGCGGCATGCGCGAGTTCATGACAAAGCAGCGCCGCCAGCTCGGCCGTGTCGGCGATGAGCACCATCGGAATTCCCAGAAACAGCACGTGCGCGCGTTTCGACTCGCCGACCGAGCGCATGTCGTAGGTGCCGATCGCGGCGTTGACGTTCGGCTGAATCAGAATCAGCGTTGGCGGAGGGACGCGCAGGCGCCTGGCGAGCCGCTCGACGAGCTGAAACGCGGCCGGATTGCTTTCGCGGCGCAGCGGAAGACCGGCCGGCGGCGAGGGCGAGAGATTAATCAGGAGCGCAAACAGAGAAATCAGCAGGAGGATGGCCACGATGCCGAGGCTCGCCGCCCCGGTGAACATCCAAAGTCGAACGAAACGGAATTGGAGTAACTGCCAGGCCAACCACAGCAAACCGCCGGACATGGCCAGAATCAGCGGCGGATAAAGCAGCACGAGCACCAGCATGGCGAACCGATTCAGTCGGCCGCGCCACCCGAGACGAAAATCGCCACGCGAGAAATCCCGCGCGGGCGGCGGAGGGGCAGGGGACGAACTCGGCGACGTGGTGACGATTGAAACAGCGTAACTAACGAAATTGGAAATTCAAAGCGACTCACGCGGCGGCGTAGATCCGCATTCCGGGCAACAGGAGCCCTCGGGCAAGCCGAAGAGCGAGTACCCGCAGGCGATGCAGATTGGCCCGGCCTCGGCGCGTCGCTGGGAGCAGAACCAGCCACCTAGATACCGCAGGCAACTCCCGCCAGCGCGAGGACGGAGCGCTCTGCCGAAGAAGAACGCAGCTCGCGCGTAATCTGCACACGGAAAAATACGTCAACCGAGACGGTTTACCTACGGCAGTGCTTCCGCTGAACACGAGTGGAAGATACTTCCCCAGATTTCATTTTGTCCCCTGCCCGCGATTTCTTCGCGTTCTCTCCTAACGCCGGTGGATAGGGTGCCGCGGATCGGCCGCGGCCGGCGATTCTTGATTCTGCGGCGGCGGACAACGCCGAACGCCATCAGAGGAGAACGCGATGCTAAGACGAATTCTGACGAACTGGCGACAAGCGGCATGCATCGGAATCGCCGCAATCTGCGTTGCAAGCTCGACGGGCGCCACCTGGGAGCAGATGGGAGTGCTGGCGCTGTTGGAGGGCCCCGGCGACGCCAGCCGGGCGACGGCCGTCACCACGGACGACGCCTTGCACGTGATCACCGGCGGCGCGGTGCGCGAGAACGGCATTTGGATCCCCGTGTGGTGGGAAACGCCGGAGTCGGAGCCGACCATTTTGGAGTGCCTCGGTAACGGCGGGGTGGTGCGCGATGTGCTCTTCGACACACAGATTCGGGCGGGCGGGTTCTGCTACGACGCCAACGGTCTTGAGCAACCGCTCTTTTGGGAGACGCCCTACTTCCTGTGGCTGATGCCCACGCTCCCGGGCGGTGGGGTCGTTCGCGACGTGGCCTTTGACACGGCCGCCGGCGAGTATGCGATGTGCGGCACGACGATTGACGCGGGCGGCCAGCAGTTTGCCTGCTACTGGACGCTAAATCTCTCAACCGGCGCCACCTACTTCGCGTTGCTCCAACCGCTGAACAACTACGACTCATTCGCCGCTCACATCGGCAAGGCCCCCGACGGTCAGACACGCATCGTCGGCTGGTCGCGCGACCTGACAAATACGCAGCGCGCGGTCTACTGGGACCTGCCGTTGACACCCAACCCGGTTCAGTTGCCGGAACTCGTCGGGGGTGACGGCGCGGAAGCCTTGACGATGGGCACGGTGCTGGGCGGGCTCAAGATCTATGCCGGGAGCGCTTTCGATACGGACGGCAATCAGCGGCCTGTCGGCTGGGCCTCGGACACGGCCACGCCGATCGATCTCGGCACGCCGGGGTTCGACGTCGGAGGCGTCAAGAAGCTCATCGTCGTCGATGACGCAATCTACGTGTTCGGGTTGGCCACGGACGCGACCGGCACGGACGACGCCTACGGCTGGATTTACGAGGGCGGAGCCGTGACAGCGGCGGTCGATTTCAACACGATCGTCTTTGACGAAGCCGCGCCGCATCTGGGCGTTGTGAACGACGCCGTGGCGCGCGTCGACGCGACATAC
>JBGAJB010000002.1:0-40705 GCA_044225155.1 Phycisphaerae bacterium | reverse complement strand
GTCGAGTAGCGAATTGCGAGTAGCGAGTAACGAATGGAAGCGCGTCGCCGCGGCTTCCGTCGTCATTCGCACCCGCACCGCACTCGGCCGTTCCGGCGGCCGCAGAGCCTCGGGATTCGCCGGCCGGGGCGAGGCGCCTGGTCCGGTCGGCTAGCCGATCGAGCCTCGCCTGGGCGAGGTCGATTGATCACAAGAGTTTTCGCCGGGCTGAGGCTCGTTTGGCATGCGAAGCCGCCGGCGTTGCCGATGACGCTTTGGAATTGGCCGCGAATGGGCGGGGCAAGCCGCTTTTTCGAGGCTTTTTCCGGGCGTCGTGCGAGGCGGCCTGGGCGAGTCACGGGCTGGAAGCCCATGCCACCCGGCTCCAGCGACTGGAGCGGCCGTCTTGCTCGGTCACCGCAAACTGGTTGGTCGGGGCACCTCCACCGAAAGTCAGTAGCGAGTTTCGAGTAGCGAGTAACGAGTTCAGTCGCGCGGCACCGTGCGGCGCGAGTTTGCTACCGCCGGGGCGATCCGGAGTCGCCGGGGCGGTTGGTACGTACCTGGTGGATTGGTAGGAGGGTGGGGCCGGCGGGGCAATTGGGGGCGGGTGTGGTTGGCGGCGAATGACGGATTTTGGTGCGGTTTGAAGGGAGGCGCGACTGATTCAGGGGATGGCCGTGGGGCGGCGAAGGCCATGCTCGCCCAAAGGCGCGAGCGTGCCACCCGCCACGCGCCGCCACTTGGGTACAAATTGCAACATCCGGCAGTTCATCCCTGGGTCCGCAGGAAGTCATAGGAAGCGAAACGATTCCGCGGCTATGACGCTTCGGCGTTAACAGCTTCCTCGACCGCTCGCTCGACCAGCGTGTTGAGCGGCACTGCTCGCTGTCGGTCCCACATTCTCCACGCAATCAAGTCCCACACATCGTACAAGTATGGCAGATCGCCGCCCCACGTCGCGTTCGGACCTTGATTGGCGCGGTAACGCTCCATGAGTTCGCCCGCCTCGGCAATCTGCATCAACACGCCGACGGAGCCCTCACGCTCGCGCCTTATGAGTTCCATGCGGTTTTCATCTAGTTGGTCATCTCGCTGTAGCGCGCGAAACGCATCGGCGATTCCTGCCGCGTTCAGAGCGACGGCGGAATGATCGATCTTGGGCATGACGGGATGTCCTTTCGAGAATTAGGCAACAAACACCTCGCGCCGGTGAAACTCAAGCATCTCTCGGTGACAGTTTGAATCGTTCAGGCATACTGATGGGCGCGCCCGCTCTGCTTTCGAACATTTCTTTGTAGATGGATGCTGGCACTTCGTCTTTTAGCCGCCGGGACACCTTCAACTCGAACCGCTCAGTAAGGGTGATGAGCCCGCGATCTAACGCCGCGTCGTGTAGCGCGTTGAGGCACAGCCCATTGCGCGGATCAAGACGCAAGGCCGGGTCGCGTGACCATGGCACGATGTGGCTGGCTCGAAGCAACGCCCCACTTGTTATTGCCGTGATGCAACACTTACCGTCGTGCGCAGCGAGAACCGCCGCACGAAAAAACGACTGTCCCCGACGCTGCAACGTCTCTCGAGGGATCTCTGTCGGTCCGGCCGGCGCAATCCCCTGACCCGACGATGCACGTCGTCCTAGCTCGGGGATTGGGAGCGATTCGATCACGACAGAATTGTCGGCCAGCACATCCCATCTACCATAGAACTCCGCCCAGATGTCGCGGTCAAACGCAGATGTGTTCCTCATCCCACCGACCCCACGCGCTCGCAGTTCCGGGTCGAAACTCGCGAAATTGACCAACTTGAGGGCCACTGCAGATGGCGTGCGTTTAATCGTTTTCGCGAGCGCGACGACGAGTGGGTTTCGAGCGTGCATCTGCCCGAAGGGAAGCTGACAATAGAGCGCAAGCGTCTTCAAAAGCTGCTCGCGCGTCCAAGGGTGCCCGCCCATGGCTGAGATACTACCTCGTGGGCATCTTCCGCGCAGGCGTCAAGTGGGCCGAACTCGTTTGCCACGGACCGCGCTCCGCTGGGATAACTGATATGGGGTAGCCGCGATTCCGAGCGATGCAAGGCCGGCCGGTGGCA
Organism: Phycisphaerae bacterium; assembly: GCA_044225155.1. Classification (GTDB taxonomy): domain Bacteria; phylum Planctomycetota; class Phycisphaerae; order UBA1845; family Fen-1342; genus CAYMBL01. The sequence continues at coordinate 38,635 of JBGAJB010000002.1, read as the reverse complement.
CGCTCGCGGCTTTGGGCGAGCATGGCTTTCCCTGCCCCACTGGCCCTCCACCGAATCCGTCGCGAATACCTTCAAACCGCACCAAAATCAGCCAATTACTGCCATCCAGATCCCAGAATTTCCGTACCCAAAGCGCCAACCACTTCCGCAGCGCCCAAAGTGCGAACTCGATGCCTCGCCGATACGGGACGGCCGAGGGCTTCGTCGGGGCGTTGCCGCTTACTTTTCCCGCTTGCGTGCGCCGTGGCCGCAGGATTCGCGGATGACGAGTTCGGGGGTGAGGGAGATGCGCGTGGGTGGGCGCTGGGGGTCGGTGATGCGCTGGCAGAGCAGTTCGACGGCGTATGCGCCCATCTTGGCCATGGGCACGCGGACGGTGGTGAGGGCCGGGCGGGTCATGCGGGCGATGCGCGTGTCGTCGAAGCCGACGACGGCGAGATCGCGCGGCAGGGTGAGGCCGGCCGCCTGGGCCGCGGCGACGATGCCGGCGGCCATCTCGTCGTTGGCGGCGAAGACGCAGGATTGCGCGCCGGCCCAGGTTTTCACATGTTCGGTCGCGAGCAGATAGGCCGTCTCGTATTCGTAATCGAGGAAGAACGCGTCGCGCGGGGCGGGCGCGAGGTCGTGGTCGGCCAGCGTGCGGCGGTAGGCATCGTAGCGGGCGATGGTGTCGAGATTGGTCTTCAGACCGCCGACGAAGATGACGCGCTTGCGGCCGCACTGCTGAATGACGTGGCGCATGAGAGCGAGCGCGCCGGCCTTTTGATCGATGGCGACGCTGTCGTGGGGCTTTCCGGCGACGTCGCCGTCGAGCACGACCACCGGCAGGCGGAACTCGGCGAGCACCTCCTGCACCTGATCGGAAAGCTCGGAGACCATGAGGGCGACGCCGTCGAGGAACGAGCGCTGCTGAATGGCGCTGAGGAGCGAGTGGCCGTCGTTGCCGGCGTGCTCGGAGGAGACGAGCAGGTTGTAGCCGAGCTCCTGGGCCTGTTGATTTGCGCCGCGAATGATCTCGGAATAGAACTCGCCATGCAGATCGGGCAGGACCAGGCCGATGACCTCGCTGCGGCGGAGCATGAGGCCGCGGGCGAAGGCGTTGGGCTGATAGCCGAGCTCGCGGATGGCGGACTCGACGCGGACGCGCGTCTGGGCGTTTACGACGGAGCGGCGATTCATGACGCGCGAGACGGTGCTGATCGAAACCTTGGCGAGACGGGCGACGTCTGAAATCGAGGCGGGCATCGGACTTCCTGCGCTGATGCAAACACCTGGGTGCTGCGCGTTTCAGTGTACCGGGCGGAGCGGCTAGTCCGACCCGCGCGGGCTGCAAACGGCTGAAAATGGCGCGGGGCGCGCGGCGGCGGCCCGAACCAGCGCCGCGCGAAAAACCGCTGAAAATAGCGGTTGATAGCGCTTTCAATGGAGGGTATCGTCGTCGCTCATGCAAAGTCAAACCTATTTGCGTCAGCGGGCGGGCGGAAATCGATCGAACCAGAGGTCCGCGATGTCGGGGGCGGGGGCGCGGGGAGAATTGCTCGTCGCTGCCCGCTACCTGACGGGCGCGGCTCGGTTTGGAGGGGCGCGGATGGGGGCGGCCGGGCGAAGAGACACCGGTTGGAAACCGGTGCCACAAACGGCGCGGTTGCCGCAAGCGGCCTGCGGGCCACTGTCAGGCTCGGTGCCACAAGCGGCGCCCGCACAAACAGACAGCGGTTGGAAAACGGAGCCACGAACGGCGCGGTTGCCGCGAGCGGCTGGGATTGCGCGGTCTGCGGCGGCGCGGCACATTCTGTGGGGGTGCGGCGAGCGATGGCGTGGCATGGGCGGGTTGGTGGTGTTGAGCGTGGTCGCTTTCGGGCTAGCGAGGCCGGCGGCGGCGGATGAGGACATTTTGGCCGGTCCGGAGGCGAAGGCGGCGCGTGAATACAAGATCAAGCCGGCGGACGAAGCCCTGCTCGACGAAGTGCAGCGCATTGCTTGACTTCTTTTGGAAAGAGGTCGGCAAGCCCTCGGGCCTGGCCAAGGACAAGATGACCGGCCCGGTGGCGAGCATTGCGGCGATCGGCTTTCAGCTTTCTTCGCTGCCGATCGGCGTGGAACGCGGCTGGATTACGCGCGTAAGGAAGGCGAAAAGCGGGCGGCTCACGGTGTTGAAATGCCTGCTGGGGCGCAGGACAACAAGCGGCAAGCGGCATTTATCTACATTTTCCGGACCTGAACACGGGCGGGATCTCGCACGAGGGTATGAAGATCACCGCGAGCACGGTCGATCACGCCTTGCTGCAAGCGGGGGCGATCACGGCGGCCGCGTATTTCAAGGGCGAAGTGGCGAAGCTGGCCGACCAGATGATCGAAGCGGCGGAGTGGCAGAAGTTCGCGACGGGCGAGGGCGGCGTGCTGTCGATGGGATGGCGGCCGAAGGATGCGAAGAAGCTCGATGGGCCGGGCGAGTTTCTGAAGTTCTACTGGTGGATCAACAGTGACGAAGAGCGGCTGGTCTACCTGATGGCCCAGACGCCGGAGACCGCGGAGCATCGCATTCCGCCGGAGACGTATTACCGGCTGAAACGCATCATCAAGCGCGAGGGCGATCTGCCGCAGCACGCGGTGTCGTGGCCGGGCACGCTGTTCACTTATTTTTTCAGCCATTGCTGGATCGATGCGGCCAAGCTCGGGGCGGATGATCCGAAGGCCTTTGACATGGATTTGCCGCGCATCGACTGGTTTGAGAACTCGCGGCGCGCGGTCGTGAGCCATCGGGCGCGCTGCATCGCGGCCGCCGGCAGGTTCAAGACCTTCGGCGAGAATCGGTGGGGCATGAGCGCGTGCGCGGCGCGCGACGGGTACATCGTGCCGGAGATCAAGCCGAATGTGTCGGACTCGGACGAATTCCACGAAGGCACGCTCGCGCCGTACGCGGCCGGCTCGTCGATCATGTTTGTGCCGGAGGAGAGTCTCGCGTGTCTGCGCGAGCTGCGGAATCTGCGCGGCGCGGACGGGAAGCCGTTTGCGTGGCGCGATCCGCGCGCGGGCGGGTATGGCTTTGTCGATTCGATCAATCTCGATCAGAACTATGCGTGTGACGATTACGTCGGCATCGATCAAGGGCCGATGCTGCTGGCGATTGAGAATGTACGGACCGGGCTGATCTGGAAGCTGTTCATGGATCATCCGGCGGTGAAGCGGGCGATGGCGCGGCTGAAGTGGACGGAAGACGACGCGGCGCGGGCAACCCACTAACCCATCGCCGGTGGGAGTTCCGCGTTGGGTGACGTGCCGAGGTCGCGGCCCTAAAGTTTGAAATGGCCGAGGCGGTGAATTCGGCGCGTTTTCTTGACTTCCGGCAGAGCGTGCGGTAAGAAACTCCTGCGGAACGGCTCCGTCATGTGGGCGGAGCGTGGCTGCGAGACCTGGGAGGAATGACGACATGAAGAATCGCACAGTCGATGTCGTCTCCGTCATGGGAAATCCACCCAGGCCGTCGTAGCGTCTCCGCGAGTAATCTCGGATCGACCCACCCGGCGGCCTGCAAACGGTCGCCGGGTTCTTTTTTTGCCGGCTGAGTCTCCGCCCGCGGTCCTTCATCGGGTCCGGGGTCGCCGAAAGCAGAGGGTGCTGTCGTGTCGAATCTCGTGCCGTCTCCCGTGCGCGCGTCGCAGCGCGGGCCGACGATGGAACTGCTGATTCTCGCGTTGCCGATGATCGGTATGACGCTCTCGCGTCTGCTGATGTCGAGCATCGATTTCGTCATGGTTTCGCAGCTGGGAACGGCGTCGCAGGCGGCGATCTCGCCGTCGGCGCTGATGCTCTTCGTGATCGCGTGCCTGGGAATGGGGATGGCGCAGGGGGTTCAGACGTTCGTCTCGCAGGCGGATGGGCGCAAGGAGCCGGAGCGGGCGGGCGTGTACGTCTGGCAGGCGCTGTACATCGCGCTGATTGTGGGACTGCTGAGCGCGCCGATTGCGCTGACCGCGCCGGCCTGGTTGGCGCAGCTTGGGCGCTTTGGTCATCACCCGCCGGCTGTGCTGGCGCAGGAAATCACGTTTCTTTCGATCGCGCTCTGGTCGATCGCGCCGATGGCGGCGACGGCGGCGCTGGAGTCGTGTTACAACGGCATTCGGCGGCCGGGCATGTGTTTTTCGGCGGTGATTGCGTCACTGACGACGATCGCCGTGGGCAACTACGTGCTCATTTTCGGGCATTTCGGCTTCCCCGCGCTCGGCATCGCGGGCAGCGGATGGGCCACGCTGCTGGCGTGGATCGCGCGGCTGATCGTGCTGATCGTGCCGCTGACCTGGAAAGAGATCGATCATCGCTATCACATCCTGCGGGCGGCGCGGCTGAACGTTGCGAAGTTGCTAGAGGTGGTGCGCGTCGGGGGGCCCATCGCTCTGCAGTGGCTCGTGGATATCGGCGCGTGGCTCGTGTTTCTGCAATTGATGATGCCGCCCTATGGCGAAGCGACGATGGCGGCGGCGGCGCTGGCCATCCAATTCATGCACTTTTCCTTCATGCCGGCGATTGGGATCGGCATCGCGCTGACCACGCAGGTGGGGAACGCGGTCGGGGCCGGCCGGCTGGACGAAGCGGTCTTTCGCGTGCGCGTGGCGCGGCGTCTGGTCGTGATCTACATGGCCGTCATGGGGGCGGTGTTTGTGCTTGGTGGTGAGCGCCTCGTCTCGGTGCTTTCCTTTGAGCAGGACCCGACGCTGCATGCGGAGGTGCTGCGCATCGGTGCAGGAATGCTGATTTGGGTGGCGCTGTTCCAGATTTCGGACGCGCTCTGCATCATCTATAGCTTCGCGTCGCGCGGGGCGGGCGACACGAAAGTTCCGGCGCTGCTGTTCTTCTTCTGCTGCTGGGGCATCTTCGTCACGGGCGGCTATGCGGTCGTGAAGTTCGCGCCGCAGATGGGCTTCCATGGCCCGTGGATGATGTGCACGGCCTACATCATCGTGCTCAGCTGGTTGCTCTGGCGGCGCTTTCACTCGGAGAAGTGGCGAAAGATCAAGCTGTTCGGCGCGAGTGTGCCGAAGGCTCGTTGCGAGGCCTGCAACATTGACCTGGAGGAGGGTACGAACGGCGTTTGCCCCGAGTGCGGCGCGCCGGCCGCCACGGAGCTGCCGGCGGTTCAGCCGGTCGCTTAGTCGAGCTGATGGTAAATACGCAGTCCATAACGAGCGCGGCTCTCCATTCAAGCCGGGGGCCGCGCTCGTACGTTTCGGGTTCAGCCAAAGCGGCGGCGGCTCGAATCAAAAACTGAACGAGCGCCGCGGTCTTTTTTTTTTTGACTTCGTAAATTCGTGACTTAGACTAGAAATGGACGAGGGTGCGCGACGCGCCATGAATCCGCGTTGCCATCATAAAATATTTCCCGCCGTCGCCTCTCCTCGCCGAGTTTTCCCAACTTTGGATTGACGCCGTAACCGCCGCGCATTTTGTCGCGCCGCGTTCGGGCGTCCCGGCGACCCCTGCGCCCGCGAAGCTGCGCGCGCGGCGGGGCGGAGAGTGATCATGCGCGCATGGGCTTTGCCGCCGCGCGTTCAGGCGGCCTGCGACTGGTGGATTCACCGCAATCCGCACTACATCCTCAGCGCCATGGCGATGGCGGTTGCGGCCCGCATCACGCTCGTGTCGCCGGACATCGCGGCGGGCGATGTCTGGAACATCCTGCGTACGTTTGCCAGCCTGCAAGCCTATGAGCTCGCGCTGTTCGTGGTGCTCTTTGTGCTGCGGCGCTATCGACGCGGCCATGACGATCTGGCGACGATTCGCATCGTTGCGGCCCTGTTCTGGACCGGGCCGCTCACTGCGACTACGGAGCTAGCGGCGCGTGACGCGGCGCTCGGTTCCTGGCTGGCGCTTTCGGCCGGGATTTTTGCGCTGGGCGAACTGGCGGCAGTCCGTCGCGCTGCCGGTCTGCGTACTGCGCCGGCGAGTGTCGTCGTGGCGAGCGGCGCCATCGCCCTGCTCACGGTCCTGCCGGCGCTTCTGGCGCGCGTCGAGGCCGCCTCCGGCTGGCGCGAAACGCTGCTCTACGGTGCGTGGTGCGCCTCGGCCGGGCTGATCGCGAGCGCCGCGATGGGACAGACGCGGCGTCTGGGGCCGCGCGGAGCGTGGGAACTCGCCTGGCGCAGCGTCGTGCTCGTCGCGCTGCTCGCGCAGATGTTTGGGATGAACTACGCGTTCTTCGCGCGCGGCGGGGTGTTCTTTGCCGCACCGTGCGTCGCCGCCCTCGCGCTTGCGACGCTGCATCCGCTCGTGCGATCACGACTCTCCGAGCGGCGGCGGCTTGCATGCGCGGCGACGCTTCCGATTCTGGCCATCGTGCTCGTCTATTTCGACGGCACCGCCGCCGCGGCGATTGCGCGGCTGCCCATGGTCCTGCGCGACCCGCTGAGTCTCGCCATCGGGCTTGCCGCGACAATCTGGCTTGGCATCGCTGTGCCGCTCCGCTCGCGCGTGCTGCTGCACTTCAGTGTGGCCGCATTCGCGATTTTCGCCTGGCGCATCGTTCCGCGTGCAGCGCTGCCCCTGCCGCCGCTCGACGCCCCCATTGTCGTCACGCCGGAGACTTCGCTGATGGCGCTCGCACTCTACGGGTGTGCCGCCTACCTGCTGATGGCAGCGTGGATCACGCGCGGCCGCGTTGAAGCCGTGATCGGGCTCCTGGTGGGCATCGTCGGCGCGGTGCAGCCGCAATTCGAATATGTGCGGTTCATCGTCCTGCTGAGCCTGGGGTGGAGCATCTGGCCGCTGCTGGCGCGATTGGACCTGGCGGGCGGGCTCATGGCGGCGGTCACGGTGGTGACGCTGCTGGCCTGCGCGTTCGACGGCGCCGACGACGTGCGTGTGCTCGCGCGCATGCACACGCTGGCCGCTCCGCTCGGGCTGGCGCTGTTCGGCTGGGTGCTGCGAAAGAAACCGCTCGCGGTCGCGGGAGCGTCGGCCGGCATCGCGACGTCCGGCTTCCACGCGGCCCGCTGGTGGGCGTCCGGTGCTGCACCGCCGGGGCTGGCGGTCACGATCCTGGCTTACGGCCTGCTGACGGCCGGCGTGTTCGTGAGTTGGCGCAAGCCGCGTCGGCGGAAGCGCCCGGGGCACGAAGCGGAGTGAGGGCGGTGAGTCGGAAGGCGTGTGCCGTGGGTTGGTGCATTTGCCGGAGCTTGGGGGCAGGCACCTGGCAGAGGCCCAACTGTAAGGGAGGGTCGTCTCCGCCAGCGACGAAAAGCCCTCCCTTTCGGTCGGGCCTCGGCTGGGGACGCGGCGCGGTTCAAACTGAGCCACTACCGAGCGAACGGTAGTGCTTTCCGTTTGGCGTGTTTTGCCTTAGTTTCGCGGGGCTATGAGTGAGCGCAGCATCCTGAATGTCCTTCGCGAGCAATTCTCGCAGGCGATCGCCGCCGTGAGCGGCCGGCCGGCGGGTGAGATCGATCCGCTTGTGAAATCCAGCGGCGATCCGAAATTTGGCGACTATCAGTGCAACGCCGCCATGGGGCTGGCCAAGACGCTGGGCGCGAAGGCGCGCGAGGTGGCCGAGCGGATTGCCGCGGCGGCGGGGCCGTTGCTGGCGGAGATCGCCGAGCCGCTGGAGATCGCGGGGCCGGGGTTTCTGAATATCCGCCTGAAGCGCGCGTATCTCGAAGGGCGGCTCGGCGCGATTGAGCCCGCGCCGAGCGATGCTGGGGCCGATCGATTCGGTATCGCCCCCATTGCGCATCCAGAAACGGTGATCGTCGATTATTCGTCGCCGAACATCGCCAAGCAGATGCACGTCGGCCATCTGCGCAGCACGATCATCGGCGATTCGCTGGTGCGCGTGCTGGGATTCGCCGGCCACCGGGTCACTCGGCAGAACCACGTCGGCGACTGGGGCACGCAATTCGGCATGTTGATCGCGTGGTACGCGAATCACCCGTTTCCGTCGGCCTCCGAGCATGACGTCGTGCTGGCCGCGCTCGAAGACGACTATCGCGCGGCCAACGAGCGCTTCAAGAACGACGCGGAATTCGCGACGAACGCGCGGCTGGCCGTGGGCCGGTTGCAATCGGGTGATGCCGGCGCGCTGGAAGTCTGGAAACGGGTGTGCGCCGCGAGCAGCGCAGCGTTCAACGAGCTCTACGCGCGGCTTGGAATTCTCCTCCGCGATGCCGACGTCTGCGGCGAGAGTTTTTACAACCCGATGCTTCCCGGCGTGATCGATGCGCTGCGGCATGACCTGCCGCCGCGCGACCCGGCCACCCAGAAAAATCCCTGGGCGGAGTTCCGCGTTGACAACGGCGCGGCGTGCGTCTTCCTGTACGGGCCGGGCGGCGATTCGCTCTACAAGAATCCCGAGGGGGCGCCGTTTCCGCTCATCGTGCAGAAGTCAGACGGTGCGTTTCTCTACGCGACGACGGACCTGGCCGCGATTCGCTATCGCGCGGGCCGCGGGCCGAACCAACTTGGTGCAAAGCGCGTCCTGTATGTCGTTGGTGCTCCCATCAAGCTACATCTCGAAATGGTCTTCCGCTGCGCGCGGCTGGCCGGGTGGGTCGGCGAGGACGTGCGGCTCGAACACGTGAGCTTCGGCCAGGTGCTGGGCGAGGATCGCAAGCTGCTGCGCACACGCAGCGGCGGCGCGGTGAAATTGCGCGAGCTGCTGGACGAGGCCGAGCGGCGCGCGGGCGAGATGCTCGAAGCGAAACTGGCTGAGGAGCCGCCCGGCGAACGGCCGGAGTTTTCCACGGCCGAAAAGGATGAACTCGTGCGCCGCATCGGGGTCGGCGCGGTGAAGTACTTCGACCTCGCGCGCGAGCTGAACGGCGACTACGTCTTCAACTACGACCAGATGCTGGCGCTGCAGGGCAACACCGCGCCTTACATGCTCTACGCCTACGCGCGGATCCGTTCGATCCACCGCAAAGCGACCGAGCGCTTGGCCGTATCCGCGGGAGAGGCCGAACGTGCCCCGCTGCAACTCGAACATCCGGCGGAGCGCGCCTTGGCGCTGCGCCTGTTGAGGCTGGGCGAGGCGATCGAGGTGGTCGCGGCCGACCTGACGCCGCACGTACTTTGCGGATACGCGTATGAGCTGGCGGGCGAATTCATGCGGTTTTACGAAGCGTGCCCGGTCATCCAGGCGCCGGAACCGGCCGTGCAACTTAGCCGGCTCCGGCTGACCGGATTGACCGCCCGCGCGCTCCGCATTGCGCTGGGGCTGGTGGGAATCGAAGTGGCCGAACGAATGTAGGGCGATCCCGCCATTTTGAAGACCCGCTTGAGTACCGTGCCACGGGGGTCACGGGCTCCTTCAGGCGATCAGGGGCAAGGCTGGCCGAACGACGCCAGCACGATTCCCAAATCCGACAAATCCACCACTGTGTCGCCGTTCAGATCGGTCTGGCAGTTGCTGGTGCAGCCGTACTCCGCGAGCAGCGCGCCCAAGTCGGACAGATCGACGTCAAAATCGCCATCCACGTCGCCGGCGCACGTTGGCCGGGGATCGCCGGCGATGACGTACACGCGATCGCCGCTGGCGGCCCCGATCAGGAAATCGATTCCACCGTCGCCATTTACATCGCCAATGCCGACCGCGTCGAATCCGAATTGTTCGCCGCCGGTGTTGCTCGTGATCGTCCGCAGCACCGTGCCGTCGCGGCCCGAATAGACGAATGCCTTGCCGGCGCTCGGCGCGCCGAGGGAATTGTTGTAGGCCCCTACCACGAGGTCGTCGTAGCCGTCGCGATTCACGTCGCCGGCGAAGCGCCCGCAGCCCAGACCGCCGCCGGCGGTGAGGCGATAGATGCGCGAACCATCCAGGCCGGAAAAAACGTACGCCTTGCTCGCGCCGTAGTCGCCGACGTAGAGATCGGGCGTGCCGTCGTTGTTCACGTCGCCGGCCGCCCCGACGAAGAACTGGCCGAAGGTTGAGCCGAGTTCCGAAAGCAGCGGGCCGGGGAAATAGGCCGCGCCGGTGGCGCCGTCGTAGACGTAGGCGAGATCAACGCCATCAGCGCCGACGATCAATTCGTTCTTCCCGTCGCCGTTGATGTCGCCGGCGGATGCTACGCCTACGCCGAAACGGGCCGAGGCGGCAGGACCGGTGTACGTGCGCATGACCGCGCCGGACGCGCCGGAAAGAACGTAGACGCGCCCCGAATTCACACCGCCGGCATCATTGCCGGGCGCGCCCACGGCCACTTCGCTGAATCCATCGCCATCCAGATCGCCGAGTCCGCCGACGGCCGCGCCGAATCCGTCCCCCACGGCCTCGCCGAACGCCTCCCAGATCACATGTCCGTCTGCGCCGGAAAACACGGCGACCGAGCCGGTATGCGTGGTCGGTCCTTGCGCGCCGGCTACGATGTCGTGCATCCCGTCTCCGTCGACATCGCCCGCATCACCGATGGCGTAGCCAAGCTGCCCGCCCGCGCGCGCGCCCGTGAATGTGTGCAGCAGTGCGCCCGTTCGGCCGGAATAGACGTAGACCCGCCCAGCGCCTGAAGCGGCCGCATTGTTAAACGGGGCGGGCACGATGATGTCCGTCACGCCGTCACCGTCGATGTCGTGCAGATCGCCCACCGCCCAGCCGAATCCGTCGCCGGCGGCCTCGCCGGAGAAAGTGTGAATCACGACGACGCCGGCCTCGACAAACCCGGCCCGCGCCGTGGCTGCGAATCCGAGTACGAGTGAAAAGACGCCTAAGCCCCGAACTGTGCGCATGAACAATCCCCCGAAAAGGGCGACGCGAAACCGGGTGCGCGTCGCGGGCTTCAGAATGCCCGAGAGTGCCCGTCGTCCGCTTTCAAAATCTTGCGATTTCGGGTGAGCCGGCGCGCATGCTGGAGCGACCGGACCTCCGACGGCGTGCAGCCAAAGGCCCGGGCGAAGGCGGTCGTGAAGTGACTATGGGACGTGAATCCCGCGTCCAAGGCGACTTCGGTCAGGTCGCGCGCCCCGCGTCCGACCTGCTCCAGCGCCCAGCGCAGGCGCAGCTCCGTGCGGTAGCGGTGCACGGAAAAGCCGGTGAGCGCTCGAAATACGCGGCAGAAGTGGTAGATCGAGAGGTGCGCGATGCGCGCCAGACGCGCGAGCGGCAGCGCTTCCGCGAAGTGACGCGCCAGATGGAGTCGCACTGCCTCGACGGCGTCGTAGTGCGCGCGCTGGGTCCCCGGCAGGGCGACCAGCTCTTGTCGCTGCCGCAGCGCGACTCGCAACACGTCCGCCAAGACGCCAACGACGCACTCTTCCACCCAAAGAGAATCCGGCGCACGCGCGGAGAGGAGCCGGCTGAATACATGCCGCTGGCGTGCGTACGCGGCCGCGGAACTCGGGGCGGCCGCCGTCCGGAAGGGATGCAGCGGCGCAGCCAGCGCGTCGGGCGAAAGCGCGCTGAGCAGGTCGTGCAGGAGCGGCAGCTTGATCGCGATCCATTCGCATTCGTCGCCGCGCGGACTGAGCAACTCGCGGCGATAGTCCTGCTGATCGTTATAGAGCGTGACGACATTCGGGTCGGCCAGCACGCCGCGTCTGCCGGCCTGCAAAATGCGAACGGGAACGCGCGGAAAGGCCACCAGCGGGCCGGCGGTCCAGTTTTCGCGGCTCCAGGCATCGGAGTTGGGCGGGCAGCGGAACGTGCCCATGGCGAGCAGATGGGATTCGAAAATGTTCGTCGATTCCGGCACGAAACCCCCACCCCTGATTGGCCATCAGCATGGACGAGCGGCATGACGGGACGCTAGCAAAAACCGGCGGCGGAAATCAGCGGGCCTGGGCGGGCAGCAGCATGGCGACGATATCTTCGGACGCGCCGGTCAACTTGATCGGCCGGGCGGGAACCCCTACGACGGTGGCCATGGATTCCACGTCGTCGAGCACGACCGAGCCGGCCCCGACGATTGACTCGCAGCCGAGCTTGACGCGGGGCACGATCGTCGCGCCGATCCCTACGAATGTGCCTGACTCGACGACGACGCGGCCAGCGATCCGCACGCCCGGGCAGATGTGAGAGCCTTCGCCGATCATCGTCTGGTGATCGGCGATGCAGCCGGTATTCAAAATCACGGAGTCACCAATCTGGCAATTCGCACACACGACGACGCCGGCCGCCACGACGACGTTGCGGCCGATGCGGGCGTTGTGCGCCAGGCTGGCCGAGGGGTGCACGGCGCTGGCGAGCGTCAGGCCCATCTGCTCGGCCTCGCGGGCCAGGCCGCGCCGCACGCCGTTGTCGCCGATCGCGATGAGCACGTCGCGCACGCCGTGCTGGTCGGCGACGCGCCGCAGATCGCTGATCGCGCCGAGCACGGGGACGCCATCGATGCGCCGGCCGTGAATGTCAGCATTGTTGTCGAGAAAGCCGACGACGCGGTGGCTGCGGGCAGCCAAGACGATGTCGAGCACGACGCGGCCATGTCCGCCGGCGCCGAGGATCAGCAGCGCGGGAAGCGCAGCGGAGTCCGGGCGCGATTGCGATGGGGAAGCGGCCGTAGCGCTGTGCGGGTCCATCTTCGTCAGCTATCGACCGCTGGAGGAGTGGTCGGCGGACCCAATCGGCAAATTCTGCGTCTTTCTTCAGATCAATAATTTTTTGCCGAAGTGGCGTCAGGAGCCGCGGCCGGCGCCGGCCTCTTCCGGTCCGTATTTTCTCACGGCGTACCAGCGATAGACCGGCGTGGCCTTGATGAACTGGATCATGCGCCAAGCCCGGCTCGATTTCACCTGTGCCAGACGTACCCGTGGATCGGTCTCGGCGGGCGCGCGTCCCAATTTGGGCCGAAACGCACGCGGGCCGCGGCGATAGAGCGGGTTGCGTTTGAGCTTTTGAAACGCGCGCCAGAAGTTTGAGTTTTCGATGTAGTCCAGCTCGGCCTTCGCCAACAGCGCCTGGTAAAGCTCGTCGTCGACGGTGCTGGCCGACTGCGGCGCGATCCCGCCGGCGGCGAGCTGCTCGCGGAGGCGCCAGGCGTCCATGTGCGCGGCGAAGAACATGCGGTCCTTCGTGGCGAGGGAGAGTTCCAGGCATTGGCCGAAGAGCGCGCGGTGATGCTCGATCATCCGCTGCACCATCTCGCCGCGCCGCTTCTGCGTCTGGCTCAGCATCGAGCCGCCGGCATGCTTGCGGTAATAGAAGAGCGGCTCGGGCACGCAGCGGCCGTGATAGCCGATCGCCAGCAGCGCGATCCAGAAATCCCAATCCTCGAAGCCGTAGATCATGTCCGGCTGATAGCCGCCGGCTTCGTCGAAGGCGCGGCGGCGCACGACGGCAGTCGCGACGCTCAGGTTTTCCACGAGCAGCCGGCGCGGGTCGTAATCGGGGCACTCCCAGCTTCCGGCCGACGCAGCGAAGAATTTCACGTGGCTGTAGGAGTAGCCGAGCGATTCGTCGGTGAGCAGCGGCGGCAGGAGGCGGCGGATGAACTGCGGGTCGAGCTTGTCGTCGGCGTCGAGCGCGACATAGAAGGGCGCGCTCGTGGCGCGAATCCCGGTGTTGCGGGCGGCCGCGAGCCCCGCGTTTTCCTGGCGGATGACGCGTGTGCCGCGCGCACGCACCTGGTCCAGCGTCTTCAGCGTCAGCGCGTCGGTCGAGCCATCATCCACTACGACGACTTCGAGATGCGGATAGTCCAAGTTGCGGACGCTATCGAGCGTCTCGGGCAGAAACTGGCCGTGGTTGTAGCAGGGAATCACGATGGCGACCGGCGGCTCGCTCGTTGATGTGTTGCCATGCACGGGCGTCGCAAAAGTTGCACGCGGATCGGCGGAAGCCACGGCCTCCCGGGATTCTCCTTCGCGCTTCGCGCTTCGCGCTTCGCTCTTACTGGCTCGCGCGTGCCGCTCGATCAGGCCGCGATACAGATTCTCCTGCGCGCGCGCGATGACCTCGGGCGAGTAGTGCTGCTGAATGCGGGCGCGGGCGGCGGTGGCCATCGCGAGGCGCGCGGGGCGCGGCGCGGAGAAAGTCGCGATCAGTTTTTTCGCCAGGTCGTCCGCATCGCCGGCGCGGGCGATCACGCCGCTGACGCCGTCCTCCATGATCTCGGCCATGCCCGAGCGATCCGTGCCGATGACGCACGTGCCGAGCGCCATGGCTTCCAGGCACGTGTTTGGAAAATTCTCGAAGTGCGAAGGAAAAACGCAGAGCCGCGCGGAGCGGTAGCGTTGCAGAAGCTGTTCGCGCGGCAGGCGGTCGACCAGCTCGATCCGCTCCACGAATCGGCGCGGCAGCAGCGCCCGCACACACGCCCGCATCGAGCGCTCGGTCGGGCTCTTTTCCGTGTCGCCGCCGATCATGACCAGGCGCGCATCCGGGCAGGCCGCCAGGAATGGCTCGGCCGCGCGGGCCAACGTCTCGACGCCCTTGCGCTCTTCGAAACGGCCGACAAAAAGCACGTCGCGTCCATCCACCTGCTGCGTCGCGTCGAACTCGGCGCGCAGGAAGAACGGCGCGACCGGGTGCGGCGAGATCGGCACTGCGCGGCCGGCCAGCACACCGCGCATTTCATCCGCCAAAGCCTGCGATGGGCTCACGACGTGATCGGCCGCGCGCAGCGCCTCGTGCTCAAATTCCTCCAACACGGGATAACGCGTGTGACCGGTGTTGAAGCGGTAAAGCACCGACAACGGCGTATGCAGCCGCACGACCGTGGCCGGGCGCTCGGCCGCGGTGGTCGAGGCCAGGAAGCTCACGCCTTCGCCGCGATAGTCGGGAAATTCGATCAGATCGACCGCGCCGTGCTGAATGACGCGCGACAGAAATCCGCTGACGCTGTCCGCGCGTCCCTGCCAGGAGCGCAAGGTCGGAACGGGACCGTCGCCCGTCGCGCCGACAAAGGGCAGTCGTACGACGCGCACGCCGTCGATTTTTTCGCGACTCGGATAAGGATGACTGCTGACGGTGACGACCGTGATGTCGTGCCCACGGGCGGCCAGCGCCCGCGTGATCGCCGCGACGTAGGTTCCAATTCCGCCCCCGTACTGCGGCGGGAACTCCCACGACACGTAAACGATCCGCAACGTCATCCGCGATGGTTCTCCTGCGGCATCCGCGGCGTCAGGCCCACTTTCCGCATCAGGCGGAAAAGCACGTGCTGACGCAAGGCATCCCGCTCATCCCAGAGCTCGCGCAGCTCGCGCTCCAACTCCGCGATCCGCGCGGTTTGCGTCTCCCACCCCTTCGCGAGCCGCTGCGCCTCATCCCAGATCGACGACTTCTCCAACTCCAGCTCATGAATGCGGGCGTTCTGTCGGTTCCAGCCGTCGCCCAGGCGTCGCGTTTCGCGCACCGCCTCGTCGTAGAGCTTCTTGAGTTCTCCCGCATGCTGGGAGAGATTTTGCGTCGCAACCCAGCGGTCGTCCAGAACTTCATTAATACGAAGATACTCTACCGCACGCGTTGCGAGTTCCTGGGCCGTGTGACGTCCCAAGCGGGTCCGGGCGTCGCCATCGCGAGTGGCGATCGCCCGTTCGAACAGCGTCGCCATGCGATCGCCCATGTCCGAGAGACGAAAACGGGATTCGATGCGGGCCCGTCCCGCCTGTCCCATCGCCCGCATTCGGCCCGGATTGGCCAGCAGACCCTCGAGGGCCGCGAGATATGCCGCGATCTCGGTTTCCGCATCGCTGCGGGCCTGCATGTGTCCGCAATCCGGCGTGACGAGTTCGCATTGTCCGCCCACGGCGGCCGCCACGATCGCCAGCCCCATCGACATCGCCTCGTAAATCGACAACGCGATGCCTTCCCAGCGGGAGGGCAGGAAAAACACGTCGCCCGCGGCCATCAACTCGCGCACCCGATCACTCGTGACGGCGCCCATCATGCGAATGCGGCCGGCCAAGCCGGCCTCGGAAATCTCGTCGCGCATCCAGGCTGCATCCGGACCGTCGCCGATCACGATCGCGGCCGCGGCGGGGCTGCGGCGGATCAACTCGATCAACACGGGACAGAGCACGTGCGGCTGCTTGTCCGCGCCGATGCGGCCCGTGAAAACGACGACACCGGCGTCCGGACCGATGCCCAGTTCGCGCCGGGTTTTTTCGCGCTGCGACGGGTCAGGGCGCCAAAGTTCGCTGTCGACGTTGATGTATGCGATCTCGATTCGTTCCGGTTCGGCGCCGCGCTTCACCATCCAGCTTTTGAGGTGCTCTGACGTGCAAATGTTCAATTCGAGCGAATCCTGCGCGCCGACCGAATAGCGCGGATATCCGCCGTTTTTCCAGAAATCCTGCTCGCTATGCGTGAAATCAACGTAGGCCGGTGTCGGACAGATGTGCCGCAGCCACGGCAGCAGCCAATAGCCGAACTCGCTGTTGGAGATCAGGACGACATCGGGATCGCGCGTCTCGACGAGGTAGCGCAGGAACGCGGGGTAATGATCGAATGGCAGGAAGCGGTGCAGGGCGAAGACGTCCGGTGTGCGCTGCGCGAACTGCCATTCCCAGCAGTGATCGCCCGCGAGGGTCGTGGCGATCGTGATTTCCCAGCCGCGGGCGCGCAGCTGGTCGACGAGATCCAGATTGAACTTGTCGGCGCCGCCGACCTGCAGCCAGGGCACGATCATCAGCATGCGCCGCCCGCGCTTGGCGAGACGGTTCACCGCGGGGGCGTCGGTTCGAGCGGTGTCGAGCGTCAGCGGCCAGCGCGGCTTGATGTCGGGGAATTCGCCCGCATAGAGCTTCGCGTAGCGCTCGCGCAGCATCTTCTTGAAATTTTCGAAGCGCGCTCCGCCGTCCAGATCGGCCCAGCGATCGGCGTGGTCGTCGCGGCGGCGATACCAATCCATGTATTCCTGGATCGTGTAGCCCCACATCCCGCTGCCGGCGAGGCGAATCCAATACTCCCAATCCTCCATTCCGGCCCGGATCGAGCCGTCATAGCCGCCGACTTTTTCATGGGCGCTGCGGCGTACCATCGCGCGCCCGGTCGCCGAATTTGAATCCAGCAGCGCCGAGCCGCGCTCAAATCCGTGCGGCCAGAGGTAATCCTTGGCGCCGAAGCCGATGGAGTGGCCGTTGACGGCTGCGAACTCAGGATGCGACAGCAGGAACCAGTAAAACTTTTCGAGGGCCGTGGGCTCCATCAGATCGTCGTCATCGAGCAGAAAGACGAATTCGCAGCGGGCGTGCTGAAAGCCGACATTCCGCGAACCGGCCAGCCCGAGATTCTCCTGATTGTCGATGACGCGAATGCGCGGATCGCGGTTGCGATATTCGTCGAGGATCGCGAGCGCGCGCGGGTCGCTCGCCTTGTCGTTGATGATCAGCCATTCCCATTGCTGGATCGATTGCCGGAACACCGAGCGCGCGGTTTCGTGGAACAATTCGCGCGCGTGATTCCAGTAAGGCGTGATGATCGTGATGACAGGATCGCAGTTTGCATCACTTAGACGATAGTGAAAATCCGGCCGCAAACGACTGGCCGGTGTGTTGCGATAGTCCGGATTACCCGGATTGATCACGCGCATCCCTCCCGAAGAATTCGATCAGCGACCGGACGTCTTCGCCTGTTGCGCAGCGATTTTCTGCTCAAGTTCGGCCACTTTCTTTTCAGCCATTTCAAGATGTGTCTTATACCAGTTCGCGGTCTTTTCCCAATTCTGACGCTGCCCCTCAGCCCAATTCCGCGCTTCCTCGACGCGAGCAATCCACTCGCGCAGCTCGCTCTCGGTTTGCCGGCTCTGATCTACTGCGCGCTGCCAGTTCTCGATCTGCGCGCGCTGCCAGGAGTTCCCCTCCACCAGTTTGCGCACGTAGTCAAATCCGCCCGCCAGATGAACTCCCACCGGAACGGGCAGTTTCGGCAGCGTTCGGGGCGCACAAGCGAACAAGAAGCCCGGAGCGCGTTCGGTCGGCAGAGAGTCCAGCCAGGCAAGCCGCGCCGCGCCCGCCTGCGGACCGACCGCGCTGGTTTGGGCGATCGTCGTTCCGAGCGAATGAATTTCGCTGAATTCGGCCACGTATGCGAAGCGCTGCTGCAGCCAGCCGCGCAGTCGCTCAAGGTCCGCGGACCAGACGTGAAAGGGATTGCCCGCGCCTTGCACGCCTTCGTTGGGGCACGACAGCAGCAGCACGCCATCCTCGTTCAAGAGCGCGGCGAAAACATCCAGCAGACGCTCCGGTTCCGTGACGTGCTCGATCGTCTCGAGGCTCGTGATGAGGTCAAAAGTTCCGAGCGTCTCGGGGCGGAGTTGATAAGCATCGATGTTGTGGTATTCGATGTTCGGGCGCGGATACATGCGCTGCGCGTCGGCGATCGCATCGGGCGCGATGTCGACACCGATCACGTGCGCCGCGCCGGCATCCGCGAGCATGGCCGTGCCGTAGCCCGGTCCGCAGGAGCAATCGAGTGCGCGGCGCCGCGGCAGGAATTCGCACGCCCACCGATAGCGCGCCAGGTGCTCGGTGGCCATGTGATCGACGCGCCCGTGTGGATCAAAACGCTCCAGGTAGGCTGCGCTTGGCTGCTGTTGTACTTCGGAGTTCATCGTTCGCCGGAGTTTCCCATCGCGCTCGCTACGGAGCCAATCATATCCCGCGGGCGGAAGCCATGCGAATGCTCATCCGGAACGCGCGCCTTCGCCAAGGGACGACGCGCGCCGCGGAAATATTCGGACTCGATCATGAGCCGCCCAGCTTTCGCTCCAACTCGGCCAGACGCGCCTGCTGCGACTCCAATTGTTTGCGATACCACTCGGCCGTCGCTTCCCATTTTTTCCGCTGCTCGTCGCACCAGTTGCGCGCTTCTTCGAGCTGGGCAGCCCATTCGCGCAGCTCGCGCTCCGCCGCCTGTGACGCGAGCAACTGCCCTTCCAGCCACTGCTTCCCCTGCCAGACCTCCCGGCCGCGCCGCTGCTCATCGGCCAGTTGCTCGACATAGCTCTTCAGCAGCGCCTGCTGAAACGAGCAGAGGGCGCGCAAGGTCTGCTCCTGATAAACGGGATTCTCCCGGTCCACGCGGTGCTGCGAGCCCAACAAAGCCGGGAGGGGCGAAGCGCTCATTCGATGTATCCCAATGCCGCGAGGCGTGTTTCGATCCGCGCGCGTTCCTCCGGCGCTAGATCGTCGCCGGAAACCGGCGGCGCAAACGGATAGTCTGCGACGCGCGGCTGCGATTGCGCCGCGTCGGCCGAAAGGAGTCCAGGGACGACACCGCCGTCGAGTGTTTCCGCCAGCGGAACGCCCAAGTGGTTCAAGATGGACGGCGCGAGATCGAGCAGGCTCACGGGTTCGCTGATTCGGCCTGTTCGCCCGCCGCCCGTGACGATCAGGACGCCCGGCTCCGCGTGTTTTCCCATGCGCGACCAGCGCCACGGCCCGTTGCTCTCATCGCCCGGCCCGGGTCCCGCTCCAAAGCCGTGATCCGAGACGACAATCAGCGCCGAATCGCCGGGCAGCGCCGCTCGAATCTCTCCCAACTGACGGTCAAAGCGCCGGTAGGCCCGCTCCAGCACGGGTTCGAACCCGCGCCACAACTCCGGCGCGGACTGGTCCTCGTACCAGAACGTGTGCGCCACGTAGTCGGGCAGGCGGTAATAGGCGGTGGCAAACCGCCAATTCTCGCGCGCGAGCAGATCGCGCATGACGGCATGCATTCGCTCGTCGCGCAGCAACGGATGCAGCAGATAGAACTCGACCAGTCGGCGTCGCTCCGCCTCGCTGGGCTCGTCGAGCAGTGCGGCGATCGCGCGCGACGACAATGACGTGAACTCCGCGAGCGCGCTCCGCGCCAGCTCGCGGCTGGCCGGTTCCAGGGGCTCGGCGGTCGCGGTCGAGGTTCCCTCGCTCGCGAGCCGGCCCAGTTGTTTCACCAGCGCCGCGTAGCTTTCCGCGCCGGCGGCGACAGCGAATTCGTCGAGGCGCGAGCGGGGAAAAGCCGCGCCGTCGGCCGCCTCGCCGAACAGATCGCTCACCATGACGCCGCGAATGGGATAAGCCGGGTGGGTGACGTAGTAGCCGACAACGAGACTGGGAATGTCGTAGTGCGTCAACACGTCCCAGATGCGCGCCGAACGTACGTGTCGCGCCCCGAACAATGGCGGCTGGGCGAATGATTCCAGCCGGTTGCGAAAGTCGAAGACGCCGTGACGAAAGTAGTATTGGCCGGTCGCGATCGTCGTCCAAAGCGTCGGCGAATTCAGATCCAGTTCCGCCCAGCCGCCCAATCCGGGAACACATTCGCGAATCGGCACTTCGGCCCAAGCGCCCGCTTCCACGAGCGACTTCAGGTTCGGCAACCAGCCGGCCGCGGCCCCGCGCCGCACGATGCGCCACTCCAGGCCGTCCACGGCCAGCAGGAATACACGGCGTGTGTCGCCGGGCTTGTCTTTCGCCGTGCCCGCCATCCGATTGGCC
The DNA here is from genome assembly GCA_044225155.1 of Phycisphaerae bacterium. GTDB lineage: Bacteria > Planctomycetota > Phycisphaerae > UBA1845 > Fen-1342 > CAYMBL01. Next base: position 18,301 of record JBGAJB010000002.1, on the reverse strand, counting down.
CTTTCGCCGGCTTTCCCGCCGCGTCCGCTTTGCCGCGCTCCCGCGCGGCCGCACGCGCCCGTGCCTATCCTAAGCCCGTGTTCTCGGGTTGCCCGCCGAATTCAGTCCCGAGCGTCGGGCAGATCAGAGGTTTCCGGGGCAATCTTGTCATCCCGCCCCGGCTCGTTAGCATGAACCGTTCGGCGTCATCCGGGAACCTACCACGACGGGCGAGCCTCTCCACTAACGCCGGGAGGGCCGCTCAGGGCGGTGCAGTGTGAGTATCGATCCGCGCGAGCTTGACGGCTCGCAGATCAATCAGGAGCTGGCTGCGCAATTGGCCGGCTTGAGCAGCGAAGACCTCGAACGCAGCATGAGCGGGGCCGCGCCGAGTCAGCCCAAGGGCGACGAACGGGGTCGGCTGCGCGGGCGCATCATCGAGATTCGCAGCGGCGAGGTCCTCGTGGACGTGGGCGGAAAAAGCGAGGCATTTTGCCCGGTGGCTGAGTTTTCGCCCGAGCATCCGCCCCTCATCGGGGAAGTGCACACCTTCATGATGCAGGGCCTCGACCGCGAAAGCGGAATGATGCGCCTCAGCCTGCGCGAAGGCCGCACCGACGCGAGCATCGAAACCGTGCGCGTGGGCGACGTCGTCGAGGCCCGCGTGACGGGCCTGAATATCGGCGGGCTGGAACTCGAAGCGGGCGGGCTGCGGGCCTTCATGCCCAAGAGTCAGGTCGAATTGCACCGGGTCGAGGATTTCGCGCCCTTCGTTGGCCGACGCTTTGACTGCACCGTGACCGAAGTGGATCGCAAAGGCCGCACATTGGTGCTGAGCCGCCGCCGCGTGCTGGAGAAGCAGCGCGAAGAGATGCGCAAGACGGTGCGCGAAACGCTGGCCGAAGGGCAAGTGCGCAAAGGTGTGGTGCAGCGCATCACCGAATTCGGCGCGTTCGTCGACATCGGGGGGATCGAGGGTCTGCTGCACATCGGCGAGCTTTCCTACGGCCGCGTACGCAACGTGCGCGACGTGCTGAAGGAAGGCGACGAAGTACAGGTGCAGATCCTGAAGATCGACAACGAAAAAGAACGTATCTCGCTGGGCATGAAACAGCTCACGCCCGATCCATGGACGGTAGTTGAAGGCAACTATCGCATCGGCGAGACGGTCGACGGACGCATCGTGAAACTGATGGATTTCGGCGCGTTCGTCGAACTCGCGCCCGGCGTCGAGGGTTTGATCCCCGTCAGCGAGATTTCCTGGACGCAGCGCGTGCGGCATCCGAAGGACGTGCTGAAAGAGGGCGATTCGGTGCGCGTCAGCGTGCTCGGCGTCGATCTTGAAAAACGCAAGATCACGCTGAGTCTGAAGGCGCTCGGCTCCGACCCGTGGAAGGACATCACGACGCGCTACACGCCGGACGCGATCGTCAGCGGTGTTGTGCAGCGGCTGACCGATTTCGGCGCGTTCGTGCAGCTGGAGGAAGGCGTCGAAGGTCTCGTACATATCTCCGAGATGAGCGACAAACGCATTCGCTCGGCCGGTGAAGTCTGCAAGCCGGGCGACGTGGTGAAGATGCGCGTGAAGTCGGTCGATCCGGAGCAGCGGCGCATATCGCTTTCGATCAAGGGCGCGATGGAGCCCGCGCCGTCGAGCGCGCCAGCGGCCGCCGGCGCCCCGGGCAAACCGGCACAAGCCGCTCCGCCGCGCAAGACCAACAAGAAGCTCAAAGGCGGCTTGGATCGCTGATCCGCGTTGTTCTTTCGATGGCAGGAGCCGGCGCGTATGACGCACACGGAGTTGGCACACGCGTTGAAGGAAGTCGCCTATCTCGAAGGCGATTTCACGCTGCGTTCGGGGCGCAAGAGCAAGTACTACCTCGACAAATATCTCTTCGAGACGCAGCCGGCGGTTCTGCGTGAACTCGCCAAAGCTTTCGCTCGGCATGTGACGCCCGAGATCGATCGCATCGCCGGCGCAGAGCTCGGGGCCGTCGCGCTCGCGTGCGCGACTTCGCTGGAAACCGGCAAGCCGTTTGTCATCGTTCGCAATTCGAAAAAGGCGGACTACGGCACGGGCAAGCTGATTGAGGGACGGCTGAACGCCGGCGAGCGAGTGCTGTTGGTGGAAGACATCGCGACCTCGGGCGGGCAGGCCGTCGAGGCAGCCAAGACGCTCGTGCAGCACGGCGCGAAGCTTGAAAAGATCGTGACCGTGATTGATCGGCTGGAAGGGGCGCGCCAGACGGTCGAGGCGGCCGGGTACCGCTTTGATGCGCTGTTCACCACGGCCGACCTCGGAATTGCCAAGCCGGTCTGACGACTCTCTCGTTTCCCACCTCCACAGGGGAAACCGCTCCTCGTTCGACTGCATCGAAACGGCATGTCTCAAACAGCACTCTTTTTGTGCGCCAAGCCATTTGATATCGGTCCGGCGCGCGGCCTAGAGTTATTGGGGAAAGCTTGTCGCCAAGCCTCTCCCCGCAGGGCATTCATTCAGGGAGTCAGGAATGAAGGATCGTCGTTTTTCGGTGTTGGGGATCGCGCTCGCGGCCGCCGCGCCAGCGCTGGCGGAAACGGCCACATTAAAATTCGCGCAGGTTGGTCAGTCCTATTCGGCACTGCTGTCGGGGAGTGATCCGCTCGTCGGTCAGGATACCGCCGTCACTCGGATTTATCTGGACGTGCAGATCACGGCCGGCGATGCCGCGAACTTCTTCACGGACATCACGCTGCCGATCTCACCTTTCCCGGGAAACACGAATTTCCTCGCATACGACGGCGCGGGGCTAGGCTGGTCCGGGTTGGGAACGTTTCACTATTTTCTCGAAACGACGGAGCTGAACGGTACGTTCATTTCGACGCGGTTTGGGCGTTTCGAAAAAAGACACTCCCTCTGCCGGAAGGTCCCGGCAGAGGGAGCTGTTCTTTTTGCGGTTGTGCGTAGTGGTGCCTAGTCGCGACGACGCAGGCTCAGCAGGCCGCCGAGCGCGAGCAGCGCGAGCGACGCCGGTTCCGGGATCGCCGAGCCCTGACGTTGCCGAGGCTGTACTCCAGATCGAACGTGGCCGGGCCGTTGGGGACTTTTGTGTTTTGCAAGGGGTGGGCAAGCAGAAAGCAGCGGATTCGAAAGGAAGTGCCCCATGCAGCCGATGCTGCGGGTACTGAGCGCGCGGAGTTCCGCCGGCGGGCGCTGCATGTAGCGTCGTCGGCACTGGAATGGCGCCGCGCCGATATGAGGCGCGCGTGGATGCAGCGAAAAACGCATTTGGCACGGCCGCGAACGCGGCGAAAAAGAACAACGGGCGTTGCCGGTTTCCCGACAACGCCCGCTGTGGATTTCACAATCGCTGATTGCTCAGGCGATTACCTAGTCCTTGTTGACGATGATCGTCTGCTTGGACTTGACGTTTGTCACGACCTTCGACGTGCCATCCGGCCACTCGACGGTGACCGTGAGGCCGCTGCGGTTGCGATTGACGCCGAAGAAGGCCTCAGCCGGTTCCTGGCTCAGGTGGCTGGTGCCGGCGGTGATGTAGCGTGCGGCATGGATCGGATTCGCACCATCGACGTCCACGCGAACGATCGAGCCGATCGCGTAGTAGTTCGGGGTGCCCGGCTGACGCGGCTGAACCGTCAGGTGGAAGTAGCGGGTGCGACCGCCGCCACGACGATTCTCGAGCAGGCGGAGCGCGCCGCCGTTGTTCTGCGTCTGGACGAGGTCCTGGTCGCCATCGCGATCGAAGTCGAACGCGACCAGACCGCTGCCGAACGCCGTGTCATTGAACGCGGCGGTCGAGGAGATGTCCGAGAACGTGCCATCGCCGTTGTTGTAGAAGAAGTGCGACGCGTCGCCGAGGTACGGCGGGTTGAACCAGCCGTTGGTGACGGCGAGGTCAAGGCTGCCGTCGCGATCCGCGTCCATGAACGTGCAACCCCAGCCCCACGACGTGTTGGCCACGCCGGCCGCTTCGCCAACTTCGGTGAAGAGGACGTTGCCGCCGACGGTGTCGTTACGCATGAGCAGGTTGCGCTCGCCCGCCTGCTGACCGAAGACGTTGGTCGCATACAGGTCGAAGTCGCCGTCGTTGTCGTAGTCGCCGATCGCCAGACCCATGTCGTTCATGAAGAAGTCGACGTGGGCGGCCGGGGCGATGTCGTGGAACGTGTTGTCGCCGTTGTTGATCCACAGGTGGTTGGCGAGGAAGTCAACATTCTGATAGAGGTCCATCAGGCCGTCGCCGTTGAAATCGAAGAACAGCGGCTCCCACAGCTTCTCCTCGGTGGCGTACACGCCGCTCGAGGCGCTGATGTCGGTGAAGGTGCCGTCGCCGTTGTTCAGCATCAGAAGCGAATGGCCCTTCCAGACCGTTACCGACACGTCGAGCCAACCGTCATTGTTGATGTCGGCGGCCGCGATCGACGCGTTGTGAACGGTGCTGTTCGGCGTGTGGATCACCGGCATGCCCGACGCGGCCGTCACGTCCGTGAACGTGCCGTTGCCATTGTTGTGGTACAGAATGAGCGTCTGGCTCGTGCAAGGCGCGCCGGAGCCGACCGCAGCGGGATCGAAGCAGTCGCCCGTCACGATCAGGTCGAGCTTCGCATCGCCGTCGTAGTCGAACCAGACGGCAGACTTGCTGCGCATCGTGCTGCCGATGCCCGCCGCAGCGGCCATCTCGGTGAACGAGCCGTCACCATTGTTGTGGTAGTACTGGTTGCCAAAGCCTTCGGCCTGCGGGATGTACATGTCGACGAAACCATCGCCATCCACGTCCGCAGCGCTGACACCGCCGCCCATGCCCGGCGCGCAGCTGTAGCTGCCGATGCCGCGGCCTGCGCCGATATCGAAGAACTTCACCTGAGCCTGTGCGGTCCCGACAGCGGCGAACAAGGCCAGTGTCGAACCCGCGAACCAAGAGAACTTTCGCATAACCTCTACCCTCGCAGAAGTGACGCCGATTCCTTGATCAACGGACGACCCGGGCGACGTCACACGCCCCGGCGTCATCTCTCCCCTTGGAAGAACTAAGCACGCTCCTGGTGCGTGCGGAAAGCCTGCTTCGAGTCCGAAATCAGAATCTGCCCTAGATTCGAACGATAGCGGGAATAAAGACCCATTGCAAGGTATTTGAGCAATTTTGCATTTCCCGCTCTCCCCACACTGTACGCACGATCATCCCGGCGGATCAGAATTTTCGGGAATTTTTCTGACAGATGATCTGTTTTCCGCCCCCTGGTGGTGATTTATAGCCGGGCAGACGGGACGAATCCACCTCGGCAGCTAACTCTTTTTCCTGCAAATATTAACGGACGTGGGTTGTCCGATCATCGTGGCCTCGGTGGTGGCGGCGGCAGCGTGGAGGGCGGCAGCCCGAGCATGCGCGCGATAATGTTTCGCTGAATCTCGACCGTGCCGGAGTAAATTTTGGCGCCCACCGCGTCCCGCAAATCGCGTTCGAGCTCGAATTCGGTCATATAACCATATCCGCCAAAGACTTGGATCGCGTCGAGGCTCGATCCTACGGCCGCTTCGCTCAAGAATAACTTGGCGATCGCCGCTTCCATGGTCGCGTCTTCGCCGCGATCCATCTTCCAGGCGATCTTGTAGACCAGCGGCCGGGCCGCCTCCAGCCGCACCTTCATATCGACGATGCGGTTGGCGACGGACTGATAACGACCGATCGGGTTTCCATATTGCTTGCGCGAGCGGGAGTACTCGATGGCGCGCTCCAACTGAAACTGCATGCGGCCGAGATGCATGGCCAGGATGCAGCCGCGCTCCCACTCCATCGAGCAATTGAAGCAAGCTGCACCGCCACCCACGCGGCCGAGCACGTTCGATGCGGGCAACTCGCAGTTCTCAAAGAACAATTCGGCCATCGGGCTCGTTCTCAGCCCCATCTTGTGGATCGGGGGCCCGACCGAGAGCCCCGGCGTGTTCCGGTCGATGATGAAACCCGTGACGCCCATGTGCCCCATGCCCGGGGTGGTCGTGGCGTAGCCGACGATCACGTCGCAGATCGGGGCGTTCGAGACGAAGGTTTTCTGGCCGTTCAGGACGTACTTGTCGCCGCGCTTTTCGGCGCGCGTCTTCATGCTGAAGACGTCCGAGCCATACTCCGGCTCGCTCGCGCCGTTCGCGCCGATCCACTCGCCGCTGGCGAGCTTGGGGAGGTAGCGCTGTTTCTGCTCCTCATTGCCGAATTTCAGGATCGGCATGATGTTCGTCCACAGATGCGCGTTGATTGAGAAAATCAGCCCCAGATCGTGGCAGCCGTAACCGAGCGCTTCCATGGCCGCGATGGTCGTGCAGAGGTCCGCGCCCGCGCCGCCGTATTGCTCCGGTACCGGCAGGCCGAGGATTCCGAATTCGGCGCACTTTTGCCAGCCTTCACGCCAGAACTCGCTCTGCTCGTCGCGCGCGATCATGTTCGTCGCGAGTTCTTTCTTCGCGAAATCGAGAATCGTGGCGCGGAGTTCGGCCGCGGCCGGCGGCAGATCGAAATTCATTCAAGCGTCTCGCTTTGTTTCCGGCGCTGCGTCCCCGAGTGGCTCTGGACGCGAAGCGCGACCCATTTCGGCCGCGAGGACGGCCGAGGTTCGATTCTACTCCGACAGCCGGAGTTTGGCCTACGGCGGGTTGTAGACGATTTCGACCTCGCCACGGCATCGATCGGAGACGCGCCGGAACTGCGGATCGAAAATGGCGAAGTCGAAGTGATAGAGCGTCCGCCCGGGCCGCGTCGGGAATTCGCCATACGCGATAAAGATCCTGAGGTCGCGGACGCTGGCCGGACTCGTACGCGGCGTAAACGGCATGAAGCCGCCCAGATAGCCGTCCCCCGTGGCAAACTCGGCAGTGGCCGCCGGAATCGGCTTGTCCTGTTCGTCGAGAATGGTCGCCATCGCCGAGCATTCCTGCCCGGCGAAGCCGCGCACCGTGAAGCTGGCGCTAATCGCGATGCCGCGCCGCCCGGCCTGTTCGACGCCATAGTCGACGATGGTCTGCAAATCTCCCACGGACGGGAGCTGCGCCCGTACCTGCTTGAGCGCCTGCTCAATGCCGGGTCGTGCCTCCGGCGACAGGGACATGCTGAGCGCCGCACTCAACTCGACTTCGGCCGGGTCGTACTTACCTTCGGCCGCGAGGATCAACCCGCGAACGCCGCGCGCCTCGCCATACTCCGCATGCAGTCGCTGCGCGGCGTCGACGTCGGTATGCGCCTCCGCGAACTTCTTCTGCTGCCCGCGTGCCATGGCGCGTCGCAGGAGTGCATCGACGTCCTGCGGATCATTGGCGATGACGGTCGAAAAAGCCGCCTCGGCTTGCTCAGGATTGCCCATTTCCGCGTAATTCCTGCCGAGCCGGTACCAGTAACTCCAGTGCTGGGGATCCATCTTGAGGGCAGCCTGGTAATCCTTGTTCGCGTCTGCGAGCTGATGCAATCCCTCGTAAGCGGTCGCGCGATATCCGAGCGCCTCGACGTGTGCCGGAGCGCGCCGGAGAACCTCGTCCAACTCCACTTTGGCGCGCGCGTCGTCACCGAGCTTGCCGTACGCGCGGGCACGCAGGATGCGCGCTTCGAGATCGTTGGGGAACCAGTCGATCACCCAATCCAGCGCCGCCGCGACGCCGGCCAGATCGCCGGATTCCATGGCGGACGCAGCCCGCGCCCGGGCCGCGTTCGCGCGCGAATGCAGCACCATCAGCCCGCCGCCGACGGTCACACCGATGAGCGTGACGGCCCACGTGGCGTGCCACAGGATGCGGCGCACTCGCCGCATCGACCATTTTTTTCGCCGAAAAGGAAGGTTTCGCGAATCCCGCGACAGCAAGCGCTGCACGCCATCGACAATGCGCTGGACTTGGTCGGAGACGTCGCCGGACGGCGCGGCCACCGCCGTCGCCCCGCCCATCGCCTGCTCCCATTCCGGATTGCGACGGCCGAACTCGTGATAGGAAAGCTCGCGCAGCACCGGCACGAACGCCCGGCCGCACTCATGGGCGCGTACGACTTCGCGATAAACCTGCACCGCACCCAGCGAACTCGGAGAAATCAGCACGAGAAAGACGCGCGCCGACTCGATCTGCTTTCGCGTTTGAAGCAGGTAGTCCTCGCCGGCCAGCGCATCGGTCTCATAGCGCCACGAAGAGATTCCCGCATCCGTGAGGGCGCGCGCGATCTCGGCCGCGGCGTCAGAATCTTCCTCGACATAGCTGATGAATACGTCGGCCATTGGCGGCGCATGGTCGCGTCAGCGGCGAAAATTGCCAATTCGGCGGGGACGGCCGACCGGATGTTTTGTTGGCAGGCAACGGCCGAGGTACGCACTCCCGCGGCCGGAAGACCGAAGAATCTCTAACCGGCCAAGGCGGCGTCGAGCACGGTCTTGTATTCGGATTTCTGCCGGATCCCCACGAGCCGCTTGGTCGCGACGCCCTTGTGAAAGACGATCACGGTCGGAATGCTCTGAACGCCAAATTGATTCGAGAGCTGCGGGGCTTTGTCGATATCCACCTTGCCCACTTTGAGCTTGCCGGCGTATTCGTTGGCGAGATTCGGTAAACGTCAACGTGTTTGGACCTGCCATCGAAATCACTCTCCGCTCGCAGCCGAACTCCGCTGCAATACCAGCCTGCGACTGAATTCGGCCTGGCGACCGAAATCGGCCAAAAAACCGCGTCCCAGCCTCAAAAAATTGGACTGGCGCGACCGGGTCGATGTTATGTCGCTGGGAATCGCGAGTCAAACGCTGCGTCGGGTGCGAACCGAAGTGCCCTGCCAGTGCCGTCGACGGGCACGCGCTTGCCGGGCGCGTTAACATCCCCGAGCGGAGGTACGGCGTGATCTGCAAACTCGCCCTCGAAGACGGCACGATTTTCACGGGGCAATCCATCGGCGCATCCGGGACGCGCGTGGGCGAAGTCGTCTTCAACACCTCTCACACGGGTTATCAGGAAATCCTTACTGATCCCTCGTACTGCGGGCAGATCGTCACGCTTACGTTTCCGCTGATCGGCAACTACGGCGTCAATCGCGAGGACGTCGAATCGCGCCGGCCGTTTCTTTCGGGACTGGTGGTCCGCGAGGTGCCGCCCCGTCCGAGCAACTTCCGCGCGACGTCATCGCTCGAAGAGCTGCTGCGCGAAGCCGATGTGCTGGGCATCTCCGGCATCGATACGCGCGCCTTGACGCGACGAATCCGCATTCATGGCTGCCTCCGCGGCGTGCTCTCCACCGAGATTCTCGACGAGCGCGGCGCTGCTGCACCAGCGCGCGCGCCGGACGCCATGGTGGGGGCCAATCTGGTGGCCGAGGTGACGCCGATCAACGTAACGGAATGGACCCAGCTGCTCTGGACGCCGCCGGACGCGCGGGGCGAGGCGCGCGGGCCGTCGCTGCCGAACCGAAGCGCGCCGCTGCTCGACCGCTGTCCGGCGCTCAGGTGGATCTGGCCGGCCCAGCGACCGGCCGAAGCGAAAAAGTCGAAGCCGCGGTGCCGCAACCGACCGCACCTGACGCTCCGCACATTGTCGTCTTCGATTGCGGCATCAAGCAGAACATGTTGCGGCATCTGGCGTCGCTCGGCTGTCGCACGACGGTCGTGCCCAGCGGCACGCCATCCACGCGCATCGACGAGCTTGCTCCGGACGGCTTGCTGGTCAGCAACGGCCCGGGCGACCCGGCGGCCGTGACCGACACGATCCGTTCGCTGCGGTCGCTGCTGGGCCGCTATCCGATCTTCGGCATCTGTCTCGGACACCAGATGCTGGCACTGGCGCTCGGCGCCGAGACTTACAAGCTGCGCTTCGGCCATCACGGCGCGAACGTGCCCGTTCAGAATCGCGTATCGGGCCACATCGAAATCACAAGCCAGAACCACGGCTTCGCGGTCGAAGCCCGCTCGCTCGAACGGGTCGGTGGGCAGGCCACGCACATCAACCTGAACGACGACAGCCTTGAGGGGTACATTCACGAAGAACGCCGCGTGATGGCCGTGCAATTTCACCCGGAGGCCAGCCCGGGGCCGCACGACTCGAATTATCTGTTCGCCTGTTTCGTCGCGGCCGTCCGCAACGGCGGCACGATCAAGCCGGAATTGCTGATGGGCGCGGCCCCCGCCAAGGCCCACGCACACTGATGCGCGCGGCGGCCTACGCCTGCGCGCTGCTTGGCGCTCTGTTTGCGAGCGGCTGCGGCCGGGACCTGGGAACGTCCAAGAGCGATCGCAAACCGAACGTATTGCTCGTTACGCTCGATACCACCCGCCGCGATCATTTCGGCTGCTATGGGGATACGCGCAATCTCACGCCGGCGTTCGACGCGCTGGCGGCCGGTGGCGCGCGATTCGATCAGGCGTTTTCCTCGGCGGCAGCGACGCCGGTGTCGCACGCGTCAATTTTGACGGGGCTTGCGCCGTTTCAACATCAGGTGCGTGTGATCGCGGCGAGCGCCGGCTATCGCTTGCCGGACCAAATTCCCACCCTGGCGACATTACTCAAGGCGGGTGGCTGGCAAACGGCCGCGTTTCTCAGCTCGTTTACGGTTTCAGACTACTACGGTTTTGAGCGCGGCTTCGACGAGTTTGACTCGGGGTGAAGCCGGGCGAGAGCAGCTTCACGCCCGATCGCCAGGGAAAAATGCGCTGGGACGTGCAACGGGATCAGCGTCGTTCCGACGAAACCACGGATCACTTTCTGAAATGGCTGGATCGCGCGAGGGCGGCACCGTTCGCGGCCTGGATTCACTACTGGGATCCGCACGACGACGTGCTCAAACCGCCGGTCGAACAACTTGCGAAACACCCCCGACCGCGCCCGACGCCCGTCGCGGCCCGCAACGCTCTTTATGAAGCCGAGATCGCATATGTCGATATGCAATTCGCGCGTGATCGCGGCAGCTCGCCAAAGGGGTTGTACGACAATACCTTGATTGTCGTTACCGCGGATCATGGTGAAGGGCTCGGCGACCACGGCTGGCAGTTTCATCGGCTGCTCTACCAGGAGCAGATCCATGTGCCGTTGATCGTCAAACCGCCAACTGCCACTCCGCGGAGCGCGATTGCAAACGTCGTTAGCAGCGTCGACATCCTGCCGACGGTGCTCGACTACCTGGAGTTGGCTCATCGCCCCAAGACGTTTGGCCGCAGTCTGCGGCCGTTGATCGAAGGACGCGGCGACGCTTCGCACATCGCTTACGCGGAGCAGCTAAACAAATTTGATCTGAACTCGAATCTCACGAAGCAACGGGCGCAGGACGGATTACTGTATGGCATCGTCGAAGGCGACTGGAAGCTGATCTATAACGACGAATTCCCGGACGCCAGTCAGCTCTATGACCTGAAAAGCGATCCGCACGAGTTGAAGAATGTCTTCGCGCAGGAGACCGAGCGCGCTGCCGCGCTGAAGGGGCGATTGGAAGGGCTGAATCCGTTCCGTCGCACGCCGTTCGAGGCAGGCGAGGTCGACCCGGCGGCGATGAAGGCACTTGAAGCGCTCGGCTATGCCGGGGACGCCGATGGGCAGGACGCGCAACCTCAGTCCCGCAGGACGACGTCGCGCCCAGCCTCGCAACCCTAAGACCATCGGCAGCACAAGGCGTTCCAATCACGGCGCGTGCCCGCCTCTCCCGGGCGACCCCGGTTTCGCACTACACTGGCCGTCGAAGGGGTCATCATGAACGGCATCTACGAAAGCGCTCTGGAAACCATTGGCCGCACACCGCTCATCCGCCTCGGCCGCGTCGGCGAAGGCCTGCCGTGCCCGATCTACGCGAAGGTCGAGTTCTTCAACCCCGGTCAGTCCATCAAGGATCGCATCGGCCGTTCGATGGTGGAAAAGGCGGAGCGCGAAGGCCTGATTCATCCGGGCGTGTCGACCATCATCGAGGCGACGGCCGGCAATACAGGCGTCGGGCTTGCGATCGTTGCGGCGGTCAAGGGCTACCGCTGCATCTTCGTCCTGCCGGACAAGATGAGCGGCGAGAAAGTGAATCTGCTGAAGGCCTACGGTGCAGAGGTTGTGATTGTTCCGACGAATGTCCCGCCGGATTCGCCCGAGAGTTACAGCGGCGTCGCCAAGCGCCTCGCCAACGAAATTCCCAACGCGTTCATGCCGAATCAGTTCACGAACATGGCCAATCCCGAGATTCACTACCTCTCGACCGGGCCGGAGATCTGGGAGCAAACGCGCGGCCGAGTGACCTGCTTCGTCAGCGGCATCGGCACGGGCGGCACGATCAGCGGCGTCGGAAAGTATCTGAAGGAGCGGAATCCGGCGGTAAAGATCGTCGGTGCTGACCCGGACGGTTCGATCCTCTCCGGCGGCACGCCCAAACCGTGGAAGGTCGAGGGCATCGGCGAAGACTATGTGCCCAAGACGTTCAACAGTCAGGTGGTCGACGAGTGGGTCCGCGTCACGGACAAGGAATCCTTCAACGCGGCGCGGCGCGTAGCACGCACCGAGGGGCTGCTCATCGGTGGATCGTGCGGCACATGCGTGGCCGCGGCGCTGAAGTACGCCGAGCGGCTGACGCCCAACGACCTGATGGTCGTCATCATGCCCGATACCGGCCGGAACTACCTGAGCAAGCTCTACAACGACGAATGGATGCGCGAGAACGGATACCTCGAGGAAGAGCGCAAGCCTGCCACGGCGGCGGACGTGCTGCGCGCCATGGGTACGCGTGTACTGCTCTCGCTGACTCCGGACCAGACGCTGCACGATGCAATCACGACGCTGCGCGACAAGGAAATATCGCAGGTGCCGATTCTGGAGGGCGACCGGGTTGTCGGCGGCATTCAGGAAGTCACGCTCGCCCGCCTGCTGCACGAAGGGCGCGATCCCAAACAGGTGAAGCTGCGTCAGATCATGGCGCGGCCGTTGCCGGAAGTGGATGCACAGATTTCCGTGGACGAGGTCTATCGGATCCTGCTGTCGGGCAACACCGGCGTACTCGTGCGCAGTGGTGGAAAGCTGAGCGGGATCATCACGCGCATCGATCTCGTGAATTTCTGGGATCGGCCGCGGGCGTAGTGGCATTGCTGCCGCCCTCGGCCATGGTCTCGCCAGTCGAATTTCCGAGTTGGGGCTGGCCGGCCTCGACCGGACCGTGAATATTCCCTCACGCCAGTCCGTCCATTCCGCGGCCCGGGTAGTGATGTTTCGCCGGGCGTTGGGGCAAAGGACGGAATTCGGGCGCGCCGACCGGGCGGACCGCGGGATTAGCGGACCTGGAGGGCGCGCCCAACGGGAAGGGTCAGACCGTGTCCAAGCCGTCGGATGACACGCTTGCGGCTGCGGCGATGAGCGGCGGGCCGGGAGATGCCGAGCTGGTCGCAAGGGCATGCGACGGGCGGCGCGAGGCGTTTGACGTCTTGATCGAGCGCTACCAGCGCCGGGCCACGTCGGTCGCCTATCGGCTGCTGGGCAACCTGCACGACGCGCTGGAGGTCTGCCAAAACGCGTTTGTCCGGGCGTACCAGAATCTGGAAACGCTCGACGACCGCGAGCGCTTCGGCGCATGGCTGCTGCGGATCGTCACGAATCTGTCGCTCAATTTCCGGCGCGACCGCGCCGTCGGCGGGCCAAAGCTGTCGCTCGAGGACTGCATCGTCGAGGACGAGCAGCCGCGCGACCAGCGGCTCGCGGATTCGGACAGCTCGGACGAGCGTCCGGGGGCGCAATTGGCCGCGGCAGAATTGCAGGAGCGGGTGCAGGCGGCGTTGGGCGAATTGCCGCAGCAGCAGCGAACGGCGCTGGTGCTGTTCAGCATCGAGCAGATGCCGCAGAAGGAAGTGGCGGACATCCTTGGTTGCAGCGTTGAGGCGGTGAAGTGGCATGTGTTCCAAGCACGGCGAAAGTTGCGGGAGAAACTGGCGGACTTTCTGGATGAATAGGGAATGGTTCATGGCTGATGGCGGATAGGCCAATCGGTTCGCGGGTCGGCCGAGCAGGTGGCCACCGGATATCGCGGCGGACGAATGAACGAGCGGGAGCGATTTGAGCAGTGGTTGAGCGAGTGGCTGGATGAGTCAGCCAATCTTGATTTGCGCGCTCGCATCGACGCCGCCATCGAGCAGGATTCGGAACTGAGGGTCGAGTTTGAGCGATGGATGCGTCTGAATTCGCTCCTGCGACGAGACGCGATCTCCGCGCGCGTGCGATGGGAACTTTTGCGCGATCAAACGCGCGAGGTCGTATCCACCTCGTTGACAGCGCGCGACGGAGTTGACGATGGACTCGAGCGTTTGTTGCACTCTGACGCGGTCGCGCAACGCGTCGATTGGCGACAATTACAGACGCGAATCGGCTCTGCCATAGCCGCTGCGGAAAACGAGGCGATCCCGGCAGCAGACGACGCGCTAGTCGCGGCGCTACGCGGGACGGCGGACATCGACGCGCGCGTCCGTTGGGGCGACCTAAAGGCGCGAATCGGCGCGTCGCTGCCGGCCGGTCCCGCACGTGGGCGAAAACAGAACCGCAGAACCTGGATGCGCGTCGCCGCTTCGCTGGGGATTGCAGCGGCCGCGGCGCTGGGCGTGCTCTGGTGGCGCGGTCTAGCACCGGGCGGCAGTGTTCCGACGCCGTCGCGGCCGAGTTTCGCGAACGTCGAGATCGTCGCGGCGCAGGCGACGCCTGCGCGACCGGCCGCGGAAAGTTATGCCCGTGTAACCATTGTCTCGACGGCCGTGTCCGAACCGCCGAGCGACGAAGAGACCGATTTGTTTCTGATGATTGATGCGCCGCCGCGAATGTCGCGCGACGCCAAGACCGACGCCACAGTGGCCGCGAGTTAAGATCGCCGCACCGTCGCGTCCGGGAGCTGTGAGAACCGAATGCCGCGTGTCTGCGCAAGAGTTCGACGCCTGCTGCCGCGCCTGATCGCGAGCGTGATCGTCGTTGCCGGCGCGGCCGCGCAGACGCCGCGCGAGCAAATCGACGCCGCGCTCGATCGTCAGATCGATCAACTGAACATCGGTCCGGCCGCGATCAGCGACGCGCTCGATGAACTCGGTCGGCACATCGGGCTGCGCTTTGCGCTCGACCCCGACGTCGCCGGCCTGATGCCGTCCGGCGCGGCCACGCGCATCCGCATCGACATTCGTAACATGACGGTCCGCGCGGCACTGCAAAACGTGTTCGACGAACTAGGCCTGCAAATGGAGCCGATCGGGGACAAAGTGGTCGTCCGCCCCGGACCGCTGCTGGAACGCGTCGCGCGGCCGTTCACGCCCGAGGAAAACACGCTCATCGGCAACCTCGCGACGAGGCCCTGGAGCGAGTTGGCCAAGGCCTCTCCCGCACCGGAACTGGAATTTCATTTTCCGCCGGAGCTGAAAGCACGCGAAAAGTTTGAGCAGGCCCTTGGGCAACTCGCGCGCCGACCCGCGGCACGGCAGTTCGACGCGGTGTGTGAGACGCTGGGCTGGTCGTGGCGGCCTGAGGATGCGCACATCGTCTTTGAGCCGCGGCAAGAGGAAATCCGGCGACGGCTGGAGCGGCGTATCGATCTCAGCTATCAGCGCATGGCCCTCGACCAGCTCCTGCTCGATCTTGGCCGGCGGGTCGGCGTGACTGTGGCGTTCGACGGGGCAGTCCTGCAGAAAGTGGCCGCGCGCGAGCGGGCGGTTGATCTGATTCAGCGGCGCGTCAGCGTGCGGCAGACGTTTGAGCGCATCTGCGGCAACACGGGGCTGCGGTTTGACATCACGGACGATGGCGTGCGATTTGCTGCGCCGGATGCACCGCCGCCGGCCGAGGCATCAAACGGGGGCGATGTCGTCCGCGCTGCGCCCGTGATTCCGGCCGGCGCTTCCAATGCAGATCTCACACAGTGGGTTTGGATCGAGATGGAGTTGCAGCCGGGCGTGAAGTTCCTCGTGCCGGTGAAAGCTGATCAACTCCCACCGCGCGTGCGGCAGGAGTGCGAGCGCAAGCTGCGTGAAATGATCAGCGGCATGAAGTAACCCGGTTGAGTTTTCTTACCTCCGAAGCTCTTGGATTTGACGTGCGGTGATGGACTGCGCCGGGTGACCGTGCTTTTGATCGCGGGAGACGTAGACCTCCCGCGCGTTGCGCACGTGCGTCGTGCCGGCGGTGCCCTGCACCTCGCTCGTGTGCGCGGCCCGCACACCCAGCCGCTCGGCAACGCGCTCATCGAGCGCGCCGGTGCTCGCACCCGTATCGAGCAACCCCAGACCGGCATTCTGTCCGTTGATGGAGATCGGCAGGAGTATCAGACGGTGGTGATAAAGAAACTCGCCCCCGGCCGCGCTCCTGACTCGCCGCACGCCGGGTGAGATTTGGTTGAGTCGCGGGCGACGGCTGTGCCGACGAGTCGCAGCCCGTGTTCCAAGCGAGGAGATTTAGTGCCATCCACCCGCAGATTTCACGCGAAGTTTTCATCGACACGCTTCGTCCGCAAACTCAGGTGAGAGGTATTCGCCTGAGCAGGGCCGTTATTCCGGCCGCGCCGGCCGCGCGTTATTTGATCGATTATGATGCGGAAACTGCGCGCTGCGATCGCTTGCGCTGCGCGAAGAGCCCGTAGCTCAGTTGGATAGAGCAGCGGATTTCTAATCCGCCGGTCGGGGGTTCGAATCCCTCCGGGCTCGTGGATCAACTCTGAATGAATCTCACTTACGCATCCATCGTCCATGGCGCGCGCCGCGGCCGATCCAGCCAGCGCGACGCCTGACCGTCATCGATGATTTCACCCTTCTCCGGATCCCAGCGGATCGGCCGCTCCAGCCAGTAGGCCAGGTTTCCGAGATGACACATCGTTACGGAACTCGCCCCGACCGCGACGTCGCAGATCGGCCGGCGGCGTGAACGGATGCAGTTGAACCAGTCCTGATGATGGCCGGGGCTTTCGTAGAGGCGCACTTCGTTCGGGCCGATCGGGTCTTTCTGAAGCGTGTCGGGCCAGGTTTTCAAGTAGCCGCGATTGACCTCGACTTTGCCCGTGCTGCCGACGAAGAGGATGCCGTTCACGTCGGGGGCGCGCGTCACGGTCACGCCGCTGTCATAGGTGAATTTGAGGCCGTAGTCGAAACGCTGCGCGGGCGGGTCGACGCGGACCGGGCCGTTGCCGTCCATGCCGAGCGCCCATTGCACGATGTCGAAGTGGTGCGCGCCCCAGTCGGTCGTCATGCCGCCGGAGTAATCGCGGATGAAGCGCCAGCCGCCGCCGTAGTCGCCGCTGCAGCGCGTCGCGTTGTAGGGCTGATAGGTGGCCGGTCCGAGCCAGCGGTTCCAGTCGAAGCCGGGCCGAACGGGTTCGGCCGGAAGGTAGCGCTCGGCCGACGGCGGGCCGATGTTGACCTTCACTTCCTGCAGTTTTCCGATGCGTTCGTTGCGGACCAGTTCGCACGCGATGCGGAATTCGGGGCTGGAGCGCTGCTGGCTGCCCGTTTGAAAGACGCGATTGGTCTGGCGGGCGACCTGCACGATGCGCTGGGCCTCGCGGATCGTCAGCGTCAGCGGCTTCTCGCAGTAGACGTCCTTCCCCGCACGGCAGGCCGCGGCCGCGATGGTCGCGTGCCAATGGTCGGGCACCGCGATCAGGACCGCGTCGATGTCGGGCCGGGCCAGAAGCTCCTCGTACTCGTTGTAGGTCTGTACGCCGCCATGCGTGCCTGCGTGTTTTTCCGCGCCGTAACGCTCGCTGGCGCGCTGCGCGTACTTGTCGCGCTTGACGGCGTCGACGTCGCAGATCGCGACGATTTCGACCTCCGAATTTCCGAGAAACGTCTCAAAGTGGCCGCTGCCCATGTTGCCGACGCCGATCATGCCGATCGTCAGGCGTTCGCTGGCGGCCAGACGACCGGGCGCGCGGCCAAGCGCGCGGGCGGAGACGATGTAAGGAGCTGCCGCGAGGACCGTGGCACGAGAAAGAAACGCACGGCGTGAGATCGAATTCGAGCGCATAGGGAGAACTCCCGCTGAGACGGGCGCAAATCATACCTGCTGCCTGTCCGCAAAGGCACCTAATGCGTGCCGGCGGCCGAAATCAGGCCAGGGGAGATTCGCAGTTCGTGGCGGGGCCTCGTCCGAGAATTTCCGCTCGACATTTCCAGTTCCGCCGCTCACCGCCGAACGTCTCCACGAACTGAATGCTCTCGGCGGGCATGACGATGCTGACCGTGTCGGGCCGCGCTGCGGGCGCGGAGTCGAAGTCCTGTAATCAGGCGCGGGCAAGCGCTCACGCCACTCGGAGACGTATCAATGCCGACTGCCAAGAGCACGCTGCGAATCGCGGCCACGATGTTCGCCGGCCTGGTGACGGGGACGGGCGCCGCACAAACGTATAAGTTC
>JBGAJB010000274.1:0-4531 GCA_044225155.1 Phycisphaerae bacterium | reverse complement strand
GGCGCCTGCAATGCCGGAAGCCGATTTTCGCGTCGTCGCCACGGATGGCGAGTCGACCCAGAAACCTGCTCCGAATCCCCGTCGGATTCTGTGGCAACGGTTTTCAACCAGTGGTTTTCGCCTCTGAGTTCGCCTAGTTTTTCTTCGATCCGTCTGTTGGTCCGAGCACCTCGCGGAAGAAATCCGCGGCCGCGCGCCACGCCCGTTTGTCCGAACTCGCGTTGTAAGCGACGCCGTCGATACCGACCTTGTCGGCACCCGGGTTCGTGAAGCTGTGCACGGTGTTGCCGTAGTAGACCATCTGCCAATCGACCTTCCGCGCCCGCATCGCTTCCTGGAATTGCGATACCGCATCAGTCGGCACAAGCGGGTCGTCCGCGCCGTGCAACACGAGCACCTTCGCCTTGATGGCCGGGTCATCCGCCGCCGGCGCCATCAGGCCGCCGTGGAACGTCACGATGCCCGCGAGCGGCAGGCCGGAGTACGCCATTTGCAGGCACGTCGAGCCGCCGAAGCAGAAGCCGATCGCCGCAATGTGCGTTTCATCCACGCGGCCGGTCTTGATCAGCGCGTCATATCCGGCTTTCGCCCGTTCGCGCCACAGCTTCGCGTCGCCTTTGAACTGCCCCGCCAGCTTGCCGGCCTCGTCAGTCTTGTCGGTCACCTGCCCGCCGCCATACATGTCAACGGCGAACGCGACGTAGCCCATTTCGGCGACCTTGCGGGCCATGTTCTTCGTGTGATCCGTCAGCCCCCACCACTCGTGCACGAGTAGCACGCCCGGCCGCTTGCCGGCCCCTTTGTCGTATGCGAGGAATCCCTTCAACTCGAGCTCGCCGTGCTTGTAGCTGATCGTCTCGGTGACGATTTCCGCGGCGGCGGTCGATGCGACCAAGGTCATGACGAGTGCTCCCCAAAACGCCTTCCGAATCATCTGACGACTCCGTTTCTCTAATGGCCGCGCTGCCGCGCACCAGCCGCGCATTGTATTCATCCGCGCGCCAGGGTTGGGCTACACTCCGCCGATTGGCGACGGATCTGCGCTCGGCGATGCGCGGATGTCCTGCGAGAGGCCTGAGACGATGAGCGAGAAGAATTCGACGAGTGCGGTGCGATTGGGAACTCACCACGTCGGTCGCGGCCAACCCCTGCTGTTGATCGCCGGCCCGTGCGTGATTGAGTCCGAGGAGCACAGCCTGCGTCTCGCCGAAGCGATCGCCGCCGTCGCGCGGCGCGTCGGTCTGCCGCTCGTTTTCAAAGCCAGCTTCGACAAAGCTAATCGCTCCAGCGGCGACTCATTTCGCGGCCCCGGCCTCGACGCCGGCCTGCGCATCCTCGAAAAAGTCCGCGCGCGTCTCGGCCTTTCCATCTTGTCCGACGTGCACGAGCCGCAGCAGGCCGAGGCGGCCGGCCAGGTGCTTGACTGCCTGCAAGTACCCGCGTTTCTCTGTCGGCAAACGGACCTGCTGATCGCCTGCGGCCGCACGCAGCGCTGCGTCAACATCAAGAAGGGCCAATTCCTCGCGCCTGAGAAGATGAAACTGGCCGTGGAGAAAGTGCGCCAGACCGGCAACGCGAACGTGCTCGTCACCGATCGCGGCACGACTTTCGGTTACGAACGCCTCGTCAACGACATGACCGGACTCGAAGTGATGCGGCGCTTCGCCCCGGTCGTCTTCGACGCCACGCATTCCGTCCAGCATCCGGGCAGCAGCGGCCATGTCACCGGCGGAGCGCGCGAGTTCATCCCATTGCTGACGCGCGCCGCGGCCGCGGCCGGCATCGACGCGCTCTTCATGGAAGTGCACGACAACCCCGCGGGCGCCAAGAGCGACGCCGCCACCGTCTGGCCGCTTGATCAACTCGAGCTGCTGTTGCACCAGCTCACGCGCATCCGCGCGGCTTGTGTCGAGTAGCCCGCTCCCCTCGAGCCGAAAAAGTCACCGTTATTTACTTCCTTCCCTTGATTTCGAGCGATTTGACCGCCTAAGAATGAATGTCCTTTCCTAATTGCTGTTTGCGGAGACGTGGCGTGAATCACGTACAAATCAATGCTAAGCCAATACTTGCGCTTTGGATCATCGCGCTCGCAGCCACGTCCGCGTCCGCCCAATACGGTTTCACTGACCTGCGTGCACAGCTCTACGGCTTTGACCTGGTGGGGATCTCTCCGGATGGCGGCACGTTGCTCGGTCGATCACCGGGTGGGGACGGTTACGGACTCCCTGTTTACTACCGGAACGGCCAGGTCACTTATCTGCCGATTCTGACTTACGGTAACGGCATCGCGCGCAACATGGCCCCCGACGGCACGATCGTCGGGGGCGTGTTGCGCGGACACGAACAAGGCATAGACGATGCCGGAGTCTGGCGCAACGACCAGATCAGCCTGCTCCAGCACGAACCCGGCGGGTTCACGACCGATGCGACAGCCATCTCCGCGGATGGACACGTCATTGCAAAACGGCGTGACCGAAGCGCTGCCTCTCCTGGACCCGGGCGACATCGTTTTTTCGTGTGCTCTGGACATCTCGGCCGACGGCCGCCGGATCATCGGCACGCAAACCCACGACGACACGCTGGCATCGGACGGACTCCTGTGGGAAGACGGCGTTCCAAGGCTGTTGGAGACCTTGTCTGGCTTCACTTCACTCAGTCTCACTGGAATGAGTGCCGATGGAGAGACCGTGATCGGACAAACCGTCGGCCCGGGCCAGACCTTTCACGCAGTCATTTGGGATGATGCCAACGGGACGCGCGACTTTATGCAAGTTCTGCTTGCTGCCGGCGTTGATCTTCACGGTTGGCGGAGCTTCGACGAACTTCGCGACATCTCCGCCGACGGCCGCACGGTCCTCGGCTATGGCTTCAACGCACAGGGTGAATACGCCCCCTTCGTCGCCACGATCCCCGAACCCGGCACGCTCAGCCTCGCGGCCGCGTCGTTTGTTCTAGTTGGCCTTCGACGCGGACGGGGGCGAGCCGACTCCATTCACCCCGGAGGGGCGTTTGAAAGTAGCCACGGCGCAAGCCCGTGGTGAGCGATTGATCAACCCGGAAGCCTTGGAGGGGCGACTGACCGCCGCTGCGGAGCGAACTTCGTCAAACGGACGCTTCAATCGCCCCGCCCGGGCTCAACGTCTCGCGGGCTTTCCACGGGCTCTCTCCACGTTTGTTCCACAACCCGCGCAGAACTTGCCGCTCCCAGAAAGCTTCGCACGCCGGACCGTGCGCCCGGATCGCCGCGGGCGGCGGTTCGTTCCGATAGACAGGGTGCCGACGCTGAGCGCTCGCGCGGCACCTCGAAATGCGCTGGCTGATACTCAACACCGACTACCACCGCTTTCTGACGCAGCACTACGCGCACCCACCGGCTTTGCGGGACGCCACCTGGAATGAGCAGCAGGCCGCGCTCCGCGCCACGGCTTTCGGCGTCTCGCCGTTCTATGTCGACGGATTGAACCGCATCGGACATGAGGCACAGCTCGTCTCGTTGAATAACCGCTATCTCCAACGCGCCTGGGCGCGCGAGCGCGGCCTCTGGTTTGACGATCTGGAGCAGGATCCGCTCGCGGCGGGTGATGCCGTTTCGACCCGCGCCGGTCAGGGCGGACTCGCGACGCGCCGTCAGACTCGCCCCGCGACTTTCCTGCGGCCCGTGCGCGAGTCTTCCGACGCGGAGCGCCGCGCCTGGTACGAGATTCTCTGTGCACAGGTCGAAGAGTTCTCACCCGACATCATCGTCAATCAATGTCCCGAATGGACGACGCCGGAATTGCTACGAGCCCTGCGCGGCCGGGGATGCCGCATCATCGGCCAGCATCCGGCCACGCCGCTGACCGAGGTCGACGGCTGGCTTCAGCACGACCTGGTGGTCTCGTCGTTCCCGCCGACCGTCGCGATGCTCCGCACGATGGGCGTACCGGCCGTCCTGCACCGGCTGGGGTTCGAGCCGGACGTGCTGCGTGATCTGCCGAGCACGACACCGGTTGATGTGGCCTTCATCGGAAATTTCTACGGTATTCACAGTTCGCGCACTGCGTGGCTCGAAACCATATGCGAGGCCGTGCCAAGCGTCGCGGTGTGGAGCGATCGCGTCGACCATCTTTCGCCCGAATCGCCCATCCGGCGTGCGTATCGCGGTCCGCTCTGGGGCCGCGCCATGTATGCGGCGCTCGCGGCCGCGCGCATCACGCTCAATCACCACGGCGACATCGGCCCCTATGCGAACAATTTGCGCCTTTATGAAGCGACGGGCTGCGGATCGCTGCTCATCACGGATGACAAGCGCAATCTGCACGAGATTTTCAACGTCGGCGAGGAGATTCTGGCCTATCGCGATGCACAGGAGTGCGTCGGCCTGATCCGCCGATATCTGGACGATGAACCGGCCCGCGCCCGAATCGCCGCGGCCGGACGGCGGCGCACCCACACCACTCACTCGTGGACAGAGCGCATGGAGGAGCTGGATGCCATCGTCCGCGCCCATTTTTAGCCGGTTGCTGCGGCGCGAAGCGACGCGCGCATCATC
>JBGAJB010000273.1:0-5581 GCA_044225155.1 Phycisphaerae bacterium | reverse complement strand
GATCAGCGCGGTTCCAGACAGCATCCGTCAGGCCGTCATCAACAACGGCGGCGGCCACGCCAATCACTCGCTCTTCTGGCAGATCATGGGGCCGGGCAAGGGCGGCAAGCCGAGCGGACCGCTCGCCGACGCGATCAACGCGACATTTGCGAGCTTTGATTCATTCAAGGAGAAATTTGCGGCCGCCGGCACGGGACGCTTTGGCAGCGGCTGGGCGTGGCTGGTCGTCGACAAACACAAGAACCTCCAGATGATCAACACGCTGAACCAGGACTCGCCGCTCATGAACGGCGATACGCCGATTCTCGGCTGCGATGTGTGGGAGCACGCCTACTACCTGAACTATCAGAATCGCCGGCCTGACTACATCGCCGCCTGGTGGAACGTGGTGAACTGGGACAAGGTCGCTGAGTTTTACGCCGCCGCAAAGAAATAGCTCGCATGGCACGCTGGCTGATCAAGAGCGACCCCGAGGACTATTCGGCGGCCAACCTGGAACGCGACGGGCGGACGCTCTGGACGGGCGTTCGTAATCCGACGGCGCAGCGGCACCTGCGCGGCATGGTTAAAGGCGACGACCTGCTCGTGTATCACACCGGTGATGAACGGGCGGTCGTCGCGATCGCGCGCGTCGAAGCCAACCCCATCCCGGACCCAACCGACAAGTCCGGCAAATCGGTGGCCGTCGAAATCGCCTTTGTGCGGTGGCTGAAAGCTCCCGTCGCACTGGCTGACATCAAAGCCGATCCCGAATTGGCGGACATGCCGCTGGTTCGGATCGGCCGGCTCTCCGTCATGCCCGTGTCCGCCGACGAGTGGAAAAAGCTCGCTCCCGGCCGATAGAAAACGATCAACGCTCGAAGGGTCCGGAAATCACGCTCAAATCGGCCGCAAGGCCCATTGCGCGTGCTTTCCCTGTTGGTGGGCGGCTACAATCTGCGGGTTGCCCGCACGGCCGCATCGGCGCTCGCCGAAGGACGGTGGGCGGGTTGCGAGGTTCCATCCGATTCTGCAATGAGGGGAGATTCGTGACAAAGAGTCGTACCGCGCGTCCGTGGATCGGATTTCGTCTTGCCCTATTGCCGCTCGCCAGCGCCGCGGCCTTGGCCGGCGGCTCTCCGGAAAACATGCTCGTGCTGGTCGACCCCAGCCGGCCTGACGCTTTGGAGTTGGCGAACTACTACCAGAACGCGCGGCAGATTCCCGCCGCGAACATCCTGTACATCGATCCGACCGCGTCCGACTACAGCACCTTTGTCGATCGCAATCTTGACATGCTGTTCGGCTATCTCGATACGGTCGGCTTGCGCGATCACATCGACTACATCATCATCGCGCCGCCGTCTTCGTTTTACGTAAGCGCACCGGGGCTCGTGACGGACACTTGCTCGCCGGTGACGCGCTTTTCGCTCACCGGCGCTTACATGCTCGCTTTCATTCCGTCTGAAATCCTGGACGGCGAAATGTCCACGCGCCAACAGGGCTACAAGCCGTTTTCCGGCGCGCCCGGTCCCGTCGCATTTGATAGCGAAATCAAATTCTGGAACGGCGTCGCCAGCACCGACCCGTCCGCGCGGCAGTACTTCATCTCGGGCATGCTGGGCTGGACCGGCACGCGCGGCAATACGCTCCCCGAGCTGAAGGCGATGATCGATCGGAGCGTTGCGGTCGACGGCACGCGCCCGGCCGGCACGTTCTATTTCATGGAGACCACGGACAACACGCGCAGCGATCCGCGTGACGGAAAGTTTGACTCAACCATTGCGAACCTCGCGGCCGACGGCGGCGTGGGCGTGCATTTGTTCGATGTGCTCCCGACTGGACAAACTGACTGCCTGGGAATTATGACAGGCTGGGCGACGCCGGACATCGACGGCACGTCGATGACGATTCTTCCCGGTGCGTTCTGCGACCATCTTACGAGCTTCGCCGCGACCTTTGACGAAGGCTCGCAAGTGAAGATGTCACGCTGGATCGTGAAGGGCGCCAGCGGCACTTCCGGGACGGTCGAGGAACCCTGCAACTACGACGGCAAGTTTGTCGCACCCAACCTGCATTTGCAGTATTTCCGCGGGCTATCGCTCGGCGAGTCGGCATTCCGTTCGCTTACGTATCTACCCTTCCAGACGCTCTTCTACGGCGATTTGATGACGCGCCCGTGGGCGTATCTGCCGACGGTTTCCGTGAACGACGCACCGGGATCGGCCGTCGGCGGCACAATCGCGCTGACCCCCACGGGCACGACCGCTGCGCCGGGCGCGGCGATGGCGGGCTTTGATCTGCTGATCGACGGCCTGCGCCACAGCAGCACCACGCCGGGCGGACAGTTTTCAGTCGATACAACTCTGCTGGCCGACGGTTATCACGAGTTGCGCGTGCTTGGCTATGACAACGTCGTGCAGAAACGCACCGGCCGCTGGATCGGCAGCATCAACGTCGACAACCATGGTCGCGCGACGACGATCAACGTCACGCCCGCGTCCGGCGATCTCTCGACGCCCTTCGTAGCCGACATTGCCGCCGTGGGCGGATCGCCCGTGGAGGTTCGGCTGGTTCAAAACAGCCGCGTGGTAGCGGCGGTCTACGGATCGACCGGAAGCCTGACCGTACACGGCAAGGGCCTCGGCGCGGGCACCGTTTGGTTGCAAGCCGAGTCGCTCTACGCCGATGGGCGGATCGTTCGCAGCGCGCCGTTTTAGATCACGGTCGCGGCGACCGCGAGTGCGCCCACCTCGACGCCGCCGATTGCGTACGGGTTTTCGAAGCATGTGAGCGCTGGCAGTCCGTTCGTGCTCGAACTGCCGGCCACGAACGGCAATCCGGCTGATCCCATCACCTACACGATCGTCAGTGCTCCGCTGAAGACGAGCGTTCCCACCGGCCAGACCGGCGCGTATCGCCTGATGCGGCCGCTCATCGGCGCCAGCGGAACGGATGTGCTGACGTTCCGCGCGGATTCGGGCGCAGGCTCGTCGGCGACGGTTACGGTGAATTTGATCTACTCGTCCTGCCAGGGCGACATCGACGGCGACGGCGATGTGGATCTGAGCGATCTCGGCATCGTGCTTTCCGGCTTCGGCACGCCCAGCGGCGCCACGCTGGAAACGGGTGACCTGGACGGAGACGGCGACGTAGACCTCAGCGATCTCGGCATCGTGCTGGCGCGCTACGGACAGCCGTGTCAGTAGTCGGACGCGCGGGCCGATATGCAGACTGAGGCGGCGGTCACCCCGTCTGCTGCTCTACGGCCGTCGCGCCGACGACGGAGGCGAGCCGTGCGCTGGCTGCTGATCCTCGCGCTGGTTTTGTTCTCCGCCTACGAACTGTTCCTGGGCTACATGCAGGATCAACTGGTTTACCCCGGCGCGTTCGCGCATCTCGCGCCGGCGACGGCGACGCTGCCGCCGGGCGTCGAGCAGGCGTTCGTCGAGACCGAACCGGGCGTACGGGTGGAGGGTTGGTTCTATCCCGCCGCTGACGCGTCCGGATCCGCAAAGCGCCCGGCAGTCCTGATCACGCACGGAAACTACGAGACGATCGACGGCGGAATGTATCACGCGCAAGGGCTGCACGATCTCGGTCTATCCGTGCTGCTCGTCGAGTATCGCGGCTACGGGCGCTGCGCCGGAAAACCGACCCAGACCGGCATTCTCCGCGATTTGCTCGCGTGGCAGACGTGGCTGGCGGCGCGCCCGGAAGTGGATTCGACGCGCATCGTCTACTTTGGCCGCTCGCTGGGCGGCGCAGCGGCCGCTCAATTGGCGGGCGGCTCGTCCACCGCGCTGATTCTCGAAAGCACTTTCTCCAGCCTGGATTCGATGGCAGCGCCTGCGCGTCTCGGCCTGCCGATTCTGCTGCGCGTCGGTGGCGGACCGGATCAGGTGCTCGTCTCGATTGTCCGTGCTGCTGCTCCTGCAGGCGCATGACTCCGTGATCCCCGTGGCGGAGGCGCGGCATCTGCAGGATGTCGCGGCGACACCTGCCCTCTGGGAGTATGCCGGCAGGCACACCGACCTCGGGGGTGGCGACTCCAAGCAGCACTGGGCCGAGTTCAGCAATTCTTGCCCGAAAGCGGCGTGTTGGACTAGGCGCCGCGATCAGCGCTGATCAATGGGCCCGAAAAAAGCCCCTTGGTCCATCACTTTTCTGGCAGAGCGCGGCACTTGAGGGGCTGCGGCTTTCTAGTTGGTGAGCCCCTCGATCCAGGTCCCTGGGCGGCGATTCGATCGATCCGACGCGCATGAAGCAAAGGCGACAGGGACGGATGACGCCGCTCCGCTTGTACCAACGCTTGTACCAATCTTCCGACTTTTTCAGTACGCGGGCGTCATTCGCTGGCAAAATGGCAGGTAGCGGACATTCGGGCGGAATCGCTGTAAGCGTCAGCGCTGACGCGGGTAAGGCATCGCTGTCGCACTCTGTCACAGAGCCACCGGCGAGACTCGAACCCGCAACCTGCGGTTCGTCGGGACGCCAAGCGACCGAGGCACGTAAATAACACTACCTAAACGGGTTGCGGATTGCAACTCATGTGCGAGTTTGGATCGAGTTAGCCGGATTTGTGCCCACGAGCGCGGTGTACACCGCGCGACACCGCGCGCGGGTTTAATGACGCCTGCGTCGCATCAGTGTGGGCGATCCCGGAATCTACCTGGTCAAGATCGCGATCACGCTGTGGAGACGCCAAACTGCGAAACTTTTGTGCTCGATACGGCGGGCCAGGCCGCTTTCCGTTCGTGCAGAAGCTTTCCGTCGGTGGCCGCGTAAGAAACGCGCGATTTCGCCTTTTGTATGTCGATGCCGGACACATCGGTCAGCAACATTTTGGCCGCTTGGGTTACGGTAAGCCACTCCTCAGGTTCATCCTGGGGTACGACCGTTTTCTCAGCGGGCGCAGGCTCCAGCGCTACGAGGCCGGCGGCTTCAATCGAATAGACCGGCCCCCAATCCTCCGCATGCCATGCAGGAAACACGCGCGCGTTAATCAGGTGTTTGCCCCGCTGTCGTCCGATGAAAACCTTCAGACCCATGCCGGTTCCGGGATACTTCGGCAACATCCCGCCAGCAGGCTCGAAACGGGCCTCCGTTTGCCTCGCCAGGGAGAAAGGCCAGGGCCAGCTCTGGGACGCCGCCGGCCGGCCGTGGGAGCGGCTCGGCAACCTCGCCACGGCGATGGTCGCGCTCGATTCGGTCGCCGACGACACGCTCGCCGGCGTGCAGGACAAGCAGCGCCGCTGGCAGGAGCTGGTCGGCTCATCTGGGTATCTCTCAGGTCGGCTGTTAGCCGACGCCTGGTGCGCTGCGTTTGTCTGGAAGAAAACGCGCGAAGTCGGCGATGCGATCACCGAGAGCGTCTTCCGCCGCATCGAGCGCAATCCGCATGACCTGACTCCGTGGATGCGCGATGAGATTAAGCGGCTCGCCGAGCAGTACAAGTTCTTCCACTGGCACTTATCGTTTCCCGACGTGTTTCGCGTGCCTGGGGCCGATCATGGTCCCCAAGACGAACAATCGGGCTGGACGGGGGGGTTTGATGTCGTGCTCGGCAACCCACCATGGGAGCGTGTCAAGCTCCAAGAAA
>JBGAJB010000272.1:0-4546 GCA_044225155.1 Phycisphaerae bacterium | reverse complement strand
AAAGGCTCAGCATGCCGAAGATGCTGGACGGTTCCGGCACGACCGAAAACGCATCCAGCTCGATATTGCTCGCGCCGTCTGGAACGTCTACGCGCACGTACGAGACGCTCGACAGTCCGGAAGCGGAGATGTCGATGGGAATACCACCGCCCGAGCCGTCGTAAAGGCCTTTGACCTGCGAGAACGACTTTCCGAGAAAGTCAGTCAGCGTGAGGGCGGGATTAATAGGCTTCTGGAAATCCGACGGAATGACTCCCGG
Organism: Phycisphaerae bacterium; assembly: GCA_044225155.1. GTDB lineage: Bacteria > Planctomycetota > Phycisphaerae > UBA1845 > Fen-1342 > CAYMBL01. The sequence goes on along the minus strand of JBGAJB010000272.1, from coordinate 4,287 downwards.
ACCGTCGTCGTACGGCCCGGCCTGATCGGAGTAACCGAGACCGGGGAATGTGGCGTCATTGAAGGAGCCTGGCAGCGGAACAAAGTTCGTCCCGTCGCTGCTGACAGAGACCGTGAACGGCCCCTCGGAAAACAGGCCGGTCACCGTGCCGTTGAACAGCGGCCCATCGATGAACTGCCCATTACCAAAGATGATCAGGTCCACGCCGAAAAGGTGCCCGGCGTCGTTCGTGATGGGCTGGTCGAAACGTACCGTGAGCTCCCCTCCGGCGCCCACGCTTACGATTTCATCCGGCCGATACGCCGGATTGAACGGCGTAACGGGGGATGGAAAACCAGCCGACTCGCCCGTAATGCGCTCAGGCGAGCCCAGAACGACGCCGGGCGTTTGATAGCCGGAAAGAGCAGCGCCCGGCACGTAGCTGCTCACTTCGACCGCGAACGGCGAATCGGCCGCCAGCGCGCCACCGGTCAATCCGGCGACGGCGCAGCCAATCGCAAAGCCGCGCTGGGCGGCGCTTGCCGATCTGAAACGACTTCCGCGAACGAACTGATTCAACATGCTCTCCCCTCCTCGTGGAGATAAGTGCGCGCCGCGTCGTGTGCGGCGGAACAGGCTGGCCAGAGCCAAGCCGGCACCGCGCGCAAAGTTGGTGGGGATTGCCGCTGGCATGCGTCGATCCGAAGGTGGATGTTTGAATCGCAGAAGCAACACGGCCGCCTACCCCTCCCACGAAGGTAAACGCGCAGAACTTGCTTCCGGCAGGTCTTCTGACTCCCGGGCAAACGAGCGAAGCAATCGCCCGCGGACCTACTCGCTGGGCCTTCTCGACCGCGCTACGGCGGCGATGACCGTTGTCAGCTTTCGTTCCCGGTTACAGCGGCGGGGCCGTTCCGGCATTTCACCGGATTCCCTATTCTCTCGCTCAAATGAGCGAGCACCGGAATACTCTCAGACTAATCGCGCCGGGCGGAAAGTCAAACGAATTCGCGATGAGCGCGACGCGGAATTGTCGCAAAGCTCTGCGGCAGCACCGCTTGCGGAGTTTTCCGCAAAAACAGACAAAATCGGCGTCATTCGCTGCACGACAAACCGCCGTCGCCAGCGAGCATTTGGATTGCCTGGATTTTGGAGCGCCTAGCTCGGTACCCTGTGCTACTCCACCCGAGCCTCTGTGATTCGACGGCTCGGCTCGGGACACCGCCTCAGGCCGACTTGTCCAGTTGGGACAGAATCTCTTCGTGTCCCGGAAACCGGCCAACCTGCTTCTTGCTGAAGATCAGCTTGCCGTTGACCCTCACATCAAAAATCCCGCCGCCGCCGGGGATCAACTCGGCCTCGACGTCAAACGCATCCTTGATCGCATCCGCCAGACCGGCGGCCTTGGGCAGGTAGTTTCACTGCGTGCAGTAAGTGATCGAGATCTTCACAGCGCCGCTCCTTCCATTTCTTCCCCGATAGTAGCGAAGCCTGTACATGCGGCAAAGTGCCGGTTCGAGGAAGGCGCGTCACGCCTCCACTTCATGCCGTCTCCCGCGCGCAGTTGCAGGAATGACGCCCGGTATGCCAGAAGCATGCCCGCAGGATGGGCGGCGCATCCCCCGTCAACTGAAGGGCATTTCAATCATCCAATCGCCCGCGCGCCTCCGCGCGGTGGCGGCGTGAGGCCATGCCAGCGGACGAAATCGTCCGCACCCGGCCCGAGATAGCGGTCGAGGATCGCGCGGTCCATGCGCGGCAGGTCGATCAGCACCAGCCCGTCGAGCACGTCACCGAACTGCGGATCGACATTAAAGCCGAGCAGCCGTGCGCCGAGCTTCAGATACTGCCGCAGCAGCACCGGCATGCCGCGCCGGTCGTGTTCGATCTCGCGCACCAGTTCTTCCACATCGGCCGCCTCGCGCGTGACGACCGCGAACTCCGCAGCCTGGTTCGCGGTGAGGCGCGGCAAGCGCGGCGGATTGCGCGGCGTGACATGCGCCGCCATTTCGGCGTCATATTGATGGGAGCGCAGAAACGCCATCAGAAGCTGTTTGGTCACCGTGTCGTAGTCGTCGGCGATGCTCACTGCGCCAAAAAGCCAGCGATACCGGCGCTGCGCGCAGACGAAACGGCCCAGGCCCTTCCAGAGCAGCATCAACGGAGCGAAATCGCGCTGATATTCGGCGATGACGAGCGAGCGGCCCGCTTCGAGCGCCGGGCCGAGGCGCTCCAGCAGACGCGGCGAATAGCGGAAGAGCGTGTTGGTGTAGAGGCCGGCGACGCCGCTACGCGGAAGGATTTCGTCGGTCGCACCGAGCCGATAGGCCCCGACGATTCGTTTTTGTTCGCGCTGCCAGACCAACAAATGACGATACGTGTCGTCAAATTCGTCGAGGTCCAGCGCTCGCCCCGTGCCTTCGCCCGCCGCGCGAAACGTCAACTCGCGCAGTCGGCCGATCTCCAGCACCGCCGTCGGCAATTCCGCGCGCCGGCCGACATAAACGTCGAACGCTCCGCTCGATGCGAGGCGCTGCTCGGCCGGCAGCCGCTGCAGCTCGGCCTCGATGTTTCCCGCGTCCTGCGTCGCCGCGATCGCGACACCCTTGATCTGAACACGCGGAGCCGCAACGGAAGCGCGCGACTTACCGCGTGCCCCCAGCAAATACGTCCGCACGCGCAAATAGGTCGTCAGTGCGGCCTCATCGGCGAAGCCCGCCAGCCGCCGCGGCGCAATCACCGAACCGATTCGCAGTCGGACGCTCGTATTCATTCGCCTCAAGAATTCGTTGGGCAGCATGACCGTGCGCAGCCGCGGATGAATCAGCCCGGCCGCCTGAAACAGCAGGCTGTTGCGGCCTTCGAAGAAAATCGGCAGCACCGGGCAGCCGATGCGCCGCGCGATGCGCCCGATCGAGTTGCTCCAGCGCGGGTCGACCACCTGTCGATTGCGCCACGTCGCATGTGAGACCTCGCCGGCCGGAAACGCGGCCAGCACGCCGCCGCCCTCCACCCAGCGAATCGCACCTTTCGTTGAGGCGAGGTTGCGCCGGGTCGCCTCCGGGCCGCCAAACGGATCCACCAGAAAGCACGACGCCGCCATCTCCGGCATACGCCCCAGCAGATAATTGGCCATGAGGCGCACGTCCGGCCGGATGCGCTGCAACAGGTCGAGCAGGATTAAACCCTCCGCACCACCCAGCGGATGATTCGCGACGACCAGCAACGGCCCGCTTCGCGGAATCGCATCAGTCGAGCTGTCGACGATCTCGTAGCCCACCTTGGTGGTGGCGAGAGATCGCGCGGCGAAAGTGCCGCTGGTCTCGCGCGTCACGCGCGCATAGATCGAATTCAGCGCGGCCAGGCCGAGCAGACGCTCAACAGCCTGCACCGCCGCGCCGGCCAGCGGATTCGCAAAGGTCCCCAAAGAAAACGGCGCAGTAGCGGCGTTGGTTTGCGACGGCATCAGTGCCTCGGGTGGGGAGCAATGGCTCCTCTTGGGGGCGGCATTATCACCGATCTCGGTCGCGGCGCGCGGGCCGGGCCGATAAATCCGATTCAATCATTCCGTGGCCCAGTAAACGTGACCCGTGTGAAGACTGCGTAAAGAAATCGCCCCGCTCCGGCCTTGGCCGACTTTTCGCCGCCGCAGGCCTATCGAATTCGTGCCGTACTTGGTGTATAAACGCGGCGCGAGCGGATACCGGTTCGCGTCCTGATGAGGCCTCCGCGTGGCGAAACGCGACGGCCCAAAACAGCAAAGGGATCAGCGCGGTGAGACAGGGGCGTGTGGCCGTCTCAGACGAGCCCAGCGGTTTTGGAAGCTGGGTCAAGACCAACGCCGGGAAGCTTGCGCTGCTGATCATTTTGCTGGCGGCCGCGAGTTCGGTCTTCTGGTTAAACCGAGGTCCGAAGTCGCCGCTGACCGATCGAATCGCGTTCGTCTGCGTCACGACGGGCAAGGTGTTTTATCTGCCCCGGGGAGAAACGCGCATCATGCCGTTTCGCAATCCCGACACCGGCACGGAAACGCTCTTCCCGTGCGTAAAGCAGGACGACGGAAAGTTTTACGTTTCGAGCCGTTATCGCGAAGGAATCGGGCGGATGGGCGACGTCAACAAGGTCGTCGACCCGAAGACGCTCGAGGTCAAACAGGTCATTCCCTGAGATGGAAGGGAGCTGAAATGCGGAGCGCGGCACGGGCTTTCACGCTGATCGAGCTACTCGTCGTCGTAGCAATCATCGCGCTGCTCATCTCCATACTCTTGCCCAGCCTGCGCTGCGCGCGAGATCAGGCCCGCGCGGCGC
>JBGAJB010000271.1:0-4577 GCA_044225155.1 Phycisphaerae bacterium | reverse complement strand
GCCGGACTCGCGGATGACGGCTTCGAGCGCTCGCACGTCATTCGTGTTCAGACCTTCAGCCCGGCAGGTCGCGCTCAGCACTGCCGCGGCGCGGCGTAGCTCCGCCAGAAACTGCTCCTTGTCGATCGGGCCCTGGAACTCGTGTCCGACGAGGTTCGCGTGACGGAATGCGTGCAGTTCCCAGGTTTGCTGATCGTCCGTGGCCAGCCGAAAGGCCCGCGGCCCGCCGCGAAATTCAAAACGCACCTGCCGAACGGTTGGTTTGTGAAGAGCCGGCGCCGCGCGCAACCAGGCGATGAGCGTGCTCACGGGGAGATCGTCCCAAGCAGCCCCCGGGTAGGCGTGGGCGCCGAACTCGATCCACAGCGGACCGCGAATCGAACCGGCTTCCAACCGCAGCTCCGGCGGATTCGGACAAATCGCGATTCGCTGAGACGCCATGGGGACGGATTCTACGCGCGGGTGCGCGCAGTGCGGCTACAGCCGGAGGGCAGGGAGTCCGATCACAATGACAAGGATTCACGCGCGCCACAAGCGCACGCGCAAGAGCCGCGCCATGACGATCGACCAGAGCGAAATCGACAAACTGCTCGCCGGCGCCCTCGCGGAGGGAGAGCCTCCCGCGCGACCGGCCGGCGGCGGAGCGCCGGCCTCCTCCGGGGCAACGGCCACGCTCACGCCGCGCTCGGCGGAGTTGTCGCGCATCCTGAAGCTGCGCGTGCCGGTTCGCGTGCGCATCGCGTCGCAGCGCCTGCCGATCGACGCGCTGCGGAAATTGTCGATCGGGACGATTCTGCAATTCGAAAAGAGCATTGAGTCGCCGCTCGAGCTGCTGATCAATAACCACGTGCTCGGCCTGGGCGAGGCAGTAAAGGTCAGCGAGCACTTCGGGTTACGGATCGGCGAGATCGCCAGTGCACGGGATCGCGTGCTGTCTTTCCGCGGCTAGGCGATTCACCGGCCGAGCCTGGCCGTGGCGAGCTCGGCCTTACGTAAGCGTGCCTGAAAATCCGTCGATAACGCGTGCAAGATCGGACGCGGGCCGCGGGAGTCACCGGCCGCGCCCGTGGAGAGCGAATGCTCATTTCCGTGCTCAACACCAAGGGTGGTGTGGGAAAGTCGACGCTCGCCGTGCATTTGACGGGCTGGCTGCATGGGCAGGGATTGCGCGTGGCGGCGATCGACGCCGATCGACAACGCAGCCTGACGGAGTGGCTGGCGGCGGCTGCCCCGGATCTGCGGGTTTTTGATCTGAGCACGGCCGGTGGCATTCTGGAAGAGGCTCCGCGAATCGCCGGTGGTCACGATGTGGTCGTAGCCGACGGACCAGCCGCACTCGGCGCGGAAATCGGCGCGCTGGCAGCGTGCAGCGACGTCGTACTGCTGCCGATCGGCGCGTCGATGCTGGACATCTGGGCGTCATATCGGGCGGCGCGCCTGATCTACAAGATCAAATTTTCGCCAAAGCGAGCCAGGGAATTGGCCGCGTTCGCCGTGTTGAACCGCGCCTACACGGGCGACCCGACAATGGAAGTCGCGCACGCGGCCGCCCAGCGTTTTGGTTTCCCCACGGCGCGCACGATGATCGCCGCCAATCCGGCGTTCCTGCACGCCGTGCAGCGAAAAACGTTCGTGTGGAACGTGCCCGGTCCGCTGGCGCAGCGCGCGACGATGGATATCCGCGCGCTGCTCGCTGAAGTGATGGGAATCCGCGCGGCCGGGGTCTCGCTCGAGGACCGTCTGACTGCGCCGCGCATGCTCACGGCCCAGGCCGATGCGGTTTGATTGACTTCGCCGGCGGGCTTGCAGCCCCCCTGCCGATCGGCTCTTATCCGCGTTCGTGGAAACCCCGCTGCAATCCTATTTTCCGCGCCTCTCGCCCTCCGGACGGCGCTGGGTACGCTTCGGCGGGCTGGTCGCCGGCGCGGTGGTCGCCTACTGGCTGCTGCGGGCGCTCGGCAATGTGCTGACGCCGATCGCGGCGGCGCTGGCGATCGCGTATGTGCTTAATCCGGTGGTCACCTGGCTGGAAGTCAAAGGGCGCGTGCCGCGGCTCGTTTCGGTCAGCGTAGGCATGGCCGTGCTGATCCTGTTCGGGGCGCTGCTGCTGCTGCTCGGCGGCGTGCAACTCGTGCAGTTTGCGCGCAACGTGCCCCGCTACGCGCAATCACTCCAAGAGTGGTTCACGACGTACCTCGGCTCGTCCAACATTCACGAACTGGGGGACATGAAGCAGATTCAGCAGGTCGTGCAGGAGCATGCCCAGGCGATGGCCACATCGATCCTGGGCTCCCTGAACTCGACCATTAACAGCGTGATGCACCTGGCGACGATCACCGTCCTGCTGCCGCTGTACACGTTCTATTTTCTGCTCGAATTCAACGCGATTCTCGGGACGGTGCGGCTGCACCTGCCACAGGATTACCGCGAAACGATCGTCCGGATCGCCGGCACGATCGACCGCGCGGTGGCCAATTTTTTTCGCGGCCGGCTGCTGGTTTGCCTGGGGATTGCGATCATGAGCGGCGTCGGCTGGTGGATGGTGGGCGTGCCGTATGCGCTGCCGCTCGGGGCGCTGGCCGGCGCGTTCAATCTAGTGCCCTACCTGGGAATTCTCTCGCTGCCCCCCGCGCTGATTCTGGCTTACACCGACGCAGTCCACGAGGGGCAGAACTGGGTCATGCCGGTGGTTTGGGCCATGGCCGTCTACATGACCGTGCAGGCGATCGAAGCGTTTCTGCTCGCGCCGTACATTCAGGGCAAGACGTCCGGCCTCCACACCGTGACGACGATCATCGCGCTTTTCATCGGGGCGGAGCTGGCGGGCGTGCTGGGTATGTTGTTGGCGATTCCGGTGGCGAGTACGCTGAAGTCGTTGTCGTTGGAGTACGTCTACCCGGAGGTGCGGCGGCTTGCGGGTTTGCCGCCCATACCGCCGCCCACTGCCAAACGAGAGCCGCAGGCATGAGCACTCCCCCGGCCAAGGATCATTCGCAATACATGCCCGGCGGGCGCGACGTGCCGTTCGGCAGCACGCCGCGCGGCAGCAAAACCTCGATCTGGCTGCTGGGGCTGATCTACGCTATGTGGTTCGCATTCCTGATCTGGATGGCAGTGGAAGTCATGGGGCAGCGCTAGTGTCCGCTCAGCCGGTTTCGCTGGCTGCGCTCGACTCCGTGATTCCGTACTCGCTGGCCGAAGATGCCTTTGCCGCCAACGTCGCCGCTCTTCGAGAAACCTCGCACGAGTTCGCCGACACGATCGCCGGGATCGTTCTGCCGGATCATTGGCGGGCCGCCACGACGCTGGATGGGCGCGGCGCGTGGCGAATCGAAAGCGCCGGCGAAGCGCCGCGCTGGCTGGGCGAAAGCGCCGCCCCGCTGCGCAGGGCGAGCGCCACCCTTCGCACGTTCACGCAAACCGATCGGAATGTAGTCTTGCCGGTGGTCGCCGCCGGGGCGGAACTCGACCTTCTGCTGGAACGGCTCGCACCCTATCAGGCCGTGTTTGTATTCGAGGAAAACGCTCAGCCCGTGGCCGCCTTACTGCGGCTGCGCGACTATGCGACGGCGATTCGCAACCTGCGCGTGATCTTCGTGCCGCCGCAATCCGAGGAATCGTTTCTGACGGCTTTGCTGCGGCGCGAAGAGGGGTTGCTTCCACCGGTGTCGCTGATCGTGCTGCCGGGCGTGGATGATGCGCGTATCGCGTCCGTTCGCGGGGTGTGCGAGCGCGTTGTTAACAGCTTGACGCAGGAGCGAACACGAGCGCTCAGCGAATGCCATGCGACCCTCGCGACGCCGAAGAACCGTGCGATCCGACCGATCGTCATCGCCCTGACTCCGGAGCCGGTGCTCCAGGAATTGGGGCGGTTCGTCGGCGAAGCGTCGCAGACCGTCGAAGCCGCGCCGCCCTGGTACGGGATGGATGAGCCGCGCCGGGCGGGATCGCTGCCGGCCCTGCGCGCCGTGAGCGAGTCGAAAGCAAACGTAATTTTCGGCCTTGGCGCGGCAATCAGCGGATTGCCTATGCCGCCGGAATTTCGCCAACTCCGCTGGATTCCCGCGCTCGCGGACATTCCGGAAAACTGGGGGACGGCCGCGTGTCTCGCCGGGACGCCGAGCGTCGCCGCCGAGATGGGGCGTCGATTTCCGCAGGTCACGGTCCATGATTTCCCGCTGGGAGCGCCCGATACTGAGATTGCCCCGTCCGCAGAGCGCGCATCGGAAGCCTATGTCATAGGTGATTTGCTCGACCCGCGCCCTGCATTCTGCGGGATCGAACAGCCCACGCACGTCATGATCTGGGAGCAGGCCGGCAAGGTCATCGAATCGGGTTGGGAATCCCGACAGATTCTGCACGTCGAAGGATTGCTCCTGACCGCGGAGCGGGCGGCGGGGGTGACGCTCGAAGACTCGTCGATGCGGCCACGAATGCTCGGATTGCTGGAGCGCGTCTTGATTCCGGCCGTGGTGATGGAAAGAATCCATCGGACGCTCGTGGATGGGGGGATTGCGGTTCGGACCGTGGGTCGCGGATGGGGTCGCGTCGGAATTGCCGCGCTAACAGGTACGTTG
>JBGAJB010000270.1:0-4596 GCA_044225155.1 Phycisphaerae bacterium | reverse complement strand
GGCGACAAGCGCGTCGCGGCCGAAGTCATCTACATCGGAAACGAATCACTCCGCGACAAGTTGCGCAATCTGGGCCGTGTAAAGGTGTCGCTTCGCGACGCCGCCGGCAGCAGCATTGTCGTGACCGCCGACGTCGAGAACTTGAAGTCGGCGTAGCGCAAGCCGCATCAGCCTCCATCGTGAGTGCGTAGTAACGCGCGGAGCCGAGCAGATAAATGCTCGGCTCCGGGCGTGTTGCTTCGCTGGAGATTTCCGATCGCTAGCGGCAGTCCGTACCGAAAACGGAAAGCACCAACCCCAGGTCACCCAGATCGACGAATCCATCGCCGCCGCCGACCGGGGAGATGTCGCCGTCGTCGCGGGTCTTGCCGCCGACCCCGATTTCAAAATTTGTAAGGATGAGCCCAAGGTCATTCAGATTGACGACGCAATCCAGTGCTCCAACCGGTGCGATATCCGCCAGGTCGCAGCCCGGCTGCGGATTCGCGCAGCCGGTCGTAGGAATCTCGGCGACGGCCAGACCGTTGCCGCCATCACCGGCGCCCAGGGTCGCTGTGAGGTCCGTCAGAACGGTCGCGGCGCCGGTCACTTTGTCGATCTCATAGAGCTTCGGCGTCAGCGTGACGCGCTCCGTCAGCAGGGCATAAAGTTGCCCCGTGGCGTCGCGACAGGCCAGACCCGACGAGCGCACGCGCCGCGGCGTACCGAAATCGCCGATGGAGGTCGCGGTGGGCTCCGAGCCGAAACTCAGCGTCCAATCAAGCTGCGTCAGACCCGCGACATCGTGCTTGGTCATGTACATGTTGCCGGTGGTGGGGTCATATTCGATCCCGCCCCCGCTGCCGCCGGTTTCGCCCGTAACGCCCACGGAGGTGAGCGCGCCGGTGCCGACGTCAATCGTCACGAGTTGATTGGTGTTGGCCGGGCCGATGCGCACCCCGTAGAGCGTGTCGCCGACCCATGCGATCGAAGGCACGACGTCCGTCAGGCCGCCCGTAACCAGCGAAAGCGTCGGCGTGCCGAACGGATCATCGACGTGATAGAGGCGCCAGAATCCGCCGAACGAGTCGCGCGAGGTTGCCCAGAGCACGCCCTGATCGTCGAACTCCAGCGAGTGGATCGTGTCGGAAAGCGTGAACGAATCGAAGGTCGTCAGATCGGTTCGCACGAGCGTGTCGTCGTGCGAAGCGAAGAATAACTGCGCATTCGCAACACCCGCCCAGATGGACAGACCCGCTATCGCCAAAAGGCGCATAGGAGAACTGCGTGGCATCGGCTTCTCTCCCTCTCCCCCGAACCCCAACCGAAACTTTCGCCCGATTCAGTCAGAATATCGATTTTTGCAGACAGAAAGCAAGCGTCTTCCGTCCGGAAACTCCGGCTCCACGGGAGGTTAGAAACGCATTCTGGCGTGACGTGAAGCTACTTTCGGCCGCGAATCCGCTCGATCTCGCCGGTCGTTCCGAAGCCCTCGACGAGCTCCACGAGGACGACGCGCCCGCCTCGCGATTCCACAAAATCCTGACCGATGACCCGCTTCCCGGCCCAATCCGAACCCTTCACAAGCACATTCGGCGCAAGCAGTTCGATCAACTTTCCGGGATCAGGCTCATCGAAGACGACGACGTAGTCGACGCTTTCCAGGGCGGCCAGCATGCGGGCGCGATCGGCTTCCCGGCGCAGCGGTCGATCGTCGCCCTTGCCAAGCGAACGTACCGAGCCGTCGCTGTTCACACCGACGACCAGGGCGCTGCCCAGCGACTTCGATTTTTCCAGCAGCTCAACATGGCCGGGATGCAGCAAATCGAAACAGCCGTTCGTGAAGACGATCGTCTCGCCGCGCTGCCGGCGCGCGTCCAGTTCCCCGCGCAGTTCGACAGCGCTGCGAATCTTGCCGCGCCCGCTCATGTGGCCGCGCTGTAATTCGTCCAGCACTTCGCCGCGTGCGATCGGTACGCAGCCGAATTTCCCGACTTCCAATCCACCGGCGATGTTCGCCAGTGGCACGGCCAGCTCCACGGTTCCGCCCGCAGCCAGCGCCATCGCCATCATCGCCAGCACGGCGTCGCCCGCGCCGGTGTTGTCATAAACCGCGCGCGGCCGCGTTGGGAAATGCACGGCCTCGCCGTCGGCCCGCACCAGCCGCGCCCCGTCGCGCCCGAGCGTGATCACCAGCGAGTCAAGTTGATGTTGCTGAATCAGCGCGGCCGCCGCGTTGTTTAATTCTGCTTCGCCCACACGCCGGCCGGCCGCGATCTCAAATTCCGCGCGGTTGGGCGTGAGCAGCGTCGCGCCGCGATACCGCGCCCACGCATTTCGCCGCGCGGGATCGACGAGCACCGGCTTGCCGAGTTTGCGGGCGGCCGCGATGACGGGCTGACAAACTTCGTCGCTGAGCAGCCCCTTGTCGTAATCTTCGAGGCAAACCACGTCGCATTGACGTACGCCTTCGAGCGCGGCCGCCAAAAGGCGTTCGCGATCCCCGGCAGCCGGGGGGGCCACGACCTCGTCATCGACACGGAGTATCTGCTGCCGATGCTGATGTTCAGCCAGACCGACGAGGCGTGTCTTGGTGATCGTTGGGCGATCCGTCACGCGCAGCAGGCCGCTCGTGTCCGCGCCCGCCTCCGAAAGCAGTCCCGAGACGCGATCGCCGAAGGTGTCCTCGCCCAGCAAGCCGAAGCACACCACGCGGCCGCCCAGCGCGGCGACATTCAGCGCGACCGAACCTGCGCCGCCGACGCGATCCGCGCGCTCAATCACGCGCAGCACTGGCACGGGTGCTTCCGGGCTGATGCGCTCGGCGTCACCGTAGATGTAGCGATCCAACATGAAATCGCCGAGCAGCAGCACGCGCTGTCCGGCGAAGCGCTCTACGAGCCGGCTCAGGTCGGCCGGTCGGGAGACGGAATCAGTCATGTCGGAATGATAACTCTGGGATCGATTCCTCACCGGTATTCAAGCCAGCCGCCGCCGCCCGTTCGGGCTAGAACATCTCGTCCGACAGCGACGACATGATGAGCAGCAGGCAGCCGTTTTCGGTGCTCTGAACGCCGTGTCGGCTGCCGGCCGGGGCACGCTGATAGTCGCCGGTTCGCATCGTGATGTCACCCACGCGCAGATCGCCTTGGATCACCAGGCACTCTTCCGCGCCGTTGTGGATGTGTCGTGGCCAGGCCGTGCCCGGCGCCATGCGGACGATGGCCGTGAACTGATCGCGCTCCGGATCCATGAAGAGCCGCCGCACTTGCACGCCCGGCTCGCCCGTCTCTTCCCAATCGCCTTCGTCCGAGCGTCGCGTGTAGAGCTCGTTGCTGGCGGCCTGCTGGGCCCAGTGCTTCCAGACCTGCGGATTGATCCGGCCGTGCTCATGGTCGTCTGCGTGTTCCGTTGCGGCCGGGGTGTTGCCGGTGTTCGCATCACGCTCGCTCGAGGCGATGCGATCGAGCAGGGTGGCGCGAATACGAGGGCTCGGGGCAATAGCGTCGGGCGCCTCGGTCAGCACGTCCAGCGCGGGTTCCAAAGCACGCAGCTCAGCCGCGGCTTGCGGGTTCGACGCCACCAATGCTTCAAACGTGGCCGCCTCGGTCTGTCCGAGGGCCCCGGCGGCATAAAGCGCCGCCAGCTCGGCGAAGTCGTTGATGGGGGTGTTTTTTTCGTTCATGACGCCATCCCTGTCTGTGCAGGTTCCAGGATGTCGCGCAGTCGCTTCATACCCAGCCTGATCCGTGTCTTGACGGTTCCCAGCGGCTGCTTTTCGCGGGCCGCGATCTGTTCGTGCGTCAGGCCGGAAAAGAACGCGAGTTGAATCACGTGGCGCTGCTCATGCGGAAGCTGCTCGAGCGCCTGCCGGGCGCGGCTGCGCTGCTCCTGTGCGTCCACTTGCAGCGTGTCGTCGGGGGTCGGCGAATCGAACGTCTCCGCCACCAACGCGGCACGCGGCTTGCGACGCAGCAGATCCAGCGCCCGCGAGCGGGCGATCAGGCTGATCCACACCGCAGCCGTCGCGCGGGTCGGGTCAAACTGCCCGGCCCGGCTCCAGGCCTGCCAAAACGCCTCCTGCAAGACGTCTTCGGCCGCTGCTCGATCATTCAGGATGCGGACGAGCAAACCGAGCACGCGCGCGGAATGTCGGTCGTAGAAGTCCGCGAACGAATCGCGGTCTCCGGCCGCCATGCGCGCGACGAGCAACTCGTCCGAGCGGAGCACGATCGCCTCCCCAGGCGCCGAGCGCGCCCGATCGGCGTGACATTGGCACTGTGCTGCGGGAAGCAGCGAATCAGCACCGCCGGCTGAGGATACCATCGTTTTCCGTCTCCCGGTCGGTCGAACTGCCGGACGCCGCCGTGACCGGCACGTCCACATTGGCATTACGCGGTTTCGGGAGGCGTGGATTCGCGCGTGCACCGAGAATCTGTAGGCCCGAGCGGGACGGCCGGGTCAACCCTTGACCGAACCGAGCGTAAGTCCGCCGATGAACTGACGTTGCGCGACGAAGAACAAGACGATGCACGGCAGCATCGTGATCATGCTGGCGGCCATCAGCAGGTTCATGTCCCGAAAATCGCCGTACTGGTTCTGAAACGAATTCAGGGC
>JBGAJB010000269.1:0-4634 GCA_044225155.1 Phycisphaerae bacterium | reverse complement strand
TATCCGCTCTGCGTCTCCGTCGAGCGCCTGGTGCAGGCGCGGCGCGTGGCGGAACACGCGCTGCAAATCGGCGCGGCCGCCGTGGCGCACGGCTCCACCGGCGCGGGCAATGACCAGGTGCGCTTCGATGTCGCGCTGAGCGTGCTGGCGCCAGGTCTGAAGACTCTCACCCCGATCCGCGATCAGTCGCTCAGCCGCGCCGTTGAGACGGAATTCCTGCGGGCGCGCGGCGTTGAGGTCCCCGAAAAGACCTCGCGCTATTCGGTCAATCGCGGCCTTTGGGGCGCGACGATCGGCGGCGTCGAAACGCACTCCGCGGACGGCGAACTCCCCGAAGATGCCTGGCTGCTCACGAGTTCCCCGACCGCCGGCTTGAAAGCGGAGGTCTGCGAGATCGCCTTCGAGCAGGGCGTGCCGACCGCTATCGACGGCAAGCCGCTGGACCCCGTTGCACTCATCGACGAGTTGAATCGCCGCGCGGGTCGCCACGGCGTCGGTCGCGGTGTGCATGTCGGAGACACAATCCTGGGCATCAAAGGGCGCGTGGCGTTCGAAGCCCCGGCCGCGAGCGTGCTGATTCCCACGCACCGCGAACTGGAGAAGCTCGTGCTCTCACGTCACCAGCAAACGTGGAAGCGCACGCTCGGCGACCTCTACGGATCGCTGCTGCACGAGGCGCGCTTTCTCGATCCGCTCGTGACGGACCTCGAAGCGTTCCTGAGCAGCTCGCAGCAGCGGGTCACCGGGTCGGTCCGCGTGCGGCTCGGCCTCGGGCAATGCTGGATCTGCGGCGCGAAAAGCCCGCATTCGCTGCTCGGCCTGCAGGGCGCTCGCTACGGCGAGGATGCCGCCCTCTGGAACGGTGCGGAAGCGGCCGCGTTCTGCAAACTCTACGGCATGCAGGATCGTCTGCTGGCGCTGGCCGGCGACGGGGAGGGCGCCCATGCGGATCGTCATTGACAAGATCGCGTCGGCGACCGCGAACGTGCCCCTGCGGCGCGAGGCGCGCATCAGTCCCGACATTATCGCGCGCGAAGGCTCCATCATCGCCGGACGAATTCGCGGCTCGAAAAACGTCTATAACCAGCTGGAAGACGTGCATGGCCGCATGGTGCCGCTGCATGATGGCGATGCGATCGCCGGCGTGCTCGGACAGCGCAATGCACTGCACGGCTACTCGGGCTACGTGCCGGAAAAGGTGCAGGTCGGCGACCGGCTGCACGTGCTGAATCTCGGCGGCGTGGTGGGCATTTGCACCTCCGAGAATCCCGACCTCGGCAAGCCATTTGAGCTGGAAGTGCTCGGCAGCGTGCTCGTGTTTCCAGAATTTGAGGATCGCGAGGGCATTCCGGCCCATATTGGCATGAACGCGCTGGCGGCGCAGAGTCCGCCGCTGCCGGATGTTCCGGTCGTCTTTATCGCCGGCACCTGCATGAACAGCGGCAAGACATCGGCCGCGAGCGCCCTGATCCGGCAGTTGGCCCGCAAGGACTTTCGCGTCGGCGGCTGCAAGCTGACTGGCGTTTCGCTGCGGCGCGACACATTGCAGATGCGCGATCACGGAGCCGCCTGGGCGGTCTCCTTCAACGACGCCGGCATCGTCTCGACGACGCCGGAAACGTCGGTGCATGCGGCCCACACGCTGCTTGCCCATCTCGGACAACTCGGGGCGGACGTGATCGTGGCCGAACTGGGCGATGGCATTCTCGGCGAATACGGCGTCGCACAGATTCTCGCGGACGCCGAGTGCCGCCGCGTCGCGTCAGTCGTCGTCCTGTGCGCCAACGATCCGGTTGGGGCCTGGGGAGCGCGCGAAGTGTTGCGCGACCGCTTCGGCCTGCGCATCGATGTCGTCAGCGGTCCGACGACCGACAACGCGGTCGGGACGCGCTATATCGAGCGACAGCTCGCGCTGCGCGCGATCAACGCGCGTACCAGCGGCGCGGAACTGGGCGAATTCATCGCGCAGCGCCTGGCCGAGCGCCGGCAGGTTGCGCTGGCATGAGTACCAGCGTTCACGTCGGCATTCTGGGGGCGGGCGGCTTCGGAGCCGGAGAACTGCTGCGGCTGTTCACGCAACATCCGGCCGCGCGCGTGGTCTCGCTCGTTTCGACCTCGCTGGCGGGGCGGCCGATCGCGGCTGGACATCCCCATCTGCGCGGGTTTTACGACGAGTTGACCGTCCGCGAAGAACTCGATCTCGATGCGCTGCTGGCGGGCGACTGGGGAGTGGTGATTGCCGGTCTGCCGAATGGCAAGAGCGCAGCGGCGATCGCCGCGGTGCTGGACCGTGCGCAGGCGCATCCGCGCGGCGATCGGCTGCGGGTCATTGATCTTTCGGGCGACTTGCGACTGCGTACGCCGGCGCTGCACGCGGCCCATTATCGCGAAACACCCGCCATGCCCGAATTGCGGCGCGAGTTTGTGTATGGATTGCCGGAACTCAATCGTGACGCGATTCGAAAAGCGCGGTGGATCGCAAACCCCGGCTGCCTGGCCGGCGCGGCCATCCTGGCGATCGCTCCGCTGCTGACGCCCGGGCGGCGCGGATCCGTAAGCATCGACGCGAAAACGGGTTCGTCCGGCGCCGGGCGCGAGTTGAAGGAAACCACGCATCATCCGACGCGGCACGCAAACTTTTTCGCCTACAAGCCGCTCGCGCATCAGCACGAACCGGAAATTCTGCAGGCACTCGGCGATCCGCTCGGCGAGCGGATTCAGATGAGCTTTGTCGCGCAGAGCATGGATTGTGCGCGCGGGATTTATTCGACCGCGCATCTGACGCTGCCGGAGGGAATCGAATCGGCCGATCTGCGGCGACGCTACGCGGAGTTCTACGCCGCGAGCCGTTTCGTCCGCGTCGTCGACGGCGCGCCTGCGCTGCAGGACGTCGTGGGGTCGAATTTCTGCGATATCGGCGTCGCGGCGCGCGGCCGACAAGTTGTAGTGATGAGCGCGCTGGACAACCTCGTGAAAGGGATGGCGGGCTGCGCGATTCAGAATCTGAATCTGATGTGCGGCCTGGAGGAGACAAGCGGACTATGGGCGCCTTCGTTTCGACCGGTCTGACGACCGCCGCGCCGGCAACCGCGCCGCGCGAAGCGGCGTTGATCGAGACCTACGCACAGTTTCCGCTGCGGCTCGTCAGCGGGCGCGGAGCGCGCGTCGTCGCGGACGACGGGCGCGAGTACTGGGACTTTTACGGCGGCCACGCGGTCGCGCTGCTGGGGCACTCGCATCCGGCCGTGACGGCGGCGATCTCGGCGCAGGCCCGCACGCTCGCGTTCTACTCGAACGCCGTGCCGCTGGAGATTCGTGATCGAGCGGCGAACGAGCTGGCGGAATTTGCGCCGGAGCCGCTGAAACGCGTGTTCTTCTGCAACAGCGGCGCGGAGGCAAACGAAAACGCGCTGAAGCTCGCCCTGCAGTTTTCCGGGCGCACGCGCATCGCGGCGCTCAGCAGCGCGTTTCATGGCCGCACGCTGTTGGCGCTCGCCGCGACAGACGGCGCCAAGCTTCATCGCGGCGTTGAGCACGCGCTCTGCTCGACTGTCCGACTGCCGCCGAATGACATCGGGGCGCTGCGCGAATTGAGCGAAGACGTCGCGGCGATGATCGTCGAACCCGTGCAGAGCATGGCCGGCGTGATCGAATTGACGCCGGGATACCTGGTTGCCCTCCGGGCGCGCTGTGATGCGCTCGGCATCGTGCTCATCTACGACGAAGTGCAGACCGGAATGGGCCGGCTTGGCGTCCCGCTTGCGGCCGGGCGCCACGGCGTGCTGCCCGACATGGTGACGTTGGCCAAGGGCTTAGGGAACGGCGTACCGATCGGCGCGCTGCTGATCGCGCGCTCGCTGGCGGAACGCATCGGGCCGGGCGACCTCGGTTCGACCTTTGGCGGCGGTCCTCTGGCGTGTGCCGCGCTGCTGGCCGTGCTCGGCGTGCTGCGACAGGAGGACCTGGTCAACCATGCCGCGCGCATCGGAACGTACGCGCGCGAGCATTTTGCCGGCGGCGTCGTGACGGAAGTGCGCGGCAGGGGCTGCCTGCTCGGGCTGCGCATGCGGCGTCCGGCCAAGGAAATTCAACATCAGTTGCTGGAGCGCGGCTTCATCGTTGGCACGAGCGGACCGGCCGACGTCGTTCGCCTGCTGCCACCGTTGAACACGCCGGCCGCGGCATTGCACGAGTTGGCCGTCGCCCTGCGCGGCCTGGAGTAAGCAGAAGTGCGACATTGGCTCACATTGGCGGACTACACCCCGCGCGAACTCGCGGACCTCGTCACTCTCGGCGCGCGCATCAAGCGCGGCGCGGCGGAGGCCGAAACTCATGCGCTGCGCGGCCGCGGTCTCGTCATGGTGTTCTTCAATCCGTCGCTGAGAACGCGCACGTCCTTCGAGGCGGGCATGGCGCGCTTCGGCGGTCACGCGATCTGCCTGAGCGTGGGCGGCGACACCTGGCAACTGGAGTATCGCGACGGCGTCGTTATGGACGGCGCGGCCGCTGAGCATGTTCGTGAAGCTGCCCCGGTGCTGAGTCGATATGGCGATCTGCTCGCCGTGCGAACGTTCGCCGGCCTGAAGGATGCGGCCGAGGACGCGCGCGACGGCGTGCTGCGTGCCTTTGCGACG
>JBGAJB010000268.1:0-4646 GCA_044225155.1 Phycisphaerae bacterium | reverse complement strand
GCTCCGGCGCGGCCATGGTTGAGTTCTGATGCACGCCGTGCCGCTCGGTCGGCATGCTCAGCATCATGTCGGGGATCGACTCGATCGTGCGCGGCGCATTCGAGAACGCCGGCTCGAACCACGCGTTCTCCTTCGCGAGCTTGGTGAGATTCGGGGCCGTGTCGCGCTCGTAGCCGTAAAGCTGCAAGTGCTCGGCCGACAGCGTGTCGATCAGGTAGAGCACGACGACCGGCGCATCCGGCACCGGCTCGTAGAGCATGGGATTCGCCCAAAACGCCACGGCCTGCGGCGTTGCGCCGACGGCGTGGAGAATGATCTGCACGCTCTTTCCGCCGAACCGCTCCAGCGAGATCTCTTCGTCGTGCCAGTGATCATCCGCGGAGAATCGCTTGTCGAGCACCGTCTCTTTTTTGCCGTCAGCGGCGACGATGATTTCGAATCGCACGCTACCGGATTCGCCCGCAGGGGCGGACGCGGCGCCCGTGTTCGCGGTGCCCGCGACGCCTAGGCCGACCTGCAGGACTGCCTTGGCCGGAAGCGCGACGCTCGGATAGCTGATGCGGCTTGGGGTGTGCGCGTAGAGCGTCGTGCGAATTTCCGTGCCGAGCCGCACGCGCGCGACGTTGATCGGCTCGGGAAATGAGCTTGTATGCGGCAGGAATCGCAGCGAGCGCAGCTCTACCGGCTGCGAGCCGGCGTCGTTGATGACGAACTGCATCTGCTCCAGCGCGCCGGTCCATTCGGCAAAGCCGTCGGTCAGGACGCGCAGCGTGTAGGGAGCGCTGTTTGACGAAATCGGCAGCGTCAGCTCGCCGGCCCGGCCCCACTTGAGCGTCACTTCGCGTCCAAACGGCGTGACGAGTTCCACTTCAAGCGCGCCGACCGCCTCGCGCTCAACGTGAAAGCCGCGCAGCCAGAGGAGAAACGCATCGCCGCCGCCGGGTACGCCGCCGGGCAGGCGCTGCGCCGCGAAATTCGGCCCGCGTTGATCGCTGCGGAACGGCCCGAGTTGTGCCAGCGCCTCCGCCCGGGTCGCCTCGGGTTTCCAGCCGTGCTCCAGCTTCGCGGAATTCAGCATGGTTTCGCTGCTGAGCCGCTTGATCCACCACTTCGAATCCGGAATCTTCGGCTCCGGCAACGGCACCGGCGCTGGAAATCGCTGCAAACGTTCCACGGCCCATTTTTCGAAATCCGGCCAGGCACTTGGCGCGGCATCTTCCCTTGTGCTCGGCTCATGATTGGACGTGGCGGCCGACTGCGTTGCAGCGTTTGACGCACCCGAGCCTGCGCCAGGCGCGGGGGCGCGGTCACAGCCGGCGAGAACAATCGCCAGCAGCGCGCTCGCGATCTTCGGCATCCAGTTTCGACTCACGGCCTCACCGTCCATCGATAAGCGATCCATGCCGCACTCAGCGAGAGCGCATTGTTGAGCACGATGTTCAGCAGCGCCAGGCCGCGCAAGCGATCGTTGAAGAGCGCGATACTTTCATACGAATACGCGGAAAATGTCGTAAATCCGCCCAGCAGGCCGACCGTCAGCGCGACACGTAGCTCCGGCGTCAGCCCGCTCCGCGGAAACCAACCCGCCAGCGCGCCGATCGCGGCCGAGCCGACCACGTTCACGAGCAGCGTTCCGACCGGCAGCGGCGGAGAGAAGTGTCGCTCCCAGAGTGCGTTCGCCACCCGCGCCGCGAAGAAGCGCATCAGCGATCCGAGCGCTCCGCCGATCGCGACCAGCAAGGCCTGCCACATGCCGAGAACTCTAACGTCCTGGCCGACAACGGTGCAGCGCGCCGCACCGTCGAAAAATCGTCGATAATTACCGTGCGAATTCGCGCCTGGCCGACTAACCTTCGCCGACTCGGCAATCCAACCAACGAGGTGTCGATGGCGATTCCGCAACTCACGGACGAGCAGATTCGTACTTGGACCCGCGAGCAGAAGGATCGCTGGTGGCTCGAGAATCTTTATCGCGGCGACATGCCGCAGCTCACGCTGCGGGCCACGATCACCGGCTTTCTCCTCGGCGGCGTCCTCTCCGCCACGAATCTCTACGTCGGGGCGAAGACCGGCTGGACGCTCGGCGTCGGCCTGACTTCCGTCATTCTCGCCTTCGCCATGTATCGCGTCATGGCCCGCATCGGTCTGCGCGACATGTCGATCCTCGAAAACAACTGCACGCAGTCGATCGCGACCGCGGCCGGCTACATGACCGGGCCGCTGATCTCGGGCATGACGGCTTACATGTGGGTTCAAAACGAGCCCATGTCCTGGCAGCACATGCTGGCGTTCAACGTCGTGCTGTCGATCATGGGCGTGCTCGTTGCATTTCCGATGAAACGCCGCTTCATCAATGACGAACAGCAGCCGTTCCCGGAGGGCCGCGCGTGCGGCGTCGTATTGGACGCGCTCTACACGTCGGCCGCCGCCGTGGGGATGTTCAAGGCCAAGGCGCTGGTTCTGGCCAGCTTGCTCTCTGGCGGCCTGACCTTTCTGATGTCCGCCGCTTATCTGCAAGTGCTGCACGTCCTGTTTCTGATGGTCCGCAGCGGGTCGCGCTTCGCCGATGTGTTGAAGAACTTCAAGGACCAGATCGCGAAGACCTGGCACATGCCGGGCGACTGCGATTTCGTGTTCGAGTGGCTCAGGCATCGCGGGCTGACGCCGAGCATCATGGGCGTCCCCATGCAGCAGCTCGCGCTGAATCCCTCACTCGACCTGGCGATGATCGGCGCGGGCGGTCTGATGGGCATCCGAACGGCCGGCAGCATGATGCTCGGCATGCTCGTGAATTTCGCACTGATCGCGCCGCTGATGATTTCCATGGGCGAAATCGCGCCGAAATCCGGCACGCTGGCTGCCGGGGACGCTGAGTTTGGCCGCGCGTGGATTCTCAATAATTGGGCGCTTTGGTGGGGCATCTCGATCATGGTGGTGGCCTCGCTCGTATCGCTTTTTGCGAAGCCGCAAGTGTTTGTCGAAGCGTTTCGTCTGCTTGCCGGGCGCGGCGCGAAGGCGGCCGCCAAGGACACGCTGGGACACATCGAACTCCCGCTCTGGATCTCGTGGGTCGGCCTGCCGATCGTCGGCGCCGTCGGCGTTTGGATGGCGCACGAATGGTTCGGTGTCAGTTGGATTCTCGGCGCGCTCGCGATTCCGATGATCATTTTCCTGACGCTGATCGCCGCGAGCAGCACCGCTCTGACAAGCATTACGCCGACCGGATCGCTCTCGAAGATTCCGCAGTTCACGTTCGGCGCGCTCGCGCCGAACCACCCGCCCACCAACCTGATGACCGGCGTGATGTGCGTCGAGGTCGCATCAAACGCATCCAACCTGCTGATGGACATCAAGCCCGGCTACATGCTCGGCGCCAAGCCGCGGCAGCAGGCCATCGGCCACACCATCGGAATCCTGGCGGGTGCGATCGCCTCGACGCCGCTTTTCTTCCTGCTCTTCCTGTCCAACTATTCCGCGGGAGACTCGGTTGAATCATCGATGGTTACCGAGAAATTCAGCTTTCCCGCGGCCGTGCAGTGGAAGGGCGTGTCCGATCTGGTGACGTCGGTCTTCGGCGGGACCACCGGACACACGCTGCTCACGCCGTCGATTCTCTGGTCGATGGGAATCGCGGCGGTCGTCGGTCTGGTCTTTGAAGTCCTGCGGATCGTTACCCGCAACGGGTTTCCGATTTCCGCGCTCGCGATCGGCCTGGGCGTGGTCGTCCCGCCGGACTCGACCATGGCCATGTTCGCCGGGGCCTTCTTTTTCTGGCTGATGAATCGGATCTACGGCAAGCGCCCCGAAACCACGGCTCACAAGCTCTGGGTTGAAACGCAGGAGCCGATCTGTGCCGGCGTGATCGCCGGCGCCGCGCTGATCGGAATCGGAGAAAAGCTTGTCGAAGTGTTTCTGCTGAAATAACCGGCCCAAAGGCGGCAACTGCCGGCAACAATCGCCGAGTTTGGCGCAGGACGCGATAGGCGATGGCGATGCGCACTGCGATGCACGCGCCGTCCGCGACGTAGACTGCGGTCACCCAGATCAGCGGTGTGAGCTGAGGACAACCGAGCCAACATCGCCGGTCGACGCAGACCTGACGCTCAAGCCGCATTCAAAACCGAGAACGAAACGCGTCACCAGGACACTGCAATCGCGCGGACTCGATCAAAGCTCGCCTAACGCACAGTCGTCCCATATCGCCGCAATACGCCGACCACGACGCCTTGGACGGTGATGTTGGGGCTGATGATCGGCTCATAGGCTGGATTGCGCGCCTCCAGGCGTACCCCGTTGGGCGTGCGGTAGAAGCGTTTCAACGTGGCATCCTCGCCATCGACGAGGGCGACCACCGTCTCACCATCGCGAACGGTCGAGCGCTTCTCAACGATGACAAAATCGCCGTCGCAGATGTGGTCGCCGATCATGCTGTCGCCCCGGACGCGCAGTACATAGGTCTCGCCCGGTGTGACGAACATTTCTTCCAGGTCGAGCACCTCGCGGTCCTCAATGGCCTCGATCGGCCGACCGGCCGCGATCCGCCCGACGAGCGGCAGCCGGGTGGCGCGCTCATCGGGGAAGTCGAACTCCTCGCTAAGTCGCAAAGAGCGTGCCTTGTGCCGCGAACGCTTGAGCAAGCCTTTCCG
>JBGAJB010000267.1:0-5236 GCA_044225155.1 Phycisphaerae bacterium | reverse complement strand
GGCGCGCGATCACGTTCTCGCCGCGCAGCCAATCGCGGCCATCGCCGTCATGCGCGGCGCACCGTTCGCGACGGTGATAGAGCAGATAGGTGTCGCCGGGAGATGCTGCGCTCAGCCGGCGCAGCACGTCGCGCAGGGTGCGTCCCGTGCCGCGCGCTTGCGGAGCAAACATCGTCCGGGCATCGAGTCCGATGCGCATCGTCGCCTCTCGTGGTGCACGCGGGAATGCGCGCGGCCACGGAGTTCATATCGGTCTGACGATCGGAGCGCTCGAAATAGCGGACGATGGCGCAGCGTCGGCGCTTCGCGCAGCGGCTGCGCGAACGGGCCGCAAACTGTCATCGAGCCGCACCGCCAGCAGCCATCCGACGGCCGCGAGCAACGGCGCGGTGGTCGACGCCGCATGCCCTTGAAACAAGGCGCGAAAGAGTTCGCTGGCCACGGACGCCGAAATCATGAGCAGCAGAAGCGGGGCCGTGGCCCGACGGCCCAACGCGCGGACGACGGCCAGCGCCACGCAGAATGACAGCACGACGGCCTGAAACATATCGGACGCGGCTGCCGAAAATGCCCGATTGAACTCGGCGTAGAGCGGAATCCACAGGATGCGCGGCGAATGTAGCCGCATCGACGCTGTTTCTGCGAGCAGCATCCCAACGAGAAAAATTGCCCCCGCCACGCATACGGGCGCCGCAAGCGACCCGCGTCCCCGCCGAAGACCGATCTCCGCCAGCGCGACGCCGCACACGCCACCGAGGCACTCCCAGACGAAATCCCGCAGCCCGCACGTATGCCCGGCGAAAACACACTGCACAATTTCGATTAATCCCGCGAAGCACGTAATTCCGAGGATCGACGCCAACGCAGCCTGACGAACGCGATCCCGCGCGGCTCGCACACCCCGTGCGACCAAGATTCCCAGGGCGGCAAAAAACGCAAACGCCGCCAGCTCGCCGGCCGCCGCCCCGCTCCCCAGACTGAAATCGAAGCGCGGGCGATGCAGCGACCAGGGAGCCGTCATGCTCGAGCTCGTCGCGAAAAGTGCAATCCCGGCGAGCAGCGCATCTGCGTAATTCTGTGAAACGACGAAAGCCAGCCCATGGATCCGGCGCAGCGCGCGCTGTGCCGGCGCCGCGACCACAACCCCGGCCGACGCGGCCGCAATGTTGATCATTACGTCCGTGGCACTCGAAACCCGCGCCGGTTGGAACTGCTGCAAAAACTCCGTCGCCCAGCTCAACAGCCCCGCCCCCAGCACGCCGACGAAAGGCCCACACCACGCCGACCCGCGCCGCCGCGCGAGCAGACACAAGGCCGCCCCGACCGGCACATACACCGCCAGGTTCGTCACGACATCGTTCAGGTTTGTGCCGCGCGCCGGCGGAATCCAGCGCCAGTCCGAGACCGAGCGAATCCAAGGCTGCGACGACTCCGCCACCGGTCCGAGCGTGCCATAGGCGACCAGCAGAATGGCACAGCCCACGGCGGCGCGCTGCACCGCCCGTCCGAGAATGGACGGCTTCTCCGTCAGCGCCGGATGCCGCGTCTCGTGCCGCCGTTCGCGCAGATTTGACGCCCAGCTCGTCGCCATGCCCGATCCGATAAATGCCGGCGCGTCGAACGAATCTGAAAAGCTGTCGCGCCGCTATCCACAATATGCAATGCGACCGCCCGATTTCGAGCCGGCGCGACGCGAATCCGAAAACCAAAGCTGACCCCTGAATTGACCCGATTTCCATAGCTGAATACACTGTGCCCTACTCGCATTCGCGCCCGAAGCGGCTGTGCGAGCCTCGATCGCGCAATCCGAAGGTTGTGTGAATCGAATTCGATCAGTATTGGGCGAACTGTCGCCTGGAGGTTTTTTTTGGCGAGTCAAGACGCAATACAGATGGAAGCCGTCGTTGTGAAGGCGCTGCCGAATGCGCTTTTTCCTGGTTGAGGCCGAAGTCGGCCAGAACAAGCACGAAGTGCTCGCGCACGTCTCCGGAAAAATGCGGAAGAACTTCATCCGTATCCTTCCCGGCGATCGCGTCACCGTCGAGCTCTCCCCCTACGATCTCACGCGGCCGCATCGTTTACCGCCAGAAGTAGTCCCTACCCGCCTGTTCGATCTGCCCGTCAAACAAGCAGACCCAGCGGTCGGTTGGTTCGCTTGCACGAACCATGAAACTGCTGCCGGCGACGAACGGCCAGGAAAATTTGATCATCGACGGAACGCACGAAGTGCAGTGGGTGGCGGCCGAGGAGCCGCAGTAGTCCCTTGCGACGCTTCGGCGCTCTCAGGCCGTTCGGACGCGGTGCACCGTGCCCGGTGCCGCGCGCCCCTACCGCCGCCGAAACATCTTTTCGAGATCCAGCAAGGTGAAATGAATCGTCGTTGGCCGCCCGTGCGGGCAATGACTGCTGCGCTCGGCCGTCTCGCGCTGCGCGAGCAGCGCTGCGATTTCATCCGTCGTGAGCGGGTCGCCCGCTTTCACCGCTGCCTTGCAAGCCATCATGTCCAGCAGCTTGTGCAGCAACGTGTCGGCCGCCGGGCGCACGCCGGGCTGCGCGAGCAGGTCCAACAAATCGCGGACAAAACGGCCACGATCGATGCGATGCAGAAAACTGGGAAACGCGTGCAGCGTGACGGATTGCGGTCCTGATTGCGTAAGCTCGATCCCCAGTCGCGCCAGCGTTTCCGCGTGCGACTCGAGTGCCTCCATGCGGTCCGGCGGCACCGAAACCGCCTCCGGCAGAAGCAGCCGCTGCGATTCCAGCGCCCGCTCGGCGATGCGGCGCCGAAGCTGCTCATAGAGAATGCGCTCGTGCAAGGCATGTTGATCGATCAACATGATGCCGTCGGCTGTTTGTACGACGAGATAGGTGTTGTGAACTTGCAGCGCTGCCAGCGGCGCGCGCCACGCGGCCGCACCGGAAGACGCCTCCACCGGCTCGGTGGGTACCGCCGGCGAAATCTGCGGCCCAGCGGGAATCACGTGCGGCTCAAACTCGCTGGATCGATCGACCGGCCCGCCGTCAGGCGTGGTGCGGGTTTGGAAGGAACGATCCGCCGTCGCCGGTGATGCCGCGAATTCGGAGGAAGATTGGTGCGCTTCGAAGCGCTCACTTGCCGCGGGCAGATACGGCGTCCGTGCTTCGCGCGCCGCGGCGGCCGCGCCTCCGCCGCGGAAAAAATCGACCATCGCCTGCCGCACGCGTTCGCGCTCCGCGTCGCCATCCGATTCGCCCGGCGCACGAAAACGATGATCGAGCTTGCGCATCAGAAACTGCTCGCGGATCGCCGCCAGCACCTGGGCGTGCACGAAATTCGAATCGCGCCACCGTACCTCGATCTTGCTCGGGTGGACGTTCACGTCGACCTGGTCCGGCGGCAGCTCAATCCACAGAAACGCGACCGGATATTTCGATGGATCGACCAGGCTGCGATACGCCTCGCGCACCGCGTGCGACACAAAACGATCGCGCACATAGCGTCCGTTCACGAACACGTATTCCCATTTGCTGGATCCGCGCGCCTCCTGCGGCGGCACGACCAGACCCGCAACCCGCACGTCGCCGGTCAGCCGCTCAATCGGAATCAACACGTCGCCCAGTTCGGGGCCGAAGAAATCGCTGATGCGCTGCTGACGGGAGTCAGTTACCGGCAGGTCGTGTGTCAGTCGCTTGTCGCTGCGCAGGGTGAACGCCACATGCGGGTAAGCCAGCGCGATCCGCGCCATCTGCTCGCCCACATGACCGCTCTCCGTCGCGGTCGTCTTCAAAAACTTTCGCCGCGCGGGAACGCAGTGGAACAAGTCCCGCACCTGCACCGTCGTTCCCGGCGGAGCATTGCACGGCGTCGGAGCGGTCGCCGCTCCGGCGTCAACCTGGATCGACCAAGCGACATCGCTCTCGCGCCGGCGCGACGTGATCGTCAGCCGCGCAACCGAGCCGATGCTGGCCAGCGCCTCGCCGCGAAACCCCATCGTCTGGATGTTGAACAGATCGTCATCATCGCGAATCTTGCTGGTCGCGTGCGGATGAATCGCCAGCGGCAAATCTTCGGCCGACATGCCCGCGCCGTCGTCGCTGACCTGAATCAGCGCCCGCCCGCCGTCCTGAATCACGACGTCGATCTTCGTCGCCCCGGAGTCCAGCGCATTTTCCACCAGTTCCTTCACGACACTGGCCGGCCGCTCGACACACTCCCCGGCCGCGATGCGGTTCACGAGCGCGGGCGGCAAAACCCGAATGCGCGGCGCCGCCCCCTGAAAATCGCTCCCCATCGCAAAGCCCGCCTCATGCATGGCCGGATCTTACGCCGCCTGCATGTGGCCGTGTTTCGTCATGGGATTCCATCCGCGCAATCCATCGAGCCGGAAGCGCCACTTGTAGCGCCGCGTCCCACCCCGCAAAATGCCGCGCGGTTCCCTTTCAGGATGATCCGCCACGGAAGGAGTCCGTGCATGCCGCTGCGTCGAATCGCCTCCCTCGCATTTTTGTTCGCGTTCCTGCTTCCCAACGGTTGCAGCAATCTCGAGCAGCAACCCTGGCGACCCAAGGGCAAGAAGGACTACAGCCGGCCGCTTGGTCCGGGTGAAGTCGCGCTGCGCAAGATCGGGCCCGAGGAGTATCCCGACTTTTCGCGCGGCTTTGCGAATCGCGGTTATCTCGAAGAGGCGATTCAAAACAGCCTCACGTATCTGAGCAAACCATCCAGCCGCAAATACTTCCCGTATCTCGACATCACACACGAGCGGGCCGTCGCGACGTTGCAGGAATTCCTGCGCGTGCTGCACGAAGCTCGCTCCGGCGAGCAGCTCGATGCGCTCGTCCGCGAACGATTTGAGGTCTACAAGTCCAAGGGCTGGGACGGCGGCGGCACCGTGTTTTTCACCGGCTATTACTGCCCGATCTTCGACGGCCGGCGCACGCAGGAGGGACCGTTTCGCTATCCGATCTACTCGCTGCCGCCTGATCTGATGAAGGATGAAGACGGCAACGCACTGGGCCAAAAGATGCCCGACGGCAGCATGCGGCCCTACCCGGCGCGGGCCGAGATTGAGCACGGTGGCATGCTTCGCGGCCATGAGATTGCGTGGCTGAAAGACCCATTCGAGGCCTACGTCGCAACGGTGCAGGGTTCGACCAAGTTGCGCCTGGCCGACGGCTCGCTCTATGAACTTGGCTACGCCGGCAACAACGGCCACGAATACAAGTCGATCGCGTCAAAGATGATCGAGGACGGCGT
>JBGAJB010000266.1:0-4986 GCA_044225155.1 Phycisphaerae bacterium | reverse complement strand
GGTCATGCGCAACGTCGCGCGTTACGGAGTCGTCGTGGCGGTCGAGGTGTCGCTGGTCGTGGCCGTCGACTGGCCAGCATCCATGGCTTCGCCGGCTTCTTCGTTCGGGCCTTGGCCCATGTCGGTTTGGCCGGTCGTGGATTGTTCGTATTGGGTATCGGCTTGCTCGCCCTTTTCTTCGTTAGGGCCTTGCGTGCAGGCAGCCATCAGACACGCGGCGGCGGCCGCGGCCAGCAATGATTTCAACATGCGAACTCTCCTGAATTGTCCCGTCCGAAACGGCGCCGGCGTTGCTCGCCGTCGGTTGCGTAAACGCGGCGGTAAGCAACACAGTTCCGCCGCGGAGTTCCGCAGAGCGCGGAGGGTTGTCCGCGAACTGCCGTCGGTACGCTGTTGCCGACGGCGTCGGCGGCGTCGTCATTGGTGCGGCCGGGCGGATTGGTGCACGAGCGCCCGTCGGTGGCGTCGCTCGCGGCGTCCGCGGGATCGTCGATGGTGCGCCCGGCCTCGTCGACGCGCCGAGCGCGCGCCCATGGACCATCGCCAAGATTTTCTTGACCTTGCGTCGCCTCTCGATGGCGGAATCGGCATTCTCGCCGGCTTTTTCGGCGCTGCCGCCTTGACCGCACGCGGCCAGGTCGAGCATGGCGGCCGAAGCCACCGTGATCGCGATCGTTCTCAGCATGGAAACCGTTCCGGCAGAGCACAACATTCCGGCCACGCGGATGGTTCCTTTGCGGGAACGCACTGGTTCCCGCGCGCGAGCGGGCTATAACGCGGCCAACGAGGAAACGATGGCCGACCTGAACGAAGACCAACAGATGATTGTCGATACCGCGCGCGCGTATGCGCAGGAAAAGCTTCGCCCCAACGCGGCGCGTTGGGAGGAGGAGGGGCTCGACCGCGACGTCCTGAAGGAACTCGCCGGCCTCGGCTTCGCAGGCATCTATGTGCGCGAGGACGTCGGCGGTTCGGCGCTGTCGCGTCACGATGCGACGCTCATTTTCGAAGAACTCTTTCGCGCGGCTGCATTTCGACGGCGGCGTTCTTGACCATCCACAACATGTGCTCGTGGATGATCGATGCGTTCGCCGACGAAGAGCAGCGTCAGAAATGGTTGCCGAAACTTACGACGATGGAGACGATTGCGTCTTATTGCCTGACCGAGCCCAGCTCCGGGTCGGATGCGGCCGCGTTGCGCACGACGGCGAAGCCGGACGGCAACTCGCAATACGTGATCAACGGCTCGAAGGCGTTCATATCCGGCGCCGGCTTCTCCGATCTCTACGTTCTCATGTGCCGCACCGGCGACGAGACGGAAGGAATCTCAACTGTTCTGGTCGAAACGGGACGCCCGGCCTTTCGTTCGGAAAGAACGAAAACAAGATGGGGTGGCGCGCACAGCCGACGGCGATCGTCAATTTCGAGAACTGCAAGGTGCCGGTCGAGAACCGCATCGGCCCCGAAGGCGAGGGCTTCAAGTACGCCATGCGCGGTCTTGACGGCGGGCGGCTCAATCAGCCGCCTGCGCGCTCGGGGGCGCGCAAGATGCGCTCGATCGCGCGACCCAATACGTGCAGGAACGCAAACAGTTCAGCAAAGCGATCGTTGAGTTCCAGAACACTGGTTGATTCACGCTGGCGGACATGGCGACCGACTCGGCGGCGCGCGCGCTTCTGCACCAGGCCGCCCAGAAGCTCGACGCGAGCGCCGGATGCGACCAGTTCTGCGCCATGGCAGCGCCTTCGTCACCGACACCGCGTTCAAGGTGGCCGACCAGGCGCTGCAGCTGCATGGCGGCTACGGCTATCTCGCGGATTACGAGGTCGAACGCATCGTTCGCGATCTCCGCGTGCACCGCATTCTGGAAGGCACCAACGAGATCATGCGGGTGATCATCGCGCGCGAGATGCTGAAGGCGTGAGCCGGCCGGTCCGCGCGGCGCTGAAGCGCGACTTCGAGGCGGTGCGCGAGGTCTTGCGGACGGTCTGGAATCCGGTTGGCGCCGAGGGTCTGCCTGAGGACGAATACGACGATTACGTCTGGCCAATCGTCGCCCTGCTGCGCCGGGGAGCGGACACGGACGCCCTCATGCGCCATTTTGCCGAAGTCGAAGCAATCTATTTCGGATCGACGACCTCAGGCGATAAGCGTAGGTCGGCTGTGGCGGCGCTGCTCGCCCTGGGGAGCGAGGCGGAGGGACCATGATCATTCGCGCAATGGGTTTGGGATTCGTGCTGTGGCTGATCTCGATGATCGTCTTCAGGTTCGCGGGTCACATGTTTTTCGAGCCGGGCAAAGAGCTGCTTCCGTTCGTCGCGACGCCGGTCATTGCCGGCATCGTCACCTTCATTTGCCTGAAGCTGCTGAAAGAGGCGCCCGGCGATGAGGCCGAGGCAGCGATCGGCCTGGCGCTGCCCGGCATGCTGCTGGACGCCGTCGTGGTGCACGAGTTCGATGTCGTGATGCCCTACATGAGTCCATCGATGGAGACACCGTTCGCCGCTTTGATGCTGCTGGCGTATGGCGCCGTGCTCTTCGTTGGGCTTTCGATGACGAAGCTCGCGCCGCAGGATGAGCGCGTATGAGGCGTCGCGACCTGCTGATCGCAGCGACAGTGCTAGGGGGTTGCGCGAACATGGGTGAGCAGGAATCCGAGCGCCCGGTTGTGATCGGCCATCGCGGCGCCAGCGGCGAGCGGCCGGAGCACACGCTCGCCTCATATCGCCTGGCGATACAGCAGGGCGCGGACTACATCGAGCCCGACTTGGTTATGACCAAGGATCACGTGCTGGTTTGTCGGCACGAGAATGAAATCGGCGGCACCACCGACGTTGGCGCACATCGCGAGTTCGCCGATCGCCGCAAGCAAAAGACGGTGGACGGCGTCACGGCGACGGGCTGGTGGGTGGAAGACTTCACGCTGGCCGAACTGAAGACTCTGCGCGCGAAAGAGCGTTTGCCGCAGCTCCGCCCCGGCAACGCCGCCTATGACGGTCAGGAGACGGTCCCCACTTTCGCGGAAGCATTGGCGCTTTCCCGGGAAGCTGGCGTCGGCATCTATCCGGAGCTGAAGCATCCGACTTTCCTGCGCGGAGAAGGGCTCGATCCTGTCCCGGCGTTCATCGATGCTGTGCGCGCAGGCGGCGGACAGGCCGCGGCGGACGCGATGTTCGTCCAGTGCTTCGAAGTCGGCGCCTTGCGCACGCTGGCGCAGATGTCGTCCATTCGCTGGCGCTGCATTCAGCTCATGTCCGCCGACGGCGGCCCTTTCGATCTGGCGCCCGGCGTCAGCTACCGGGACATGATTACCGGTCGCGGCTTGGATGCAGTCCGCGAGTACGCTGAAGGCATCGGAGTCGAGAAGGCGATGATCATTCCGCGCGACTCGGAGGGGCGCTCACAGACGCCGACGGGCCTCGTGCGCGACGCCCACATCGCGCGACTCAAAGTGCATGCATGGACCTTCCGCGCCGAGAATTATTTCCTGCCGGTCGAACTCCGGCGCGGCGACGTCAGCGCGCCCGACTATATGCGCCAGCATGGCGATCTCGACGCGGAGTTGCGCGCCTTCTATGCCGCCGGCGTGGACGGCGTGTTCTCGGATTTTCCGGGCATGGCGGTCGCCGCGCGTACCTAGGCCACGCGCCGTAGCATGTTGCGGTTCAGGATTGGTGTTTGCGCTTCGAGGATGTCCTTCTCCACGCGCGCGCGGGCTTCCTCGTCTCGGATCGCCAGCAGATGAATTTCGGCCGCCCCCCTAAATTCTGAGCGGCTTGCCACCATTCGTGACGCGCCAAGGTCTGCGAGAAGTCGTGCGTCTTGGCGATGAAGAGGCACACCGGGCCGCCCCATTCGTAAACGTTGGGCTCGTTCGGCTTCACGAACATGTAGACGCCGCCGACCGGCTCCCAGTCGCGCTGTGCGCGCCGACGTCGAACTCGTACCAGCGATTGCTGGCGCCCTGCCAATTGTAGGTGTTCGCCGCCATCGGCGATCTCTCCATCTGCCCACAGTTGAAATTAAGTGAGTCGCGGCAGCTGAAGAAAGGCTTACGGCGCGGGATCGATGGTCACGCTGTCGGCCGCTGCGGCCTCGAAATACGCCGGCCAAAAGCTTTGCAAAGCAGCGGCTTGACGCTCCGCATGATCCGGCCGGTCGATTGGAACGATGCGCAGGTCGACGCCCAATAAATCGGCGGGCCCGCTCGGGGTCTGCGCGCGCCAGGACGCAAAATTCGCATCCGAAACGTAAAGCGAGAAACCGCCCGGATCATGCTCAGCAAATCGGACACCAGGATCAGCCGCCGCTGCGAATCTGGGCGCCGAAATCCGGATCCGCCGCGACTGCGCGCAGGCCGGCCAGAATCGGCGACGCACGGTTCCGGTCCGCCGGAGGCTGCGCTTCGCAGCGCGCGGTCAAGTGCGGAGGCGAAGTCTGCATCCCAGCGCTCTTGCGCGATGCGCGCGTTCTCGAACAGCGGATTAGCCATTTCGGGCGGCCGCGGCAGACATTTCGAAAAGAGAATCGTCGGCTCCTGCGGCCTGCGTGAGTTGAGCCGCATCAGCGTGATGCGGTCGTATTGATGCAGCCGCGAGAGCGCTCTTACCGCATGACGGCCTGGAGCTTTCGCCGGTGTCGCGTTTCCAGCCGGTCGGTGGAATCCACCAGCACGATCGTATGCGCCGCGATGGGCCGGTCGGTGCGGCAAAGCGTGTCTGGATCGGTCGGCGGCGAACGCAGGAAGAGCGCCGCCGCCGCGAAGCCGCCCAAAACCAGCATCGCCAAGATGAGAACGACGCCCAGGGCGTTTTGCCCGCGCGGTGTCCGCGCGGGGGCGTCTCATGGACGGTCCGGCGCGCGTCTTGGCGTGTCATATCCTCGAGTTCGTAGCTTGTGGCTCTCCTGCGCCTGCACCCAGACTGCGCCTGCGCTTCAGCGAGTTTCGCGCGCGCGTCGTCGATCATCGCCGCCGCGGGTCCAAGC